>NZ_JADPJF010000070.1:75857-99688 GCF_023073295.1 Bradyrhizobium sp. 23 | reverse complement strand
AATGGCGATCCCGTTACCAAGCTGGATCTCGCGCGCTACCTCGAAGCCGTCGGCGAATGGATGATCGTGCATCTCAAGGGCCGGCCGTGCTCGCTGATCCGCGCCCCTGACGGCATCAAGGGCGAATGCTTCTTCCAGCGCCACGCCATGCAGGGCACCTCGAACCTTCTGGAGCTCGCGCGGGTCTCCGGCGACCGCAAGCCCTATTTGCAGATCGACCGCATCGAAGGGCTCGCGGCCGTGGCGCAGATCGGCGGCGTCGAGCTGCATCCCTGGAATTGCGCGCCCTACGCCTACGATACCCCGGGCCGGCTGGTGTTCGATCTCGATCCCGCGCCCGACGTCGTCTTCGCCGAGGTCGTTGAGGCCGCCAAGGAGATGCGGCAGCGGCTGACCGACATCGGCATGGAAAGCTTCTGCAAGACCACCGGCGGCAAAGGTCTGCACGTCGTGGTCCCGCTGCGTCACGGCGCGCGCGACCAGGTGAGCTGGAAGGAGGCCAAGGCCTTCGCGCAAGGCGTCTGCCAGTGGATGGCGGACGACGCTCCCGAGCGCTATCTGCTCAACATGTCGAAGAAGCTGCGCAACGGAAAGATCTTCCTGGACTATCTGCGCAACGATCGGATGTCGACGGCGGTGGCGCCGCTGTCGCCGCGTGCGCGAGATGGTGCGACTGTGTCGATGCCGGTCACGTGGGCGCAGGTGAAGAGCGACCTCGATCCGAAGCGGTACACGGTGCGGACGGTGCCCGGCTTGCTGGCGCGATCGAAGGCGTGGGATGGTTATGACGATGCAGCCGCGTCGATCAAGGCGGCGATCAAGAAGCTCGCCGGGAAAACGAAGTAGGGTGGGTAAAGTGAAGCGTGCCCACCATCTTCTCTCAGCCGAGCAAAAAGGTGGGCACGGCGCATTGCGCCTTTGCCCACCCTACTAGATCTTCGTTTGGTGGCTAGATCCGTCCCAGCAGGAGCAGGATCAGCAGGATCACGATGACGAGCCCGAGACCGCCGCCGCCGTAATAGCCGGTGCCGTAGAACGGGCCGCCGCCGATGCCGCTGAAGCCGCCGAGCAGCGCGATGACCAAAATGATCAGAATGATCGTACCGATAGACATGCGGAAATCTCCTCCAGCCCTTCGTTAGAAGGGTCGTTTGCAACCTGTCCCGTGGTGCGAGGGCAACTTGCCGCAGGTTCTAAAGTTCCGCCAATGAAACACCGGGTGCACGCGCAACTTGCATGGAACCTTTGTGGTACCGCCGGGCATGACTATGTGAGGTTCAATCACTAACCGGGCAGAGCCATGTCAGCACCGCTTGTCGTCTCCATTCCCCACCGCTTGGGCCGCGAGGAGGCGGTGCGCCGGCTCAAGACTGGGCTAGGCCGCGCTGCGGCGAGCATTCCCGTGATGCAGGTCGAGGAGGAGAGCTGGAGCGGCGACAGCATGAATTTCCGCATCCGCGCGCTCGGGCAGATCGCGACGGGGCAGGTCGACGTCGCCGACGACCATGTCAAGGTGCAGGTGGTGCTGCCCTGGCTATTGCAGCGCTTTGCGGAGATGGCGCAGGCCACGATTCGCAAGCGCGGCCAGCTGCTGTTGGGCAAGGACGGGAAAAGCTAGCGTTCAAGCGCGGGTGCGCTGTCGCACCGGCTTCGCCGCGCCCGCTGGGCGCGCGGGGATGACCGAAGCGGGAAAACCGCGAAGCGCCTGCGCGAGCGGCAGATCGTTGCCGGCGAAACCCGGCACATTATAGCCCGTGACGTCAATAGTGGCGTCGGCCCCATCGAACGCCGGCCATTCGCGGCCTGCTTGCGTGAAAGATGCGAACTGGCGCCCGACCACGACGATCGCCGCAGCCCGGCCGTGGCGGCGGGCAAACGCTACGACATGGTCGGCATGTGCGCCCCGCACCTGAAGCGGCTGGTAGTCACCTCGCGCGAAGACGTCGGGCAGCTCGTTGCGCAGCTTGAGCAGGTGCCGCGTCCAGGCCAGCTTGAGCTGACCGTCCGGCCAGCTCTTGATCAGGTGATTCCAATCCGGGTTGTCCAGCGTGCCCAGCGCCGCGTGTCGCGCGGAAAAATCCACCGGGCGGCGGTTGTCGGGATCGACCAGCGACAGATCCCAGAATTCGGTGCCCTGGTAAAAGTCGGGCACGCCCGGCAGTGTCGCCTTGAGCGTGAGCTGGCTCAGCGCGTTCAGCGCGCCGAGCAGCGCGACGCGGCGAGCCAGCGTGTTCAGCGCCTCCAGGAATTCGCCTGATTGCGCGGGATCGAGGATCTTCGCGATGAAGCTCTTGACGCCGTTCTCATAGGCCTCGTGCGGGTTGAGCCAGCTGGTCTCCTCCTTGCCCTCGCGCGCGGCCTTGAGCGCATAGGCCTGGATACGCGCGACGAAACCGGCATCGGCCGGCTCCACGAGCGGCCAGGCGCCGAGCAGGGTCTGGTAGAGCATGTATTCGAACGTGGCCGACGGAGCGCGCAGATTGCCGTCGAGCGCGAGGTGCGGTGCGTTCAGGACTTTCCAGCGTGCCACGGCGCTGGTCCATTCGCCGGGAATTTCACTTAAGGCCGCGATCCGCGCCCGGGCGTCCTCGCCACGTTTGGTGTCGTGCGTGGCGGTCGCCGTCATCCCTTGCGGCCATTCCCTGGCGCGGGCCTGCATGGTGTCGTGGAAAGCGGGAATGGTGAGGCCCTTGCTCGCGGGATCGCCGCCGACCTCGTTTAGGGCGAGCAGCCGGTGGAATTGATAGAAGGCGGTGTCCTCCAGCGACTTCGCCATCATCGGCCCGGTGAATTGCTGCACCTTCAGCGCAAAGCGGCGCACCCGCGGGGCGCTGTGCGGGGGACGGCCAGGCTTGAGCAGGTCCATGGTGAGCGCGTCGCGCAGGAAGTCGAAAATGCCTTCGTCCGCGGCGAACCATTCCCGGCGCGCTTGCTCGATGGTGTCGTCGATCAGCTTGCGATCGTTCGCCGTCGGCGCGCCTGTCGTGAGGTAGGTGCGGTATACCGGGAAATGCAGCACATAGAGCTCGAGCGCCTGCCGCAGGCTGTCGGCGGAAAAGTCGCGGGTCGAGTAGTGCCCGTTGGCGATGCGCGCAAGCAGGCGCGTCAGAACCGTGAATTCGCTGGTCAGCAGCGTCTCCAGCACGCGCCGTTTGGCATCCTTGACGTAAGGCGCGAGCCGCGGCGGCCGGTTGCTGATCTGTCGCCAGGTCTCGTCCATGGCCTCCAGCCCCTTGGCGTCGACCAGAACGTGAGTGATGGCGTTCATCCACTCATAGCCGGTGGTGCCCTGGACGCCGGCGAAATGCGGCAGGCGCTCGTGCTCGCACAGGATTTTCTCGATCACCGTATAGAACGGCTTTGTGGTGCCCTGAGCGTCGCGCACCAGCCGGCGCAGCCGCTGGCAATATTGCGCGGGATCGCGCAGGCCGTCGATATGATCGAGCCGGATGCCTTGCAGTTTGCCGTCGGCAATGAGTTGCTTCACCAGCCGGTGCGTGGCGGCGAACGTGCCGGGATCCTCGACGCGCATGCCGGCGAGCCCGTTGACGTCGAAGAAACGTCGATAGTTGATGTCGCTGGAGGCAAGCCGCCAGTGCCCCAGCTTGTAGTGCTGGCGCTCCAGCAAATGATGCAGCGCCAGCGTCTGCGCGGGACGGTCCTTGGCCGCGCGATAGGCGCCGAGGCCGCGCCCGATGATATCGGCGCTGCCTGCGATCTCCCTGAGCTCCGCCTTGAAGCCGGGTGCTTCCTTGCGGTTGGGGCGGCGCAGTCCCGTGTAGCGCGCCGCGAGCGACAGCAGGCGCTTGCCCGTCTCGGTCTCGGCGGCGTCGGCGTCCTTCACGATCATCCGCAGCACCTCGCCATAGCGCTCCGGCGCGATCGGCAATCGATGTTCGAAATACCAGGCGGAAAAACTACCTTCGTTGGGATCGTAGCGCAGCTCGATATCGCCGCTCTCGAGCGCTTCGCCATAGGACGCTCCGAGGATCGGCAGCAGCACGCCGCCGCGGGCGCGGAAGGCCAGTTGATCCCAGTCGATATCGAAGGAGACGGCGTGCGGCGAGGCCTGGCCCCATTCCAGCACGTCCAGCCACCAGGGATTGTCGGCGAAGTGCACGCCGACATGGTTCGGTACGAAGTCGATGATGAGGCCGAGGTCGTGTCGCGTCAGCGCCTCGCTCAGCCGCGCGAAGCCGGCCTCGCCGCCGAGCTCCGGATTGAACTGGCTGTGGTCGACGGTGTCATAGCCGTGCGTCGAGCCCTTGCGGGCCTTCATCACCGGCGAGGTGTAGAGATGCGTGATTCCCAGCGCCTTCAGGTAGGGCACCACCGCGGCGGCCTTGTCGAAGTCGAAATCCGCGGTGAGCTGAAGCCGGTAGGTTGCGAGAGGAATGGCTGGAGGCATCTCAACCTCCGAGGCGCCAGACCACCGACCAGGGCGCAAGCCGGTCGCCGGTTGCGCCGCCCCAGATCAGGGTCCCCACACCGCCGTCGGAACACGCGATGTCCTTGTCGGAGAGATTGGCCACGAGGCGCAACGTCGCGCCATCTCCCATGTGCCAATGTGCGGTGAGCAGGCCGCTATCGGCCACGGCGGCATCACCGAAGCGCGCACCTTTCAGTCGTGGCGCGATCTCCTTGTGGCGGAGTGCGAGCAGCTCCCGCACCAGCGCGAGACGCGCATCCTGCTCCGGCGTGTGGTCGGTCCAGTCGAGCACGGCCGATTGCAGTGTTGCCGGATCGAGCGGGTCGGGCACCTCGTCGCCGTACTTTTCATAGGCCCAGGCGTATTCCTGCCTGCGCCCCTTGCGGACGGCATCAGCCAGTCCGCCCTGGAAGTCGCAGAAGAACGGGAAGGGCGCGATGGAGCCCCACTCCTCGCCCTGGAACAGCATCGGCACCATCGGTGCGAGCAGGGTCACCGCGAGTGCGGCTTCGATCTGCTCGGGCGATGCCAGGCTTTCGAGCCGGTCGCCAAGCGGCCGGTTGCCGATCTGGTCGTGGTTCTGCAGGAAGTTGACGAAGGTTGCCGGCGGCAGCTCGCCGCTGTTCTCGCCCCGCGGCTTCTTGCCCCAGAATTCCGAGATCTCGCCCTGATAGACGAAGCCGGAGGCGAGCGCGCGTGCGAGATCGAGCCGCGGCGTTTGATAGTCCGCATAATAGCCGGCGAGTTCGCCCGTCAGCATCACGTGCCAGACGTGGTGGTAGTCGTCGTTCCACTGGCCGCGATATTTGCCGTTCGGAGGCTCCTGCGCCGCGTCGAGCAGGCTCGCGCGGTTGTCGCCGTTCTCCAGCACGAGATGGATATGGCGCTCCGTCGCCTTGGCAAGCTCGCCCGCGGCGAGGCTAAGGTCTTGCAGCATCGATTGCTCGCCGGGGATCGCCATGATGTGATTGGCGGCATCGAGCCTCAGGCCGTCGAAGCGATAGTCGCTGAGCCACGACAGCGCGTTCTCGACGGCAAAAGCGCGAACCTGCGGCACGCGATAATCGATCGCACTGCCCCATGGCGTGTGCGCGTCGGTGAAGAAGGCCGGCGCGTAGCGGCCGAGGTAATTTCCCTCGGGGCCGAAATGATTGTAGACGACGTCGAGGAACACCATCAGCCCGCGCAGATGGGCTTCGTCGATCAGCGTCTTCAATTCATCGGGATGACCATAGGCGCTGTCGGGCGCGTACCACAGCACGCCATCATAACCCCAGCCGCGGCGACCGGCGAAGTCAGCCAGCGGCATCAGTTCGATCGCGGTGATGCCGGTCGCGACGAGATGATCGAGCTTGTCGATCATGGCACGATAGGTGCCTTCCGCAGTGAAGGTGCCGACATGCGTCTCGATCAGCACCGTCTCTTCCCACGGGCGGCCGCGCCAATCGGATGCGCGCCAGGCGAAGGCGTCATGATCGATCACCTCGCTCGGGCCGAACACGTCGTCGGGTTGGAATGCAGACGCCGGATCGGGCACGTCGATCTCGTCATCGATCCTGAATTTGTAGTTGCTGCCGACGGGCAGATTGGCAATCTCGGCGACATACCAGCCATCCTGCCGGCGCTGCATCGCGTGTCGTCTGTCGAGCAGGAGATCGACACGGCGCGCGGCAGGCGCCCACAGCCGGAACGATACGCCGTCCTTCGTCGGCCTCGCCCCGAAGGATGGCCTCATAGCGCCCCCGCGAAAGCGATCACGGAGCGCGGCGGCGCCTTGCTGTCGCTCCCGGGCTGGAAGTCGATCGTATTCAGCTTGGCGTCGGTCGTGTTCAGGATCTGCTGCCAGCTCTTGTATTCAGTCATTTTTGGCAATTTGAATGCGATCTCTTCGGGGGCTGCGTTGAGTACGATAAAGATCGCGGCGCTGCCCGGTTCCATCGGCCCCATCACATAGGAGAGGAACCGCCCTTCCGGGAATTTCCAGTCGCTTTCCGTCATTTCGTCGCCGGCCGGCGTCAGCCACAGCGCGCCATAGGAGATGCCGTCCTTGGGGCGGCCGTCGAGCCAGCGATGGCTGCGAAGCTGCGAGAACCGGCTGCGGATATCGGCGAGTTCGGCGACAAAACCGACCATGTCGTCGCCGTCCTTGCCGAGATTGTCCCAGCCGACCCAGCCCACCTCGTTGTCCTGGCAATAGGCGTTGTTGTTGCCTGATTGCGAATTCCCGACCTCGTCGCCTGCGAGGATCAGCGGAATGCCCTGCGCCAGCATGAGGCAGGCCAGTACGTTCTTGCGAAGCTGCCGGCGCAAGCTGACGATTTGGGGATCGTCGGTCGGACCCTCGACACCGCAATTGTTGCTGTGGTTGTCGTTGGAGCCGTCGCGATTGTCCTCGCCGTTGGCCTCGTTATGCTTCTCGTTGTAGCTGAAGAGATCGGCCAGGGTGAAGCCGTCATGCACGGTGATGTGGTTGATGCTGGCGCGCGGCCGCCGTCCGTCGTGGTTGAACAGGTCGGAGGACGCCGTCATGCGGCTGGAGATATCGCCGATCAGGCTGCCTTCGCCGCTCCAGTAGCGGCGCATGGCGCTGCGGTAACGGTCGTTCCACTCCGACCATTGCGAGGGAAATGCGCCCACCTGATAGCCGCCAAGGCCGAGATCCCAGGGTTCGGCGACGAGCTTGACGCTCGCCAGCACCGGGTCCTGGCGGATCGCGGTCAGGAACGAGCTGCCTCGATCATAACCGTTCGGTCCGCGGGCCAGCGTGGTGGCGAGGTCGAAACGGAAGCCGTCGACGTGGCAGACCTCGACCCAGTAGCGCAGTGAATCCATCACCATCTGCAGCACGCGCGGGTGGGTGAGGTTCACCGACGAGCCGCAGCCGGTAAAATCGTCGTAGTAGCGCGGGTTTTCGCGGTTCAGCCAGTAATAGGAGGCGTTGTCGATGCCGCGATAGCACAGCGTCGGACCGAGATGATTGCCCTCGGCGGTGTGATTGTAGACGACGTCGAGCATCACCTCGATGCCGGCATCGTGCAGACGTGCGATCGTGGTGCGGAAGGAATCGAGAGCGTTGTCCTGGGCGTAGCGCTGCTCGGGCGCGAAGAAGGACAGGGTGTTATAGCCCCAGTAGTTGACGAGCTTCTTCTCCACCAAGATGCGGTCGTCGACGAAGCTGTGCACCGGCAGAAGCTCTACCGTGGTGACGCCGAGCTTCTTCAGGTGCTCGATCATCGCGGGCGAGGACAGGCCGCCATAGGTGCCGCGCAAATTCGGCGGCACGTCGTCGCGCTTCTGTGTCAGTCCCTTGACGTGGGCCTCGTAGATGATGGTATCTTCCCAGGGAATGTTGGGCCGGATCTCGCGGCGGCCCCAGTTGAAGGTCTCGTCGACGACGACGGCCTTCGGCATGCCGCGCGCGTTGTCGCGCCGGTCGAACGACAGGTCTTCGCGCGGGCTTCCGGTGCGATAGGCGAAATGCGCGTCACTCCAGACCAGCCGCCCGGAAAGCCGCTTGGCATAGGGGTCTAGCACGAGCTTGTTGGCATTGAAGCGGTGGCCGTGCTCCGGCTCGTAGGGGCCATGCACGCGGTAGCCGTAGAGCTGGCCGGGCGAGACGTCGTTGAGATAGCCGTGCCAGACATCCTCGGTGCGCTCCGGCAGCTCGACGCGCTCGAGTTCGCGGCGGCCCTGCATGTCGAACAGGCACAGCTCGACCTTCTGCGCGTTGGCGGAGAACAGCGCGAAATTGGTGCCGCGTCCGTCCCAGCTTGCGCCGAGGCGTGCGGGCGATCCAGCAGTCAGGCGCATCGTTCAGCTTTCCGGAACGAGGAAGATCGCGGCGAGCGGCGGAATGGTGAGGCGGAGCTCGCCATTGACGGCGTGGACTTCGCCGATGTTGCCGACATTGCTGCCGCCGTAATGGGCGGAGTCCGAGTTGAACACTTCCTTCCACTTGCCACCGAACGGCGCGCGAACGCGGTAATTGCGATAGACATTGGGTGAGAAGTTGACGATCACCATGCACCGGGCGTGCTCGTCAAATCCCTTGCGCAGCCAGGCGAACACGTTGCGGTTGGCGTCGTCGGTGATCAGCCATTCGAAGCCGGCCTGCTCGCAGTCCATCTGGTGCAGGGCGGGCACCGCGCGATAGAGCCGGTTGAGATCGCGGATCAACGCCTGGATGCCTGAATGGGGCTTGTACTCGAGCAAGTGCCAGTCGAGCGATTGGTCGTGATTCCATTCTCGGCTTTGCGCGATCTCGGCGCCCATGAACAGCAGCTTCTTGCCGGGATGGCCGAACATGAAGCTGTAATAGGCGCGCAAATTCGCGAAGCGCTGCCATTCGTCGCCGGGCATGCGCCCGAGGATAGAGCGCTTGCCGTGCACGACTTCGTCGTGCGACAGCGGCAGGACGAAGTTCTCCGAGAAGGCGTAGTGCAGGCCGAACAGGATGTCGCCGTGATGATGCTTGCGGTGGATCGGGTCCTTGCTGATGTAGTTCAGCGTGTCGTGCATCCAGCCCATATTCCACTTGTAGCCGAAGCCGAGCCCTCCGAATTCGACCGGGCGCGAGACCTGCGGCCAGGCGGTGGACTCTTCGGCGGCCGTGGTCGCCTGCGGGAAACGCGCGAACAGCTCGGTGTTGAAGCGGCGCAGGAATGCGATCGCCTCGATGTTCTCCCGGCCGCCATGCTGGTTCGGAATCCACGCCCCGGGCGGACGGCTGTAGTCGAGGTAGAGCATGGATGCGACGGCATCGACTCGCAGTCCGTCGATCGCGTAGCGCTCGAGCCAGAACAGCGCGTTCGAGACCAGGAAGTTCGTCACTTCGGTGCGGCCGTAATTGTAGATCAGCGTGCCCCAATCGAGATGCCGGCCCTGGAGCGGATTGGCGTGCTCGTACAGCGCTGTGCCGTCGAAGCTGCCGAGCCCGTGCGGATCGTCCGGGAAGTGGCCGGGCACCCAGTCGAGCAGCACGCCGACGCCCTCGCGGTGGCAGGCATCGACCAGCGCGGCAAAATCCTCCGGCGTGCCGAAGCGGCTGGTCGGCGCATACAGCCCGGTCGGCTGATAGCCCCACGAGCCGTCGAAAGGATGCTCGCTGACGGGGAGGAATTCGAGATGGGTGAAGCCCATGTCGCGGGCGTAGGCCGGCAGCTGCTCGGCCAGCTCGCGATAGGTCAGCCATTCATTGCCGTTCTTGCGCCGCCATGAGCCGAGATGGACCTCGTAGATCGACATCGGCGCGGACAACGCGTTGATGCCGTCGGGCGCCGGTCGCGGCCGCGGCAGATGCGCTTCGTCGAACACGATGGAAGCGGTCTTCGGGCGCACCTCGCTTGCAAAGGCCATCGGATCGGATTTCAGCGGAAGCAGATGGCCATGCGGTCCGATAATTTCGAACTTGTAGTGGTCGCCGGCCTTGGCGTGCGGGATGAACAATTCCCAATAACCCGCGCCGCGCACCCGCATCGGATGGCGCCGTCCGTCCCAGAAATTGAAGTCGCCGACCACGGAGACACGCCGGGCGTTGGGCGCCAGCACCACGAAGCCGATGCCATCGATGCCTTCGAGCCGCATCGGATGCGCGCCGAGCTTGTCGTAAAGGCGCTGGTGGGTGCCTTCGCCGAGCAGATAGAGGTCGAAATCGGTCAGGATCGGCGGAAAGCGATAGGTGTCCTCGAATTCGATGACGTTGTCGCCGAACTTCGCGCGGAGCTGGTAGTGCTTCGCGCCGTTCGGCAGAGCGCCGATGAACAGGCCGGCATCATGGACGCGATCGAGCTTCGCCACCTCGCCGTGCTCGCCCACCGCCTCGACGTTGGAAGCATCGGGAAGAAACGCGCGCACCACGCTCTTGTCGCCCTCGGGATGCAGCCCGAGATAGTGGAACGGATCGGAGTGGCGACCCTCGATGATCGCATAGGCCTCGGCAGGGAGTTTAGGCATGGGCTTCGCTCTCGATACTGGACAGAATGCGAAGCAGTCCGGACAGCGGCGCATGGAGCCCCTCAGGCCGGTGGGACAGCTCGTACTCTACTTCCTCGAACGCTTGATCAAGCAGGAAAAACCTTAACAGGCCAGCCGCAGATTGCGGATCTTCCGGCCACAGCCGCCGATCGGTCATGGCTTCGCGGTAGGCGGTGAGGAACGTCGCGGTGGTGCGCTCGCGCCATTCGTCGAGCGCAGCCGTGAGACGGCCCTGTTCGTCGGAGGCGCCCGTGAGCGCGCGGTGAAGCGCCGCGTTAACCGAAAGATCAATCGAGCGGATCAGGCCGGCAACGTCACGCGCCGCAGGCAGCTTGCGCCGCTTGTCGGCCAGCGGCAAACGCGGATCTCCGTCGAAGTCGATGATGAAGATATCGTCCTTCACAATCAGAGTTTGCCCGAGGCGGAAATCGCCATGATGACGGATGTTCAACCCGCCGAGCTCGGAAGGTAAGAGCGCGTTGAGCCGGCCGGACAGGGTCGCGCGCTCCGCGGCGAGCTGATTGATCAGCGGTCGGTCCACCTCCCGCAGGCGGTCGGTGCTGGCGGCCAGCCGCTCGAAAACCCGCTCGGCCCGTGTCTCGAGCTCGGATGACCAGCGCTTGACGTGTGCGGAGCCAATGGGCTCCGGCGCGAGATCTCCGGGCTTTGCAGCGGCCAGAGCCACATGCAGCTCGGCGAGCCGTCGGCCGATCTGCGTAATGAAGTGCAGATAGGGCGCTTGCTCCTGGGTCTCGCGGGGCATCTCGCCCGGTGGCAGCACCCGTTGCTCGTCGATATAGCGGTCGAGATAGCCCGCGGTGACGCCCCAGCCGTCGCCCTGGTTCTCGACATAGGCGTGCAGCACGCCGACTGCGCTGCGACGGTCGTCTTCGACCAGCTCGACGCTGCCGAGCAGTGCCGGCGTATTGGCAAAGCGGGCGATCTCGGTGAGGTAGGAGCCGATCTCGATCTCGGGATTGATGCCGGCTTCGAGCTGACGATAGATCTTGGCGACATACTGGTTGTCGACCAGCGCGGTGCTGTTCGACTGCTCGATCGTGCGGATGCGTTCGGGCTCCTTGATGGTGTACTCGGCAAACCGGCTGGTCGCCTTGAACTCCAGCCGCAGATTGTTTTCTTCCACCACCAGGTTCTGCGACAGATTGCGCAGGAACAGGCCGATGAAGATCTGCTCGGTTGCCACGTCCAGCAGCGTCCCTTCGCGGGCCCCCTGACGCACGGCGGCGAGCGCCCTGGGATTGAAGCGTTCGCGGTCGAAGCGCACCCATTCGATCTGCATCGGCAGCACGTAGCGCGTGGTGACGTCGCCCTGCGCCGCCTCGAAGAACGCGATCCAGGGCCTGTTGTCGCCGATGTCGCAGAACGGCACCGCCGAGGTCAGCGTCGGCTTGATGTGCTTGGGATTGTGCTCCGGATACCAGCGCGTGCGCGACAGGAATCCCGGCAGCACCTCGTGCTCGAACACGCCGCGCTCGCGCGCCAGCGACACCCAGGTCGAGTTCACCGGCACCACCAGCGTCTCGAATTCGGGCACTGCGCGCGGCGTCACCGGCTCGGACTTGTCGCGCTCGGTGAGCTGGAACCAGTAGAAGCCATAGGGCCCCAGCGTGACCATGTAGGGCAGTTCGCCGATCGCCGGAAAACGCGTGCGGCCGAGCATCTCCTGCGGGATGCGGTCCTTCCAGGGCGACAGATCGAGCTCGGTCGCCTGGGCCGCGCGCGACAGATTGGCGACGCAGAGGATCACCTCGTCGCGGTACTGCCGGACATAGGCCAGCACGGCGCGGTTGGCCGGGCGGATGAAGGTCATGGTGCCGCGGCCGAAGGCGAGCGTCGATTTGCGCACCGAGATCAGACGCTTGGTCGCGCTGAGCAGCGAGGACAGGCTGCGCGACTGCGCCTCCACGTTCACCGATTCATAGCCGTAGACCGGATCCATGATCAGCGGCGCGTAGAGGCGGGCCGGGTCGCAGCGCGAGAAGCCGCCGTTGCGGTCCGGGCTCCACTGCATCGGCGTGCGCACGCCGTTGCGGTCGCCGAGATAGATGTTGTCGCCCATCCCGATCTCGTCGCCGTAGTAGATGATCGGCGTGCCGGGGAAGGACAGCAGCAGCGAGTTCATCAGCTCGATCTTGCGCCGGTCGTTGTCCATCAGCGGCGCGAGGCGCCGGCGGATGCCGACATTGATGCGGGCGCGCGGATCGTTGGCGTAGGTGGTCCACAGATAGTCGCGCTCGACGTCGGTCACCATCTCCAGCGTCAGCTCGTCATGGTTGCGCAGGAACAGCGCCCATTGGCAGCTCGCCGGAATATCCGGCGTCTGGCGCAGGATGTCGGTGATCGGGAAACGGTCCTCCTGGGCGATCGCCATGTAGATGCGCGGCATCAGCGGGAAGTGGTAGGCCATGTGGCACTCGTCGCCGCGGCCGAAATATTCCTGCACGTCCTCCGGCCATTGATTGGCCTCGGCCAGCAGCAGCTTGCCCTTGGAGTAGGAATCCAGCTCGTGGCGGAGCCGCTTGATGATGGCATGCGTCTCGGGGAGGTTCTCGTTCGAGGTGCCTTCGCGCTCGCAGAGATAGGGAATGGCGTCCAGACGGAAGCCGTCGACGCCGGCATCCAGCCAGCGCTTCATCACCTGGATCAGCGCGCTGACGACGCGCGGATTGTCGAAATTGAGATCCGGCTGGTGCGAGAAGAAGCGGTGCCAGTAGAACGCGCCGGCCTCGTGATCCCAGGTCCAGTTCGACTTCTCCGTGTCGGTGAAGATGATACGGGTGCCCTGGTATTTCTGGTCGGTGTCGCTCCAGACATACCAGTTGCGGGCGCTCGAGCCTGCCGGGCTGCGGCGAGCACGCTTGAACCAATTGTGCTGGTCCGAGGTGTGGTTGACGACGAGCTCGGTGATGACGCGCAAGCCTCGCTTCTGGGCCTCCTGGATGAAGCGCTTGAAATCCTTCATCGTCCCGAAATCGGGATTGACCGAACCGTAGTCGGCGATGTCGTAGCCGTCGTCGCGGCCGGGCGAGGGATAGAACGGCAGCAGCCAGAGCGCGGTGACGCCGAGCTCCTGGAGATAGGGCAGCTTCTCGGTCAGCCCGGCGAAGTCGCCGATGCCGTCATTGTTGCTATCGGCAAACGCCTTGACGTGAAGCTGATAGATAATGGCGTCCTTGTACCAGAGCTCGTCCACGATCTCGGCAGCCTCGGCTTTCTTGGTGTCGACGGAAGACAATACGTTCATGGCGTGCGCCCTTACGCCAGGCAGCGGAACAGCAGCGCCGGATCGCGCTCGGGATCGATACGCAACCTGATCCCGCCCCATTCGATGCGGGCCTGTTCGCCGGTGAGGAGGTTTTCGAGTGCCGACACATGGTGTCGCTGCCCGCCGGCGTCAACCGTGACGTCGCCGAGCGGCAACCAGAATTCGCGCACGTGGCACGAGAGCGCAACCACGGCCACGACGATGTTGGCCGGGTCGGTCGCTTCCTTGACGAAGGCGATCGTCTCGCCGTCTTCGATGCCGAGGAAGCGCAGGTTCGCCGTCTGCTGAAGCGCAGCATTCTCGTTGCGGATGCGATTGATCTCCGTGATGTAGGCCTTGATGTGGCCGGGCTTGTTCCAGTCGCGCTGCTTGATCTGGTATTTCTCGGAGTTGAGATATTCCTCGCGGCCGGGGATCGCGTCGTGCTCCAGCAGCTCGAACCCGCTGTAGACGCCGTAATTGCCGGACAGCGTCGCCGCCAGCGCGACGCGCGATTTGAACGCCCATGTCTCGCCGCCCTGGAGATGATAGGGCAAAAGATCGGGCGTATTCACGAACAGGTTCGGCCGATAGAAGTCACGTTCGGGATAGCGCGTCAGCTCGCCGAGATATTGCTCCAGCTCCCACTTCGCCGTGCGCCAGGGGAAATAGCTGAACGATTGCGCAAAGCCGAGCTTGGCGAGGCCCTTCATCAGCTTCGGGCGCGCGAACGTCTTGGAAAACAGGATCACCTCGGGATGCCGGCGGCGGATGTCACGGATCAGCCACTCCCAGAAGGCGAGCGGCGCGGTGTCGTGATTGTCGATGGCGAAGATGGTGACGCCGTGGTCGATCCAGAACAGCATGGCGTCGCGAAACGCGTTCCACAGTCCAGCCCGGTCGACGGACGCGAAATCGGGGATGACGATATCGGAATAGGGCCCGTCAGCCGTCCGCACCGACCGATCCGGGCGCCATTTGAACCATTCCGGATGCTGCGTCAGCCACGGGTGGTCCGGCGAGCATTGCACGGCGAAGTCGAGCGCGAGTTCGAGGCCGTATTCCAGGCAGGTCGCGACCAGCGCGCGAAAATCCTCGATCGTGCCGAGTTCGGGGTGCAGCGCGTCGTGCCCGCCCTCGATGGCGCCGATCGCATAAGGCGAGCCGGGATCGCCGTCGCCCGCCACCGGCATGTTGTTGCGGCCCTTGCGCCGGGTGCGGCCAATGGGATGGATCGGCGTGAAGTACAGCACGTCAAAGCCCATCGCGGCGATGTCGGGCACGCGCGCGATGCAGTCGCGAAGCGTGCCATGCTGTCCTGGCACCACGCTCTGGCTGCGCGGCATCATCTGATACCAGGCGCCGAAGCGTGCCTTGTCGCGGTCGACGAACAGTGGGAATAGCGCCGAGCGCGTGAGATCAGGCCGCAACTGGCTCTCGGCCATGGCTGCGCCGAGCTCGGTTGCCAGCAGCGGGGCAACGTCGCCGGTCTGAAGATAGTCCTCGCATCGCCTGACGATGACGGCGGCGGCGTCCTGCTGCGCGCCATGCGCCTTGGTCAAAAGGCCGGCGCCCTCGATCGCATCGAGCGTGACGTCGGCACCGGAGCGCTGCTTGCGCGCGACCGCGTGCGACCAGGTGGCGAATTCGTCGGTCCAGGCTTCGATCGCATAGACATATTTGCCGGGCTCGACGGGTGTGAACGCGCCGGACCAGCGGTCATTGCCGTGAGGGATCATCGGCTCGCTCTGCCATTCGCGGTCCTGCTCCTGTCGCCAGATCAGCGCTGCGCCGATCACGGCGTCGCCGTCCCGGTAGATGACGGCCCAGACCTCGACCGGTTCGCGCGCGATCCGCTTCACGGGGAAGCGCCCGCCGTCGATCAGGGGATAGACGTCCTCGATGAGGAAAGTGCTGCCGGCTGCGGCACTCTCGACAGTTTGAATTGTCTTGTTCACGGTGATGCCATTGACAAGAAAGCAGGAGCCCGTTTCCCTTGCCGGGAACCTACGCTTGATACCACTATAGAAAGCCGCTTGTGTGTCATTGGTTCCCTGGGGAACGGCAGGCGCGGCTCGCGAGTTAACCCTGACTAACTTCTTCCGCGACCTCGTTAAAATCGATGCCCCCGGCCACAAAATGGCCTGCAAGCTGCGTGCCGAATGGATCTTTTAGCTCAAGCCCGGATCAAGGGCGTTCAATCCGAATTCGTCGATGCCCTCGGAAAGCTGCGGGTCACCGATCCCGTGGCCCTCAAATCCATCCTCGACGCCTTGCCGGAAAAGCGGGTTTACCGCTTCGTCAGCGGGCCTGTGGTGGTACGCGCCTTGGGCCATCCGCGCACCGAATTGGTGACGATCGGTGCGCCGCCGCTCAAATGGAAGATGACCGGCAACGGCAATTTGATCGCGCAAGGTGAGACGCGCGAGCCCGTGATTGCCTGGCCGGCCGGCCTGCCGCTCGGCTATCACCGGCTGACGCTGACGGATGCCGGAGGCGTGACGGAAGAGGTGCCGATGATCGTGGCGCCGGAGCGGGCCTTCGGCGGCGATTTCGACCGGGGCTGGCTGCTTGCCGTGCAGCTCTACAGCGTCCGCTCGGACCGCAATTGGGGCATCGGCGATTTCACCGACCTCGCCGGTCTGGTCCGGCTCGCGAAGCAGTTGGGCGCCGACGGCGTCGGGCTCAATCCCCTGCATGTGTTGTTCGATGACCATCCGGCCGATTGCAGCCCCTATTCGCCGAACAGCCGGCTGTTTCTCAATCCGCTCTATATCGACGTCGAGGCGATCCCGGAATTTTCCCCCGACCTCGTCCCCGATGCGGCCGCGACCGCCGCGCGGCTCCGCGACGGTGATCGTGTGCCCTATCCGGACATGGCGGCCTTGAAATGGTTGGCCTTGCGTGCCGCCTTCGACAGCTTCGTGAAAACCGCGAGCGGCGTCCGCCGCAACCAGTTCGACGCCTTCCGGGCGGCTCGCGCGCCGCTGTTGTCCCGTTTTGCCTGCTTCGAGGTGCTACGCCATCGCTTTGCGGCGCCGTGGTGGGAATGGCCGCAGGAATGGCAACAGCCGGATGAGACGAAATGCGCCGAGCTGCGCAACGGCCCGGACAAGCACGAGGTCGAGTTCGTCGAATTCGTGCAATGGACCGCCGATAGCCAGTTGCATGCGGCCAAGGAGCTGGCCGGCCAGCTCGGCATGCGGGTCGGGCTCTATCTTGACGTTGCCGTCGGCGTGCAGTCGAACGGCTTCGATGCTTGGAACGAACAGGGGGCGATCTCCCGTCATCTCGCCGTCGGCGCGCCGCCGGACGTGCTCAATACCATTGGCCAGGATTGGGGCTTGGCCGGCTTCAATGCCGGCGGCCTGGAGGCGCAATCCTTCGTGCCATTCGCCGATATGCTCGCGGCTTCGATGCGCCATTCCGGAGCCATCCGTCTCGATCACGTGCTCGGCTTGAAGCGGCTTTATCTGGTGCCGCGCGGCTTCAAGCCCGACAACGGCGCCTATGTGCAGATGCCGTTCGAGGCGCTGCTGGCGACCGTGGCGCGGGAGAGCGCGGCCCATAAGTGCATTGTGATCGGCGAGGACCTCGGCACGGTGCCGGAAGGTTTTCGCGAGACCATGCAGGATTTCGGCATCTGGTCCTACCTCGTCATGATGTTCGAGCGCGACGATGCCGGTCACTTCCGGCCCGTCGATCACTACCGGCCCAACGCGCTGGTGACGTTGAACACGCATGATCTGTCGACCTATGCCGGCTGGCGCTCTTTCAGCGATCTCAGGATGAAGCGCTCGCTCGGGCTCGATCCGGGCGAGAACGATCAGGCCCGCTGGGATGCGCTCGGCCTGCTCGACGAGATCCTGCGTGCCAACGGCATCCGTGCCAATGATGTCTATTCGGTGCTCGCCTTCCTGTCGCGCACGCCGTCGCGGCTGCTTGCGGTGTCGCTGGAGGATCTGCTCGGCGTGATCGACCAGCCCAACATTCCCGGTACGATTGACGAGCATCCGAACTGGCGCCAGCGCCTGCCTGTGACGCTCGACAAGATCGTTTCGAAGGTCGATGTCGCAGCCTTGAAGGCCGCGACACGGGAACGCTCGTTACCCGGCGGGCGTTGATCGCCGGGGTCTCCGGACGTCGTTTTCGAGGCTCGCACGACATTGTCTCAGAGGATTGAAGATTATGCGCTGATCGGCGACTGCGAGACCGCGGCGCTGGTCGGCCGCAACGGCTCGATCGACTGGCTGTGCTGGCCGGCCTTCGATTCCGACGCCTGTTTTGCAGCGCTCCTCGGCACGCACAAGAACGGCCGCTGGCTGATCGCGCCGGACGAGGGCGTCACCGCCACGTCGCGCCGCTATCTCGGCGACACCCTCGTCCTCGAAACGCGCTTTGAGACTGACGGCGGCACCGTTGCGCTGATCGACTTCATGCCGCCGCGCGGCAAGGCCTCCGACATCGTGCGGCTGGTCCGCGGTGTCAGCGGCACGGTGAAGATGCGGATGGAACTCGTCATCCGCTTCGGCTTCGGCGTCGACATCCCTTGGGTGCGGCGGATCGATCATTCCCTGCTGGCGGTCGCCGGGCAGGACATGACTGTGCTGCGGACACCGGCCAAGACCCGAGGCGAGGATCTGACCACGGTTTCCGATTTCGAGGTGAAGGCCGGCGAGACCGTGCCGTTCGTGCTGACCTACGGCCCCTCGCATCTCGAGCCGCCCGCGCCAATCGATCCGGAGGTCGCACTCAAGGAGACCGAGAAATTCTGGCAGGACTGGTGCAGCCACTGCAATCGCGATGGCGACTATCGCGACCTGATCGTGCGCTCGCTGATCACACTCAAGGCGCTGACCTTCGCTCCGACCGGCGGCATCGTCGCGGCGCCGACCACCTCGTTGCCGGAGAAGCTCGGCGGCGCCAGGAATTGGGACTACCGCTTCTGCTGGCTGCGCGATGCCACCTTCACGCTGCTGGCGCTGATGAACTCGGGTTACACCGAGGAAGCCTCGGCCTGGCACAATTGGCTGTTGCGTGCGGCGGCAGGCTCACCGGCGAACATGCAGATCATGTACGGCATCTGGGGCCAGCGGCGGCTGCTGGAATGGGAGGCCGGTTGGCTCGATGGCTACGAGGGCGCACAGCCGGTGCGCGTCGGCAATGCCGCGCATGCGCAGCTCCAGCTCGACGTCTACGGCGAACTGATCGACGCCTTCCACCAATCGCGGATGGCCAAGCTCAAGCTCGACGACGAGAGCTGGGCGCTGGAATGCGCCGTGCTCAAGCATCTCGCCGAAGTCTGGGACCAGCCCGATCACGGCATCTGGGAGCGGCGCGGACAGCCGAAGCACTATGTCTTCTCCAAGGTGATGACCTGGGTCGCCTTCGACCGCGGCATCAAGAGCGCCGAGACCTTCGGCTTCAAGGCGCCGCTGCTGCACTGGCGCACCTTGCGCGACGCCATTCATCGCGACGTCTGCAACCGGGGCTTCGACGCGGAGGAGAATGCCTTCGTGGAGTCCTACGGCTCGAAGCTGCTCGATGCCAGCGTGCTGCTGCTGCCGTCCGTTGGCTTCCTGGAAGCGTCGGATCCGCGCATTCGCGGCACCATCGCGGCGATGGAAAAGCACATGATGCCTGACGGCTTTGTGCTGCGGCACGATCCGCGCGAAGTGTCCGAGGAGAAGCAGCCGATCGAGGGCGCCTTCCTCGCCTGCAGCCTGTGGCTGGCCGATGCCCATGTACTGGCGGGCGATCTCGACAAGGCGCAAGCCTTGTTCGATCGCGTGGTCGGTGTCGCGAATGATGTGGGACTGCTGGCCGAGGAATATGATTCAGGCGCCAGGCGTCAGACCGGCAATTTCCCGCAGGCGCTGACTCATATCGCGCTGGTCAACACCGCGCATAACCTGTCGGCCGCAAGGCAGGGCAGCAAGAAGCCTGCAATGCAGCGGTCGAAGCAGTGACCTAGGCGACCTCGTTCCGCTTCAAAATCATCTCCATCGCTTCCGCAAAACCGTCGTGCTCGTTGGTCGCGGTGACGTGGGTGGCCTGGTCCTTGACGTTGTCGGCCGCATTGCCCATTGCGATCGAAACGCCGCTGACGCGAAACATCGCGAGGTCGTTCTGCATGTCGCCGATGGTGGCGACCGCGTCCGTTGAAATGCCGAGGCGCTTGGCCATGGCTTGCACGAATGTGCCCTTGTCGAAGCCGGGCGGGGTGATGTCGAGGTAATAGGTCTGCGAGCGCACCGCCATCGCCTCGCTGCCGAGCGCCTTCTGCATCGCCTTCTCGCAAGCTTCGAGGCCGGCTGCATCGGCGCTGGCCCCGACGATCTTGCAGGCGCTCGCGAGATACGGCGAGAAATCCGTCACGATGGTCGGGTCGGAGCGGATGGTGTGCTGCTCATGTGCCACGTATTGGCCATCAGGCTTGTCGATCAGCCATTTGTCGGTGGTGAACAGCCAGATGTCGGCGCCGAAGTCCCGCAGAATTTGCAAGCTTCGCTCGGCCGCCGCGGCGGGGATGAGATGCTGTTCGACCGGATTCATCTCGGGGTCGACGATCGAGGAGCCGTTGAACGGGCCGACCGGCAGCCAGAGCGCCAGCGGTTCGATCAGGAAACGCATGCCGATCGCGGGGCGGCTCGACGTAATCGTGAAGCCGATGCCGGCCTGGTGCAGACGCTGAACCGCGGACCTCGCGCGGTCGGTCAGCGTCTTGTCCTTGGTCAGCAGCGTACCGTCGACGTCGGAGACGACGAGCGAGATTTTTGTCATGACGGTCCCTTGGGTGTTTCTTGGGTGTTTGGCCTCAGCGTTTCGCGCCGCCCAGTTTCAACTGCCGCACCGCGCCGTCTACGATCGCTTCCACGGATTCGTCGATCGAGACTGTGATCACGTGCTCGCCAGCCTCCGGCGGCTCCAGCGTGTTGAACTGGCTCGTCAGCAGGCCGGGCGGCATGAAGTGCCCCTTACGTTGCGCCAGGCGTGCGGCGATCAGCTCCTTCGTGCCCCTCAGGAAGATGAAGCGGACGTCGTCGCGTCCGCGCAGGAGCACGTCCCGATAAGTATGCTTCAGCGCCGAGCAGGCGATGATGACGTGCTCGCCCTTGTCACAGACCCTCGCGATCTCGTCGGCAATGGCGTTGAGCCAGGGCCAGCGGTCCTCGTCGGTGAGGGGATGGCCGGCCCGCATCTTCTCGACATTGCTGGCGGGATGAAAGCTGTCGCCGTCCTCGAAACGCCAGCCGAGGCGCTCGCCGAGCGCTTTTGCAACCGTGCTCTTGCCCGAGCCCGACACGCCCATCACGATCAATGCACAAGGTGCTTCAACGCCGGCCACGAATTCCCTCCGGAAGCGCGGCCCGGTCGACCAGCCAGACGGTCTCGCCATTCGAGCGCGCGCGTACAGCCGGCAGAGTCTCGCCATTGAGCAGGCGCGTCAAGATCGGCTGCTTGTCGTGCCCCGCTATCTCGAACAGCATTTCGCGGCAAGACGCCAGTGCGGGCAGGGTGAGCGAGACCCGCGGCACGAAGGGGGCAACATTGGCCTTGGGGACGCCGACCACCCAGCGTCCCGTCTCCTCGATCGCGGGGTAGCCCGGGAAGAGCGAAGCCGTGTGGCCGTCCGGCCCCGCGCCCATCAAGACCATGTCGAACAGCGGCCGTGCCGGATCCAGGCTTTCCGCGCCGTAGAAAGACTGCAGCTCGCGCGCATAGGCCTCGGCGCTCTGATCAGGGTCGTCAGCCGTCGTCGGGATCGGGTGAACATGGCCGGAGGGCGCGTTGCGATCGAGAAAGGTCGCGCGCGCGACCGCCATGTTGTTGAGGGGATCGCTTTCGGGCACGAAGCGCTCGTCACCGATGAACCAGTGCACGCGCTCCCACGGGATTTTTTCGCGCCAGGCCTCGCTGCCCAGCAGCTGGTAGAGCCTCTTCGGGCTGGAGCCGCCGGTCAGGCAGATCGCAATGCGCCCGGGATTGGCCGCGATTTGCGCCATCACCCGTTCGGCCGCGCCTCGCGCGAGAGCCTCGGCGTCGGCCTCGACGATCAGCTTCGGCTGTCTCGCCGCCGTCACGAAAACTTACGCCAGCTTCGGCCGTCGCGGCGGAGCAATTCATCGGCGCAGGCGGGGCCGTCGCTGCCGGCTTGATAGGTTTCGATGCCGTTGCTGCCCGCGTTCTTCCAGGCGTCAAGGAACGGCTGCACCGCCTCCCATCCGGCTTCGATGCCGTCGGCGCGCTGGAACAGGATGTTGTCGCCGATCATGCAGTCGTAGATCAGCGTCTCGTAGCCGGTCGAGGGATCGGCCCGGAAATAGTCGCCATAGCGGAACTTCATCTCGACGCCGTCGATGGTGACGCTCGGCCCCGGGATCTTGGCGTTGAACTGGAGCTCGATGGTCTCGGTGGGTGCGATGCCGATCGTGAGGAAGTTTTGGGAGAGGCGATCGACAGCGGTGCCTGAGAACATCGACAACGGTGCCTGCTTGAACTTGATCGCCACCTCGGTGCGCTTGTGGCCGAGCGCCTTGCCGGTCCGCAAATAGAACGGCACGCCGGCCCAGCGCCAATTGTCGATCATCAGCTTCAGCGCGACATAGGTCTCGGTAGTGCTGCCGGGTTTGACATCCTCGGTCTTGCGATAGTCCGGGATCTCATCGTCGCCGATGCGCCCTGCGAGATATTGGGCGCGCACCGAGCTCTTCAGCGCTTCCTCTTCGCTCGGGCGCTGAATCGAGGTCAGAATCTCGGCCTTCTCTGAGCGCACCGAATGGGCGTCGAAACGCGCCGGCGGCTCCATCGCGACTAGCGACATCAGCTGGAACAGGTGGTTCGGCACCATGTCGCGCAGCGCGCCGGTGGCATCGTAGAAGCCGCCGCGATGGCCGACGCCGAGCTTTTCCTCCACCGTGATCTGGATGTGGTCGATATGGTTGCGATTCCAGATCGGCTCGAACATGCCGTTGGCAAAGCGCAGCACCAGGATGTTCTGCACCGTCTCCTTGCCGAGATAGTGATCGATCCGGTAGATCTGGTGCTCGTCCATGATCTTCAGCAGCTCGCCATTCAGCGCGCGCGCCGAGGCGAGGTCGGTGCCGAACGGCTTTTCGATCACCAGGCGCCGCCACGCCCCGTTCTCCTTCATCATGCCGGTGCGGCCGAGCTCGCGCGCGGTCGGCGCGAACGCAGCCGGCGGGGTCGCGAGGTAGAACAGCCGGTTGCCGCCGGTATCCTGCGCGCATTCCAGGGAATCCAGATGCTCGCGCAGGCGATCAAAGGATGGCGGATCCTTTGCGTCGGCTTCGACGAAGGTCACGCATTCCAGCAGCTTCTTGGCAATGTCGTCGTCCACCGGCCGGGTCGCGAACTGGCGCAAGCCCTTCAATAGGCTGTCGCGCAGCTCGTTGTCCGACTGGCCCCGGCGGGCGACGCCGACCACGCAGAACTTTTCGGGTAACAGATGCTCGGCCGCCAGATTGTAGAGCGATGGCATCACCAGCCGATGGGTGAGGTCGCCGGTGACACCAAAGATGACGAAGGCGCAATTTTCCGGCTTGCGCTTGGCTTGCGGGTCTTTTGTCACGAACTATTGGCCTTCGTTCTGCTAATTGCTATTTCGGCTTCGAAGCAGTCGGCTGCTTCGGCTCCTTGTGGCCGCCAAAACCGGCTCGCATCGCTGAGAGAATTTTCTCGGCGAAAGTGTGTTCCTTGCGGGAACGGAAACGTGCGAACAGCGCCGCGGTCAGGACTTCGGCCGGCACGGCCTCGTCGATCGCCGCGTTCACGGTCCAGCGTCCTTCGCCGGAATCCTCCACGAAACCCGAATACTCCGCCAGTGCAGGGCTATCCGCGAGCGCGGTCGAGGTAAGGTCGAGCAGCCAGGACGGGATCACGCTGCCACGCCGCCACACCTCGGCGATATCGGCGAGATCGAAATCGTAACGATGATCCGCCGGCAAGGCCTCGATGTTGGCGTTCTTGAGGATGTCAAAACCTTCGGCGTAGGCCTGCATCAGGCCGTATTCGATACCGTTGTGGATCATCTTGACGAAATGACCGGCGCCGACGGGGCCGGCATGGATGTAGCCCTGCTCGATGCGGGGATCGCGCCCCTCACGTCCCTCCGTGCGCGGAATGTCGCCGGCGCCGGGCGCG
>NZ_JADPJF010000070.1:48487-75770 GCF_023073295.1 Bradyrhizobium sp. 23 | reverse complement strand
CGGCGAAGATCGGATCGAGCCGATCGACCACCTGTTTCTCGCCGCCGATCATCATGCAATAGCCGCGGTCGAGGCCCCAGACGCCGCCGGAGGTGCCGACGTCGACATAGTGGATGCCGCGCTCCTTCAGCGCCTTGCCGCGGCGGACGTCGTCCTGCCAGAACGTGTTGCCGCCGTCGATGATGACGTCGCCGTCCTGCATCGCAGCCGCGATCGTGTCGATCGTGGTCTCGGTGATGTGGCCGGCCGGCAGCATCACCCAAGCCGTGCGCGGCCGCTCCAGTTTCGCAATGAACTCTTCGAGCGTCGCCGAGCCTGTCGCGCCGTCTGCGGCAAGGCCCGCGACGGCCTTGGCGTCCTTGTCATAGACCACGGTCGAATGTCCCTGGCGCATCAGGCGGCGAACGATATTGCCGCCCATCCGGCCGAGGCCGATCATGCCGAGTTGCATTTGAGGAATTCCCTTAGTTCAGTGCGTCGTTAAGCGCCGCATTGAGCGCCGCGAGACCCTTCTTGAGCCCGCCCTTCAAGTGGACCCGCAGCGCGCGCCGGCCGCGCTCGGTAAGCACGTCGAAGTCGCCGCGTGCCTGCGCGGCCTTGATCACGCCGAAGCTGGCCTTCTGGCCCGGCACCGGCAGGTCCCTGGCATCGTCGGCGGTGATCTGGAGGAACACACCGGTGTCGGGGCCGCCCTTGTAGGCCTGTCCTGTCGAGTGCAGGAAGCGGGGGCCGAACTCGGCGCAGGTCGCAACGTGTCGTTTCTCGCGCACCTCGAGCCGCATGGTCTGGAGCGCGTCGATCGTCGCCTTGTCGCGCGCGATGTAGCCGAGCAGGGCGACATAATCGCCATGGTTGGAGCGCGACAGATGCGCCTTCAGCCACGAGGTGAGGTCGCCGTTGGCGCCGGCGGCGCGCAGGGCTGCGGCATTGGTCTCGTCGGTGTAGAGATCGGCCTCGGTGGTGCTGACCACCGGCTGCTCGGCCGGCAGCGCGCCGGTCTTTTCGAACGAGGCGGTGAGCTCTCGGGTCTTGATCTTGGCCGCTTCCACGTCCGGCTGGTCGAACGGGTTGATGCCGAGGATGCTGCCCGCGACCGCCGTTGCCATCTCGAAGCGGAAAAACTCCTGGCCGAGATGGTCGATCGACTTCATCACGATGCGCACGACGGGATGGCCGGCCGCTTCGATCGCAGCAAGCTGCGAGTCATGGGCGGCGTCCGCTTCGCCCTCGATACGGATGTCGATGAAGAGCCGGTCATTGCCGTAGACCGCCGGCTCGCCCAGCGGCTCGCCGTCGATCGGGATCAGGCCCTTGCCGTCCTTGCCGGTCGATTCCGCGATGAGCTGCTCGGCCCAGGCGCCGAAATCGGCAATCTTCTTCGACGACAGGATCGTCACCTTGTCGCGGCCTTCGAGCGCTGCATGGCCCATGGCAAGGCCGAGCTGCACGCCGGGGTTCTCGGCCGGCGGCACGTCCGGTCCGCAGGAGCGGGCCATCGCAAGCGCGTGCTTGATGAAGGTCTTGATATCGACGCCCGCGGTTGCCGCCGGCACCAGGCCGAACGGCGAGAGCACCGAGTAGCGTCCGCCGATGGAGGGCTCGCCGTGGAAGATGCGCGCATAGCTTAGCGTCTTCGCCGCCGTCTCCAGCGACGATCCGGGATCAGTGACCGCAATGAAGCGACGGCCGGTCTTGACCTTCGGTCCGACCGCCTGCGCGACGCGCTCGTGGAAATAATCCTTCATCGCATTCGGTTCGGTGGTGCCGCCGGACTTGCTGGAGACGATGAACACGGTGTTGGCGATGTCGATCCTGGCCTCCATTGCCCGCACCTGCGCCGGATCGGTGGAATCCAGCACGTGCAGCTTCGGGAACCCGGGCTTCTTGCCGAAGGTCTCGGCCAGCACCTCCGGCCCGAGGCTTGACCCGCCCATGCCGAGCACGACGGCGTCGGAGAATTTCTGGCCTTTCACGCGGCTGGCATAATCCTCATAATCGGCGACGTCGGCCTTGGCGGCGCTGTCGAGCCAGCCGAGCCATTTGTCCTCGTCGGTGCCGGTCCAGACCGATTTGTCCCGTTGCCACAGCCTGCGGATCTTTGCCGACGCGCGCCATTCCTCGGTGCTCTTGGCCACGGCCTTGCCGAGGCCGTCGCCGAGCGAGAGCAGCTGGCGGTCGATCGCAGGCCCGAGCACGGTGGCGCGCTTGTGGGCGACAGCGCCATAGAGCTTGTCGGCGGCGTCGGCGAACTGCTTGACGCCGTCCTTGACGAGTTCCTCGGTGATAGCATCGAGCGAGACGCCGGAGCGCTCCAGTTCTTCCAGCACGCGCCTGGCGTCGTCGACATTCTCTTCCAGGCTGTCCCGCGGCGTGCCGTGGTCGCGGAACGCATCCAGTGTCGCCGGCGGCACGGTGTTGATGGTGTCGGGACCGATCAATTCCTCGACATAGAGGACGTCGCTGTAGTCCTTGTTCTTGGTGCCGGTCGAGGCCCACAGCATGCGCTGCGGCTTGGCGCCCTTGGCCGCGAGCTTGTCCCAGCGCGGACCTGAGAACAGGCGCTTGTAATCCTGGTAGGCGACCTTCGCATTGGCGATCGCGACCTTGCCCTTCAGCGCGGCGAGCCGTTCCTTCTCACTCGGGTCGTTGGCGCGGGCGATCTTCTCGTCGAGCTGTTTGTCGACCACCGAGTCGATACGGCTGACGAAAAAGCTCGCCACGCTCGCCACGTGCAAGGGGTCGCCGCCGCCTGCGACGTATTTCTCCAGGCCGGCGATATAGGCCTCGGCAACCTGCAGATAGACGTCCCTGGAGAACAGCAGCGTGATGTTGATGCTGATGCCGTCGCCGATCAGGGTCTCGATCGCCGGCAGGCCCTCCGGCGTCGCCGGCACCTTCACCATCAGGTTCTTGCGGTTGACGTCCTTCCAGAGCCGCCGCGCCTCGGTGACCGTGCCGGCGGTGTCCATCGCCAGATAGGGCGAGACTTCCAGGCTGACATAGCCGTCGCCGCCCTTGAGGCGGTCATAGACCGGACGCAGCACGTCGGCGGCGTTCTGGATGTCCTCGACCGCGACGGCCTCGAACAGGTCGGCGACCGACTGATCGCCGCGCTTCAACGCCTTGCCGATCGGCGCGTCGTACTCGTCCGAGCTGCCAATCGCTTTCTCGAAGATCGAGGGGTTGGAGGTGACGCCCTTGACGCCGTCGGTATCGATCAGCCGCTTCAGGTCGCCCTTGGCGATGAAGCCGCGGGCCAGGAAGTCCAGCCAGACGGCTTGTCCGTGCTTTTCCAGTTCTTTGACGGGATTCATGATGCTAATTTATCTCCAAGCCTGCGGGCGAGGGGTTTCCGCGCCGGTCCTGACGCGCTATCCTCTAGCTTACATGCTTCCTTGAGGGAACCAATCAAGGGTATGGGCGTCATATCCTCCAGTGTAACTCCGTCGCGATCATGGCGATCCGCGTAGAGGGAGCCGAGTTGCGTAAAAGGTCGTTGGCCGTGAGGAATCGGCTAGGCCCTTGTTGTGTAACGCCAGCTGCCTCGCCTCGCCGCCAGCGGCTGCGTGGAGTACTCATCAGCGGATTCCGGTCCGCCTGATGCATCGTGGCTCGGTCGCGAATGGCCATGCTGGGGGAAAGCATGCAAGCACATCATGACCGTCTGGCGCTCGCTGTCACAGACAGCCCCCAGTCGGTCACGTCGACCGGATGCGTCGATGCGTCCCACGATCTCGAAATCGGTCCATGTACGACCCAACTGCGGTTGCTGATCGTTGCGGGTTTCGCCATGACGCTGCTCAGCGCAACGCTCGCCTTGGGCTGGTGGAACGCTTTTGGCGATTACGACACGACGGTCGGCTATGCCGGCGTGGTGGCGTTCGCCGCGATGACCGGCCGGCTGATCTGGATGCTCCCCGCCGAGCGGGCATCGGTGGTGATCGTCACCCCCTATGGCATTCGCGACCTTCGCATCGGCAATGAATTTCTGCTGTGGGACTCGATCGCGGAGATTTCGGCTGAAGAACGCCGCGGGCGCAAGGTGATCGTGCTGACGCCGACGCCGGCCTTGCAGAGGCAGCTCTGCAGCATCCGCGGCTTGGCCCGCGGTGTGACGGACGATCGCATCGTCATCCGGTCGGAGGGCCTGGCGACCGATTTTGATACACTGCTGCGCGTTTGCCGCGACTGTCACGCCGCCGGCGGTCCACGCACCGCATTGCAGCAGGAAGATGAACGCGCCACGCAAGGCTTCGCCGCACAAGCGTCATAAGATCGCCGTTCGCAGACGGCTATGATGCGGCGCCGGATGAACGCATCCCCGGTAATGCCCGGATGTTGCGAGCGAGTGACATTTTCTGGAAATGAGCCAATATAGACAAAGATTCGCTCAAATATCAGGCAGGTGCCTGTTCGTAACTCACCCTGTGCCTACGTTGTGCGTTGCGCCGAGAAGGCGCCCGGGTGTCGAATGATCGTCATGTGCTCACGCTGATTCGAGAGTGGCGCTAAGGAACGGTCCGGTCGCTGCTTTCGTTCAATTGTGTAGCGGAACTCACGCGGAGAGGGATCATGTACAACGATTCTCTATTCAACGCTTTCGCTAAGTCGTTCGAGGCGAGAAGCCAACACGACATGTCGATGGCGGAGTATCTGGAATCGTGTCGAAGCGATCCCATGAAATACGCAAACGCGGCCGAACGACTGCTAGCAGCGATCGGTGAGCCCCAGACGATTGACACGGCCAAGGACCCACGCCTTGGCCGTATTTTTTTGAACCGCACGATCCGCACCTATCCGGCCTTCGCCGGCTTCTACGGCATGGAAGAAACCATCGAGCGCATCGTCGGTTTCTTCCGTCACGCGGCGCAGGGCCTCGAAGAGCGCAAGCAGATCCTGTATCTGCTCGGTCCGGTCGGCGGCGGCAAATCCTCGCTCGCCGAGCGGCTCAAGTCGCTGATGGAGGTGCATCCGATCTACGTGCTCAAGGCCGGCGACGAGCTCTCGCCCGTGTTCGAAAGCCCGCTCAGCCTGTTCGATCCGGATCAGCTCGGCCCAATGCTGGAAGAGAAATACGGCATTCCGCGCCGCCGTCTCACCGGCCTGATGAGCCCGTGGTGCTACAAGCGGCTGGAAGCCTTCGGCGGCGACATTTCCCAGTTCCGGGTTGCAAAGATCCAGCCGTCGCGGCTGCGCCAGATCGGGATCGCGAAGACCGAGCCGGGTGACGAGAACAACCAGGACATTTCCTCGCTGGTCGGCAAGGTCGACATCCGCAAGCTCGAAACCTACGCGCAGAACGATCCCGACGCCTACAGCTATTCCGGCGGCCTCAACCGCGCCAACCAGGGCGTGCTCGAGTTCGTCGAGATGTTCAAGGCGCCGATCAAAATGCTGCACCCGCTGCTCACCGCGACGCAGGAAGGAAACTATATCGGCACCGAGAATATCGGCGCGATCCCCTTCACCGGCGTCATCCTTGCGCACTCCAATGAAGCCGAGTGGTCGAGCTTCAAGGCCAACAAGAACAACGAGGCCTTCATCGACCGCATCTGCGTGATCAAGGTGCCGTACTGCTTGCGGATCACGGAGGAGCAGAAGATCTACGAGAAGCTGATCCAGGGCTCCGAGCTCGCGGCCGCGCCTTGCGCGCCCGCGACGCTGGAAACGCTGGCGCGGTTCTCGGTGATGTCGCGCCTGCGCAAGCACGAAAATTCCACGATCTACGCCAAGATGAGGGTCTACGACGGCGAGAGCCTGAAGGAGACCGATCCGAAGGCGCGCAGCGTCCAGGAATATCGCGATGCCGCCGGCGTCGACGAGGGCATGGACGGTGTTTCCACCCGCTTTGCCTTCAAGATCCTGGCTGCGACCTTCAACCACGATCCGCAGGAAGTCGCCGCCGACGCCGTGCATCTGATGTACGCGCTGGAGCAATCGATCAAGCGCGAGCAACTGCCCGAGGAAGTCGAGAAGCGCTACCTCGAATTCATCAAGGCCGACCTTGCGCCGCGTTATGCCGAGTTCATCGGCAACGAGATCCAGAAGGCTTATCTCGAATCCTACTCGGATTACGGCCAGAACCTGTTCGACCGCTACGTCGACTACGCCGATGCCTGGATCGAGGACCAGGATTTCAAGGACGCCGACACCGGCCAGCTGCTGGATCGTGAGCTTTTGAACCAGGAGCTGACCAAAATCGAGAAGCCGGCGGGCATCGCCAACCCGAAGGATTTCCGCAACGAGGTGGTCAAATTCTCGTTACGGTCGCGCGCCCAGAACGGCGGCAAGAATCCGACCTGGATCTCCTACGAGAAGATTCGCGATGTGATCGAAAAGCGGATATTCTCCCAGGTTGAGGACCTGCTTCCGGTCATCTCCTTCGGGTCGAAGAAGGACGGCGAGACGGAGAAGAAGCATGGCGAGTTCGTCGCACGCATGGTGGAGCGCGGCTACACCGAGCGTCAGGTTCGCCGGCTCGTCGAATGGTACATGCGCGTGAAGCAGGCCGGTTGAGGCGGATGGAAAAGTGCCGATTCACATTATTGACAGGCGCCTGAATCCAGGCGGCAAGAGTCTCGAGAACCGGCAGCGGTTCTTGCGTCGGGCCAAATCCCTGGTGCAGGGCGCCGTCAAGAAGACCTCGCAGGAACGCGACATCAAGGACGTCCTGGAGGGTGGCGAGGTCACCATTCCGCTCGACGGCATGCACGAGCCGCGTTTCCGCCGCGACGGCGGAACGCGCGACATGGTGTTGCCCGGAAACAAGAAGTTCATCGAGGGCGACTATCTCCAGCGCTCCGGCCAGGGCAGTGCCAAGGATTCCGGTCCGGGCGAAGGCGACAGCGAGGACGCCTTCCGCTTCGTGCTCAGCCGCGACGAATTCGTCGATCTCTTCCTCGATGACCTCGAACTTCCTGATCTCGCCAAGCGCAAGATCGCGCAGACCGAGAGCGAGGGCATCCAGCGCGCCGGCTACACCACGTCGGGCTCGCCATCCAACATCTCGGTGAGCCGGACGGTTCGGCGCGCAATGGCGCGCCGTATCGCGCTCAAGCGTCCCAGCAAGGAGGAGATCGAAGAGCTTGAATCCGCCATCGCTGCCTGCGCAGATGAGGACGAGCGTCTGCTGCTGCTAGCCCAGCTCGAAAAACTGAACGCGAAATCCAAGCGCATTCCCTTCATCGATCCGCTCGACATCCGCTACCGCCGCTTCGAGACGGTTCCAAAGCCCGTTGCCCAGGCTGTGATGTTCTGCCTGATGGACGTGTCGGGCTCGATGTCCGAGCACATGAAGGATCTCGCCAAGCGCTTCTACATGCTGCTCTACGTATTTCTGAAGCGCCGCTACAAGCATGTCGACATCGTCTTCATCCGCCACACCGATCGCGCCGAGGAGGTGGATGAGCAGACCTTCTTCTATGGCCCGGCTTCCGGCGGCACGCTGGTCTCCAGCGCGCTGCAGGCCATGCACGAGATCGTGCGCGAACGCTTCAGCCCGTCGGACTGGAATATCTACGCTGCGCAAGCTTCCGACGGCGACAATTCCTATTCCGACGGCGAGCTCGCGGGCATGCTGCTGACCGACAAAATCCTGCCGGTCTGCCAGTTCTTCGCCTATCTCGAGGTCGGCGAGTCCGGCGGCAGCGCCTTCGATCTGTCCGACTCCTCGCTCTGGACCCTCTACGAGCGCTTGCGCAACAGCGGCGCACCGCTCTCGATGCGCAAGGTCAGCGAGCGCAGCGAAATTTTTCCGGTGTTCCACGATCTGTTTCAGCGCCGCGACACTGCCCAGGAGAAAGCCGCTCCATGACGGAACGCTTGTTCGAAGGCGCCGATTGGGATTTTCACACCTTGCAGCGCATCACGGATGCCTGCGAGGAGGTGGCGACGAAAGATCTCGGGCTCGACGTCTATCCGAACCAGATCGAAGTCATCACCGCGGAGCAGATGCTGGACGCCTATTCGTCGGTCGGCATGCCGCTGTTCTACAAGCACTGGTCGTTCGGAAAGCACTTTGCGTATCACGAGGCCTCATACCGCAAGGGCCTCATGGGCCTCGCCTATGAGATCGTGATCAACTCCTCGCCCTGCATCTCCTACCTGATGGAAGAGAACACGGCGACGATGCAGACGCTGGTGATCGCGCACGCCGCCTTCGGCCACAATCACTTCTTCAAGAACAACTATCTGTTCAAGCAGTGGACCGACGCCGATGGCATCCTGGACTATCTGGATTTCGCCAAGAACTACGTCATGCAATGCGAGGATCGCTACGGCCGCGTGGAGGTCGAGCGCACCCTCGATGCCGCGCATGCGTTGATGTCGCATGGGATCGACCGCTATCCCGGCAAGAAGAAGCTCGACCTCCGCGCCGAAGAGAAGCGGGCAGGGCGCCGCCGCCAGCACGAGGAGGAGGTCTTCAACGACCTCTGGCGCACCGTGCCGGCGGGAAAGAGCAAGACCCGGTCCGCGCTCAGCATCGAACGCCGCCGCAAGCTGCTCGGCCTGCCGCAGGAGAACCTGCTGTATTTCCTCGAGAAGAGCGCGCCGCGGCTGGCGCCCTGGCAGCGCGAGCTGTTGCGCATCGTCCGCCACATCGCGCAATATTTCTATCCGCAGAGCCAGACCAAGGTGATGAACGAGGGGACGGCGACCTACGTCCACTATCGCATCATGACCAAGCTGCATCAGCAGGGCCGCATCAGCGACGGCAATTTCCTCGAATTCCTGCAGTCGCACACCAATGTCGTGTTCCAGCCCGAATTCGATGACCAGCGCTTTTCCGGCTTTAATCCCTATGCGCTCGGCTTCGCCATGATGCAGGACATCGAGCGCATCGTCACCAGGCCGGAAGACGAGGACCGCGAATGGTTCCCGGACATCGCCGGCAAGAACGACGTGATGGGCGTGCTGCGCGACGTCTGGGCCAACTACCGCGACGAGAGTTTCATCGCCCAGTTCCTGAGTCCGAAGCTGATGCGGCACCTCCGCATGTTCCACCTGCATGATGACCCCGAGGAACGCGCCGGCATCCGGGTCGACGCCATTCACGACGAGCGGGGCTTCCGCCGCGTTCGGCGCGAGCTGGCACGGCAGCACGATGTCGGCTACATCGACGCGAATATTGAGGTGGTCGACGTCGATCTCTCCGGCGACCGGCGGCTGATCCTGCATCACCATGTCATCAAGGGCGCGCAGCTCAACGAGACCGACGCCAAGCGCGTGCTCCAGCATCTGGCCGATCTCTGGACCTACGACGTCGCACTGATCGAGGTCGACGCCAATGACAAGGTGCTGCGCGAATATGTCGTGAGCCCGCGCCCGATCTCGGCGGTGGCCTGACGCTGCTGACTATGCGGAGCAATACGGCGAGATGCGCGTTGATGCGCCCTCGCCCCTTGTGGGAGAGGGCGGCGACGCTCGGAGACACAAGCTCACTGCGGTGAGGGGTATCTCTCAACGTTTCCCGTGTCGATAGAGACCCCTCATCCGGCGCTTCGCGCCACCTTCTCCCACAAGGGGAGAAGGAAAGCGTTCGTGGCTCCACAACGGCTGTTCTATCCGGAACGTTTCGCCGGCTTCTTCTTGGACGCATTCAGCGCCACGGCTGCGCGGATCAGCGCCTTCAACGCCTTCTCGTTGATCTTCTCGCCTTCGCGAATATCGATCGCGCGCCGCACGTTGCCGTCGAGGCTCGAGTTGAACAGGCCGGCTGGATCGTCCAGCGCTGCGCCCTTGGCAAACGTCATCTTCACCACGGCCTTGTAGGTCTCGCCGGTGCAGATGATGCCGTCGTGCTCCCACACCGGAACGCCGCGCCATTTCCATTCCTCGACGACGTCAGGATCGGCCTCCTTGATCAGGCCGCGGATTCGTCCGAGCATGTCGCCGCGCCAGTCGCCGAGCTCCTTGATCCTGCCGTCGATCATCCTGGATGGCGAAGCGCCATCCGCCTTCGTCGCGCTGCTGTTTTTCACGGTGACGGCCTTCTTCATGTTCACGCCTCTTGTCGGGCGCCGCGGCGGCGGCCGAGATATGGCAGCGCGAACATGTAGAGTCCGGTCGCAAGCAATGGGATCAATGGGACGAAGGCGAGCAAGCCGATCCACGTCGCCTGGACTTGCAGCGTCAGGGCGACGATGTTGGCGATGACGGCAAGCGTGAAAGCGATCGACAGCCAACGATGGATCTGTCGAACCCACATGTTTCCGGTCAATGAAACCTCCTCTTGAGATGATTGAATGAAGGCCGGCGGCCGAGCTAGTCTGCCCTTGCCAGCAGCTCGTCCAGCTTGGCGAGAAACTGCTTCCAGCCGGCATGCGCGCCGCCAAAAGCCTGCTTCTGCGTCGGGCTGAAGCCCGCTTGCTCGACGCGCAGATGCGTGCCTGCGCCCGCCGGCGTCAGCGTGAAGGTCACGACACTCTTGAGATCGAACGCCGCGTCGTCATGCGAGAAATTCCAGGTGTAGGCGAGCGTCTTCTGCGGCTCGATGGTGAGGACCTCGCAGTCCAACACGCCGCCCCACTCGCCGCGAAGGTTGAAGCGGTGGCCCACGGTCGGCTTGAAGTCGTTCTTCATCAGCCATTCCTCGATCAGATGCGGCTGCGTCAGCGCGCGCCAGATCCGCTCTGCCGGAAAGGCATATTCGCGCTCGACGACGACAGATCGGGTTTCGGTGGGGGATTCGTTCATTGGTCCATCCTCTTCAGGAGATCGTCGAGCGCATCGAGCCGGTTCTGCCAGAATCCGGTCATCTGGCTGGTCCAGTCGATCAGCGGATTGAGCGCGCCGGGCTGGGCGCTGTAATGCGTCTGCCGCCCTTGATGCCGGTCGCGCACCAGACCAGCCTGCTTCAGCGCGCCGAGATGTTTTGAGACTGCGGGCTGGGAAACGCCCGACAGTGCTGTCAGGGCTCCGACCGTCTGTTCGCCCTCGCGGCACAATCGCTCGAAGATCGCCCGACGAGTGGGGTCGGCGAGCGTCCTGAACAGAAGGTCGTGGGCGATGGCGGGCATAAAATCCATAACCTGCAAGTTATGGATATATTCATAACCCTGGGGTTATGGGTACGTCAAGGGGGATGTCGAGCGCGCGCTCCTACGGCCGCAGATAGAGATAACCCTGCGACTGGAGCTCGGCCAAACGGACGACGCCACCCTTCTCCGCGCTGACGAAGCCCGGCAGGAGATCCGTGAGCGTGACGTTCTGCGCCTTCATCGTGTTGCCGCAGGCGGCAAGCTCGACGCCATCCTTGGAAAAATCGCCGACGCGCTTGCTAATGTCAGGGTTGGCCTGCGCCGAGTGAAACGCCTTCAGTGCCGGGCCGTGGATCACCAGCGCGATCGTCACATGGTCGGGGCCGCCGACGCCATCGATGTGGTTCTGGATGTTGCCGAGGACGAAGTTGACCTTCTCGGCATCGCTCAGGTGATAGACCACCTTCAGCTTGTTGCCCGTGCCGGCCTCGGTCGCGGCCTTCGCGCTGGAGGCGCCAAGTGCCGCGCCCAGGCCTGAGACGGCGCTCCACAAGATGTTCCGGCGGTTCATGACGATCTCCCCTCGATTGTGCCGGACACATATCATTTGTGGCGGAGCGCGGCGAGTTCCTTGCGGTCGGTCACGAGCGAGGCGCATTCCTTATTGTCCGTTCGATCTAGGCGGAAAATCCCGTCGTCGGCCCCGGCGACCAGTGACAGTTCGGCATCGTCGTCCGGCTTGTTGTTCTGCCAGACCCTGACCCGCGCCAGCCGCACGATCGCCGATTTGTCGTCCTTCGAGAGCGCGACGCCGATGCCGCCGCCCTCGCAGTCGACGCCGCAACCGAGGCGGATTTCGGTGCCGTCCTTGGTGAACACAGCGTGATGACAGGAGCCGCTGGAATCGAAATCGCCGGAGCGGTGACGATATCTGAAGCCGAGGCGGAAGGAGTTGTGGAACTGCTTGTCTTCGGTGTCCATCTCCGCCGAGATCAGCAGCTTCATCGAGGCGACCTTCTGCTTCGGATGGTGCGCCAGATGCTCGGCATCGTAGCGGCGCACGAAGCAGGCATAGGCCTTGTTGCCGGGTTCGCCGGCATACATGCGCGCGTTGAAGGTTTCGGCTTCGGCCTTGATGGCCTCACGGATATCGTCGGCCTCCTCGGCGTGAGCGGCGCCGCCGAGCGCGGCAAGGAAGACGGCCGCAACGAGAAAAGACTTCATGATGGCCTCGCGTGCAGCAGCTGAGCTGTACGCTGTAGACGCAGCCCCGGTGCGACGCGTTCAACGTCCGCACAGCTGACAGCATCATCGCAGGGCGGAGCGAGGTGATTAGTTCCACGCCGGGCATTAGTCGTCGGTGGGGTCCTGAAGGTTCATTCGACGTGACGCCTTCGCCTTTCGGAACTCGGCGCCTGCGATTCCACGGACATTGCCCGATTCCATCGATGTGATAGCCTTCACAGACGATCGCCTTTGGCAGTCGTAGGCTGGGGTCTGCCTTTGCAAGTTTGTGGAGTCCCCGCAATGGGCGAAATTCGCAACTTCAGATCCGGGAATGACGAGCCGCCTTCGCACGGCCCTATGCCTCGTCGCCTCGCGGCCATCATTGTCGGTGACATCGCTTCCTACAGCCGCCTGATGCAGGCCGACGAAGAGGGCACGCACGTCCGCGTCAAGCGGATCGAGCGGGATCTCATCCAGCCCAGCATCGTCGAGCACAACGGAAGTCTGGTGAAGACGACGGGCGATGGCTTCATCGCGATTTTCGACAGTCCGGTCGAGGCCGTCCGATGCAGCATCGTCATCCAGCAGAATCTCATCGGCCGCAACGCCTCGCTTCCGAAGAACACCCGGATCGAGTACCGGATTGGCGTCAATCTCGGTGACGTCATCGTGGAGCCTGACGACGTCTACGGCGACGGCGTCAATATCGCCACGCGTATCGAGGGCATCGCCGAGCCAGGCCAGGTCTTTATCTCCGGCGCGATCTACGAGCAGATCAAGCACAAGGTCGTGTGCGGTTACGAGTCGCTCGGGGACCGCAAGGTCAAGAACATCACCGATCCCGTGCGCGTTTATAAAGTGCTGCCGGATGCAGACGCGGTCGGCAGGACGCGGGGGCGGCGCGAGAATGCCCTGATCTTTCTCCTGGGTATCACGCTGTCGGTGATGGCCGCCGGCGTGCTGTGGTATCTTCTGGCTCAGGCGCCGGGCAGGGTAGGCGAGCAGGCCGCCGTCACTCCCGCCTCTCCTGCCGCATCGCCGAGCCCGCAGCCTCCGCCGCGCGAAGCGGCGCCGCAGACGCCGCAGCCTTCTCCCTCGTCGGCTTCATCATCTCCATCGCCCGCTCCGGCGCCAAATCAATCGACGAGTCAATCGGTAAGTCAATCGCCGATTCCCGTCCGCGAACCCGAGATGGTCGCCATTCGCGGCGGCAGCTTTGCGATGGGAAGCAACGACGACCCGACCGAGCGTCCCGTCCATCAGGTGACGGTGAAGCCGTTCTCGATCAGCAAATATCCCGTGACCGTGCAGGAATGGAACGAGTGCGCCGCTGCAAAGGCGTGCAGCTTCACCGCCATCGGCAAGGACGATGCGCCGGTCAGCAATGTGAGCTGGACCGACGCGCAGCAATATGCGGCCTATCTCGCCAAGGCGACGAAGAAGACGTATCGGCTTCCGAGCGAAGCCGAATGGGAATATGCCGCGCGGGGCGGAACGCAGACCAGATATTGGTGGGGCGACAAGCTGCAGCCGGGCATGGCCGGTTGCAAGGATTGCGGTGATCTCGCGGCCGAGCAGCCAGCGAAAGTCGGCAGCTTCAAGCCGAACCCGTTCGGGCTCCACGACATGGGCGGCGGCGTCGATCAGTGGGTCGAGGACTGCTGGCACAAGACCTATCAGGGCGCGCCCACCGACGGCTCGGCATGGAGCAGCGGGGACTGCAGCGCTCATGTCCTGCGCTCGGGCTCCTGGAAGAACGATTCGAGATATGTGCGGCCGTCCAACCGCGATGGCTACGACACCAATGTTCGTTACCCCACGCACGGATTCCGCGTGGCGCTCAGTCCTTAAGTGGTGGAGTTGGTTTGATGCAGATCCTTCGTTGCGTCGCGCTGGCGGCGGCGCTCGCATTGCTTCCGGGGGCAGCCTTTTCGCAGGGCAAGGCAGCGCCCAAGGACGCAAAGCTCTATTTCATCACCCCGCGTGACGGGCAGAAGGTGCGCGGCGGATTCTGGGTCCGGTTCGGCTTGCGCAACATGGGAGTGACCCATGCCGGCGACGAGTACCAGAACGCCGGTCACCATCATCTGCTGATCGACGTCAACGACCCCATCGATCCCAAGGAGCCGATCCTGCAGGACAAGTCGCATCTGCATTTCGGGGCAGGGCAGACCGAAACGCTGCTCGAGCTTCCGCCCGGGACGCACACGCTTCAACTCGTGCTGGGCGATGCCAAGCACTATCCGTTCGAGCCGCCCATCGTGTCGGAGAAGATCACCATACGCGTCCGGCAGCCGGCCGCGGCACGATAGGCAATCACCGCAGGCTGGCGTTGAACTTGTCCAGCGCCGCCGAGCCGGGGCAGAGCGTGTCGGCTTCCAGCGTGTTGAGCGGCGTTTCGACCGTGTTGAGATGCTCGTGCAGGTCTTCCGCGTCGGGATCGACATAGAGCAGGCCGGTGACGATCTGTCCCTTGGCGGCGTGCTTTTGCAGGAAGGTTTGGGCGCCGAGCCGGTCGTGCGGATCGTAGTCGGCATCGATCTTGCGCAGCGCGATCCTGCTGCCGTCATGCTGCTCGACCATTTGCACGGTGCCGGGTGCGTAATCCACCGCAATCGGATCGCGGCTGACCAGCACATCGAGCCGGTTCACCGCGTCATTGTGCTCGCGGACATAGTCGAAGCTCTTGGTCGAGCCGGCATGGTTGTTGAAGGCGATGCAGGGGCTGATGACGTCGATGAACGACGCGCCCTTGTGGCGGATCGCGGCCGCGATCAGCGGCACGAGCTGGGTCTTGTCGCCGGAGAACGAGCGCGCGACGAAAGTCGCCCCCAACTGCAGCGCGATCGCGACGAGGTCGATGGCGTTGTCGGTGTTGGTGACGCCCTTCTTGGACTTCGAGCCGCGGTCGGCGGTCGCCGAGAACTGGCCCTTGGTCAAACCGTAGACGCCGTTGTTCTCGACGATATAGGTCATGTTGACGCCGCGCCGGATCGAATGCGCGAACTGGCCGAAGCCGATCGAGGCGGAATCGCCGTCGCCGGAGACGCCGAGATAGATCAGGTCGCGATTGGCGAGATTGGCGCCGGTCAGGACGCTGGGCATGCGGCCGTGCACGGAGTTGAAGCCGTGCGAATTGCCGAGAAAATAGTCCGGCGTCTTCGACGAGCAGCCGATACCCGAAATCTTGGCGACCCGGTGCGGCTCGATCGAAAGCTCATAGCAGGCCTCGATGATGGAGGCCGTGATCGAGTCATGGCCACAGCCGGCGCACAGCGTCGAGATCTTGCCCTCGTAATCGCGATGGGTGTAGCCGAGCTCGTTCTTCTTCAGCCCGGGATGGTGGAATTTCGGCTTTGCAATGTAGGTCATGACACGGCCTTGCGGAGCGGGGTCACCTTGATGTGATCCTGGTGGTCGCCAATGGCTTTTGCGATGAAGCGGGCGGTGATCGGCGAGCCGTCGTAATGCACGATCGGCACCAGCCGCACCGGGTCGATGCCGTTTTCGTTGACGATGAGCTGGCGCAGCTGGCTGTCGCGATTCTGCTCGACTACATAGACGAAATCGTGCTCGGCGAGGAAGCTCGCCACGCTGGAGTGGAACGGGAAGGCGCGGATGCGCAGGCGGTCGAGCTGATGCCCGCGCGCTTCAAGCAATCCGATCGCCTCGTCCATCGCCGGCGTGGTCGAGCCGAAATAGATCACGCCGTATTTGGTTGGCCGTTCCGCATTGGCCTGGAGCGGCCGCGGCACCAGATCCTGCGCGGTCTCGAACTTGCGCATCAGGCGCTGCATGTTGTCGGCGTAGACCGAGCCTTCTTCGGAGTAACGCGCATAGCGGTCACGCGACGTGCCACGGGTAAAATAGGAGCCCTTGGTCGGATGCGTGCCGGGATAGGTTCGGTAGGGGATGCCGTCGCCGTCGACGTCGAGATAGCGGCCGAAATCGCGGCCTTCGTCCAGCATCTCCGCGGTCATCACCTTGCCGCGGTCATATTGCTTGGCGTCGTCCCATTTCAGCGGACGGCAGAGCCGGTGGTTCATGCCGATGTCGAGGTCGAGCATCAGGAAGATGGTGGTCTGGAGCCGCTCGGCGAGATCGAAAGCCGCGGCCGCGAACTCGAACGCTTCGGCGGGATCCTCCGGGAACAGCAGCACATGCTTGGTGTCGCCATGTGAAGCATAGGCGCAGGCGATGATGTCGCATTGCTGGGTACGGGTCGGCATGCCGGTCGAGGGACCGGCGCGCTGGATGTTCATGATCACGGCCGGGATTTCGGCGAAATATGACAGGCCGATGAACTCGGTCATCAGCGAGATGCCGGGGCCGGAGGTCGCGGTGAAGGCGCGCGCGCCGTTCCAGGAGGCGCCGATCACGATTCCGATCGAGGCGAGCTCGTCCTCGCCCTGCACGATGGCGTATTTCGCCTTGCCGGTTTCCGGGTCGTGCCGGTACTTCTTGCAGTGCGCGGTGAAGGCCTCGGCCACGGACGAAGACGGCGTGATCGGATACCACGCGCACACCGTGGCGCCGCCATAGACGGCGCCGAGCGCGGCGGCGCTGTTGCCTTCGATGAAGATGCGGTCGCCGACCTTGTCGGACTTCTTCACCCGCAGCCCGGTCGGGCATTTCAGGTTTTGCAGTGCCCAGTCGCGGCCGAGATGCAGCGCGTGGACGTTGGACGAGAGCAGCTTCTCCTTGCCCTTGTACTGCTCGCCGATCAGCTGCTCGATCAGCTTCGGATCCATGTCGAGCAGCGCCGAGAGCGCCCCGAGATAGATGATGTTCTTGAACAGCTGGCGCTGGCGCGGATCGGTATAGGTCGAGTTGGTGATCGCGGTCAGGGGGACGCCGATCACGGTGATGTCGTCGCGGAATTTGGTCGACGGCATCGGCTTGGTGGAATCATAGAACAGATAGCCGCCGGGCTCGATGCCGGCGACGTCCTTGTCCCAGGTCTGCGGGTTCATGGCGACCATCATGTCGACGCCGCCGCGGGCGCCGAGATGGCCGTCTTCGGTCACCCGCACCTCGTACCAGGTCGGCAGGCCCTGGATGTTGGAGGGGAAGATGTTACGGGGGCTCACCGGAACGCCGTGGCGCAGGATCGCGCGCGCAAACATCTCGTTGGCGCTGGCCGAGCCGGATCCGTTGACGTTGGCGAAGCGGACGACGAAGTCGTTTACGCTGCTGATCGGCTTTTTGTCGGACATGCTGAACCTGCGTGAGTCATCTCGATCAAATATTTCTGCATGTCCCAGGCGCCGGTGGGGCAGCGCTCGGCGCACAGCCCGCAATGCAGGCAGACATCCTCGTCCTTCACCATCACCCGCCCGGTCTTGAGGTCGCTGGAAACATAGAGATCCTGGTCCGGATGCAGCGAGGGTGCTTTCAGGCGCTGACGGAGATCGCCTTCCTCGCCGTTGTCCGTGAAGGTGATGCAATCCATCGGACAGATGTCGACGCAGGCATCGCACTCGATGCAGAGCGAGGTCGAGAACACGGTCTGGACGTCGCAGTTCAGGCAGCGATGAGCTTCGCCCAGCGCCAGCTTGACGTCATAGCCGAGCTCGACCTCGGTGCGGATGTCCTTCAGCGCGATCACCTTGTCGCGATGCGGCACCTTGTAGCGCTTGTCGTTGGAGATGTCGTTGTCATAGCTCCATTCGTGGATGCCCATCTTCTGCGAGGAGATGTACACGTCGGGCAATGGCCGCTCGGTGATGTCCTCGCCCGAGAGCATTTTGTGGATCGACAGCGCGGCGTCATGGCCCTGCGCCACCGCCCAGATGATGTTTTTCGGCCCGAACGCGGCGTCGCCGCCGAAGAACACCTTCGGGTTGGTCGAGACGAAGGTTTGCGGATCGACCTTGGGCATGTGCCATTTATCGAACTCGATGCCGCAGTCCTGCTCGATCCAGGGGAAGGCGTTCTCCTGGCCGACCGCGACCAGCACGTCGTCGCATTCGATGGTCTGGTCCGGCTCGCCCGAGGGCACGAGGTTGCGGCGGCCCTTGGCGTCATATTCGGCCTTCACCTTCTGGAAAGTGATGCCGATGAGCTTGCCGTTGTCGTGGACGAAGGCTGTGGGCACGAGGAAGTTGAGGATCGGGATGTCCTCGTGGAGCGCATCTTCCTTCTCCCAGGGCGAGGCCTTCATTTCCTCGAAGCCGGAGCGTACGACGACCTTCACCTCTTCGCCGCCGAGGCGACGCGCAGTGCGGCAGCAATCCATCGCGGTGTTGCCGCCGCCGAGCACGATGACGCGCTTGCCGATCTTGTCGGTATGACCGAACGAGACCGAGGACAGCCAGTCGATGCCGATATGGACGTTGGCGGCTGCTTCCTTGCGTCCGGGGATGTCGAGCTCGCGGCCGCGCGGTGCGCCGGAGCCGACGAAGATTGCGTCGTACTTCTCCGCGAGCAGCGCCTTCATGCTCTCGATGCGATGGCCGCCCTTGAAGTCGACGCCGAGACCCAGGATGTAGCCGGTCTCCTCGTCGATGACCGAATCCGGCAGGCGGAATTTCGGGATCTGCGAGCGCATCATGCCGCCGGCTTGGGCATCGGCGTCGAACACGGTGCAGTGATAGCCGAGCGGCGCGAGATCGCGGGCGACCGTCAGCGAAGCGGGACCACCCCCCACGAAGGCAACGCGCTTGCCGTTCTTGGCCGAGGGGCGCGGCAAGCGCTGCGTGATGTCGTCCTTGAAGTCGGCGGCGACGCGCTTCAGGCGGCAGATCGCGACCGGCGTCTCCTCGACGCGTCCGCGGCGGCACGCCGGCTCGCATGGACGATCGCAGGTCCGTCCCAGAATTCCGGGAAACACGTTCGATTTCCAATTGATCATATAGGCGTCGCTGTAGCGGCCTTGGGCGATCAGTCGGATGTATTCGGGAACGGGAGTGTGCGCAGGACAGGCCCATTGGCAATCGACCACTTTGTGAAAGTAGTCGGGGGCCGCAATATCGGTCGGTTTCATTCCTACCCTGTCCGCGCAGGCTCAAAGACCCCGCGGCCTTTTCTTGAGCTTGCGAACGCTAACGCGCGGCGATCTGGTTTCTGAATGACGTCATTAGGTTAGCTTATTAGAACCGCTCCGAAGTACAACGGCAAATTTCGCGCTTCCCCTCTTTCATGGGAGCTACGCGCGCACAGCATTAACGGCCGTGCGCAGTATGTGGCGGTGCAGCATGTTGCGATGCGTCCGATGGCTTAGTTGCGCGCGATGTCGCTCTTCGCGAGGTCCCACATCAGGCAGTAGGAGCCGACCGACACGGGAAGCGGGAATGGCGAGGCGGCAGGGCCGGTGAAGCGCTCGGCGATCACGGACGAGACCGCGCCGACATGCGTGCCGTCGATCAGCACGAACCAGTCGCGCGCGCCTTCGTTGCGCACCGCCGGAATATCCGCGGTCGCGCCTGATAGTTCCGGCTCGCTTTCGAGCAGATGCATGGAGATGATGCCGTCGTGTTTTTCCGGCGCCAGCCGTTCTTGCAGTGCGTCACGCCACGCGACTGCATTGTCCGGCGTCGGCCGCAGCCGCACGAGGCCGAGCGCCGCGCCGCGTCCGGTACCGTTGCTGATCGTGATGCGGGCGACCACGCGGAGCATGTCCTTGAAATGCGCCATGCTCCGCCGCGACCATTCGGTCTGATTGGCGAGCCTCGCCCGGTAGGCGGGACTGTCGAGCACGTCGAGCGTCGCGGTTGAATACAGCGAGAGATATTTGGGATTGGCGGCGTGCGCGACATAGCGCCGCGCTTCGAGAAAGCCCTCGATCGCAACGCGCTCTTCCAGATGCTCGCGATCGTACCAGCGGTTGAAATCGGGTTCATTTGGAACGTCGATATTCATCGACGTGAGCAACATGCCCTTCCCGGCGAGTGGCATTTTCTTGTCCCGCTATCGCGAAATCTTCGAAGCGATATCTGCGATCGACTTCATGACCGCGTCCCGCACGCCGGTATCATAGAGCGAATGGCCGGCTTCTTCCACGATGCGAATCTCGGAACCCGGCCACACTTTCGCGAGCGCCTGCGATGTCTCGGGAGGGCACAACAGATCGTAGCGGCCCTGGACGATGATGCCGGGAATGCCGTCGAGCTTGCCGGCGTTCCGCAACAACTCGTTCTCCGTCATGAAGCTGTCTTGGACGAAATAATGCGCCTCCATGAACGGCGTCGCCGGCAATGTGCGCCACACGTTCAGCGACGCCAGATCCAGCCGTGTCTTTGCCGCCTTGTGCTCCGACAAGGCGCGTTCGGTATCGTGCCAGGCGCGCGAGGCCGGGCCATGCACCGCCGGATCGGGATCGAGGATGCGGCGATAGTAGGCTTCCACCGGTTGCGCGCGCTCCTCGACCGGCAGCACGCTCAGAAAATCGTCGTAGAGCGCGGGGTAGAATTGCGACAGGCGCGAGGTGAAGGCGATCTCGACTTCAGCACGCGTGCCGAGAAAGGTCGCGCGCAGCGCAATTCCGGAGACGCGCTCGGGATGCGCCTGCGCATAAGCCAGCGCCAGCGTCGCGCCCCAGGAGCCGCCGACCACCATCCAGCGCGCGACGCCGAATTTCTCGCGGATCTTTTCCATGTCCGCGATCAGATGCTGTATGGTGTTGTGCTGGCGCGATCCCTTCGGCCGGCTGCGACCGCAGCCGCGCTGGTCGAACAGCACGGCATGGAAACGGTCGGGATCAAACAGGCGGCGGTGGTCGGGCTGGCAGCCGCTGCCGGGGCCGCCATGCAGATAGACCGCGGGGATGCCGTCGGTGCGGCCGACGCTCTCGACATAGAGTTCGTGGCCGTCGCCGACGTCGAGCATTTCGGAGGTCAGCGGTGCAAAGGGATCGGCGCGCTTGACTGAGCTGGCCGCGTCGGCGTCAGGCACCATTCTCGGATTCCAGGGTGCCGCCGGCGAAATTGCGATAGAGGAAGCGGTTGGTTTCGCCCTCAGCCTCGCGCTCGGCCTGCTTGAAGATGGTCTCGTGCAGCGGCGACAGCGCGCAGGCGGGATCGGTGTTGGCGGCGTCGCCGGTCAGCGCAAAGGCCTGGCAGCGGCAGCCGCCGAAATCGATCTCCCGGAATTCGCAACTCTTGCACGGCTCCTTCATCCAGCCGGTGCCGCGGTAGCGGTTGAAGGCGTCCGAGTTCTGCCAGATCCAGGCGATCGAATGGTTGGAGCGCACGGATTCGAAGTCGAGCCCGGTGATGCTCTCGGCGGCGTGGCAGGGCAGCACCTTGCCGGCCGGCGAAATGTTGAAGAACTGCCGACCCCAGCCGCCCATGCACTTCTTCGGCCGCAGCGCGTAATAATCGGGCACGACATAGTCGATCGTGAGCCGGCCCTTCAGCCGCTCGCGCGCCTCCTCGACGATGCGGGTGCACTCGTCGAGCTGCGCCACCGTCGGCATCAGCGCGGCGCGGTTCTTTAGCGCCCAGCCGTAATATTGGACATTGGCGACCTCGAGCCGGTCGGCGTCGAGGTCCACCGACATCTGGATGATATCAGACAGCTGGTGCAGGTTTTGCCGATGCATCACCGCATTCACGGTGAGCGGCAAATCGAGCTCGCGCGTCCATTTTGCGACTTCGAGCTTCTTGCGGTGCCCGTTTTTGTAGCCGCCGACGCGGTCGGCGAGGGCTTCTTCAACGCCCTGAAAACTGATCTGGACGTGGCAGAGCCCGGCATCGGCAAGTTCGCTCAGCCGCTCGCGCGTCAGCAGCACCGCCGAGGTGATGAGGTTGGTGTAGAGCCCGACGTCGCTCGCATGCTTGACCAGTTCGACCAGGTCTTTGCGCGCCGTCGGCTCGCCGCCGGAGAAATGCACCTGCAGCACGCCGATCTCGGCGAGCTCGCTCAATACCTTCTTCCATTCCTCGGTGGTCAGCTCCTTGCCCGAGCGGTCGAGCTCGACCGGGTTGGAGCAGTAGGGACATTGCAGCGGGCAGCGATGGGTGATCTCGAGCAGCACGGCGAGCGGAATGCCGAATGTCTCTGCCGTCGAGCGGCTCTTCTCCAGCACCGCGAGGCTGTCGCTGGCGTCGGGCGGGATGGTGGGATTGCCGAGCACATCGCTCATGACGTCTTCTCCCGGGCCTCCGTGAGAAAGCCCTTGTCGGCGAGATCCTGCAGCATGACAATGACGTCGGCCAGGATCGCCTCGCGCGGCGCGGCGTATTTTGCCGCGAGTTGGTCGGACATTTCGCCGACATTGCGCTCGCCGTCGCAGAGCTGCAAGACCTCGACCGCGATCTCGTCCGGCGCCAGCACGCGTTCGGGCGCCAGGATCACCCAGACTTTTCGCGTCTCGTCATATTTCAGCTTGGCGTGCCGCGGCAGAACCGGCCGGCTGGTCTCGCTGACGCTGATGTGACGCGGCTCGGCCATCGCTCGTTCCTTAGCTCGCCTTTTGGTGTTCTTGGGGCACGAACGCGCCCGGCGGAATGTGGCCCTCGACATAGGCGTGCTGGAGTGCGTCGAGCTGCACCCATAGCACGTTGGTCTTGAAGATCAGCGCATTGCAGACGGACGCGCGTTGCTCGGGCGTGGTGGCATGCGCCTTGACATAGTCGAGCGCAAACCCGGCGTCGCGCGGCGCCTGCGCCAACCGGCGGTTGAAGTAGCTCATGATATCAGGATTGATGAAGTCGTAGTGCTCCAGCATCCCGGAGATGCGCTCTTCGTGCAGGTTCGGCGCGAACAATTCGGTGAGCGAGGACGCGATCGCCTCCAGCGGCGACTTCTCGCGGCAATAGTGCACATAGGCTTCCACCGCAAAGCGCGTCGCCGGCAGGATGCCTTCGGTCGATTCCACGTAAGCTGTGTCCAACCCGAGGCCTTCGGTCAGCTTCAGCCAGCGCTCGATACCGCCTTCGGAGCCGATGTCGCCGTCATGATCCTCGATGCGGTGGCGCCATTCCAGCCGCGTGGCGCGGTCGCGGAAGCGCGAGATCACCACCGCGTCCTTGATCGGGATGGTGCTCTGGTAATAGTAGCGGTTCAGCGCCCAGGCCTGCACCTGGCCCTTGTTGAGCTTGCCGCCATGCAGCAGTCTATGGAACGGATGCAGGCTGTGATAGCGCGTCGCACCGATGTGACGCAGCGCCGCCTCCAGCTCCTCGGCGCTAGTGAGCCTGATGTCCTTGCCGATCGAGAGCGCGGTCATTCCAGTCAGTGACGCGGCATTCACAGCACGATCTCCGTTCCGTCCGCGGGTATCTGCCAGCCCGCCGCTTCAGCGGCCTTGCGCTCCGGGGAAGCGGGCAGCAGCGCCGGATTCGAATTATTGATATGCAGAAATATCTTCCTGTCGAGTGTGAGGTCGGCGAGCCGCGCGATGGCGCCGTGGTCGCCGGACATCGCGACGTGGCCCATGCTTTTGCCGGTCTTGTGGCTAAGCCCGGCCTTGATCATCTCGTCGTCCTGCCACACCGTGCCGTCGAAGAACACCAGCGCAGCGCCGTCGATCTCGGCCTTGAGCGCGTCGGTGACCTCGGCGCAGGCGGCGATGAAGTAGAAGCATTTGCCGGTTGCTTTGTCGGTGATCTTCAGCCCCAGCGTATCGCCTTCGCCGCTGTCGCCGCCCGGATGCGTCTTGCCTTCCAGGTACCAGGCCGATTTGCCCGAGACCGCGAAGGGCAGCACCTCAAGTCCTGAGCGCGCCCCGTCCGGCAGCCGCGGCTCGAACGGCTCATTGATGTCGACCGGCAGGCGCTGCACGTTTTTCTCGTTCAGCACATTGAAGATGCTGTTCGCCTTCAGGATCGCCAGCACCTTCTCGTGCGCATAGACCGTGAAGGGCGAACCCTCGCGCATCGACAGCAGGCCGGCCACTGCGTCCACCTCGCTGTTGGTCAGGATCACGCCTGCGATCGGCGTATGGCGCAGCGCGCCTGCCTTCGGATGCAGCTGTGGCGTCGCATTCAATTGCTGGCGGAGGTCGGGGGAGGCGTTGATCAAGAACCAGTGCTCGCCGTCGCCGCTGAAGGCCACCGAGGCTTGGGTCCGTTGCAGCTCTTGGCCGTTATCACGGGCCGTCCGGCAGCCCTCGCAGCCGCAATTCCATTGCGGCACTCCGCCGCCGGCTGCGGCGCCCAGGACGACGACGCGAAGCATGATCCGTCTCCTGGAGGCAATGTCGCGAGGTGGACCTCACGCAAACACAAATCCTGTCTTCCGGACATGCATCGTGACCGAAAGATCCACCTGCGCAGAACGCGAACTCACCAACCGCTTACTTGCGGGTGGCGCTCACATACATGTTGATTTCCATGCCACAGGGCACTTCGACGATCTTCGGGGCTTTCCAGGCCATTTTCGGCTCTCCATTTTCGAGAATTCGGACGTATCCGCCCAATCCTTAAGTTAGTGCGGGTGGAAAAGTTCGCCAGTGAAATTTTCCCGAGAAAGCCATGTTGCGGCGCAAAAAATGCTGCCGGAACGATACTTGCTGGTGATGCTGCCTTGCGCCCGGCGCATTCGGTCGCGAACCCTCTCCTGATAAAGCGGTTGTGAGTGCAGTGCAGCTTTCAATCCGGTACAGGCGACCCAACTGGAACTTCGTGATGCCCAGATATTTCTTCAACACCCGTATCGGCGACGAACTGATCGTGGATCCTGAGGGAGAGGATTTGCGCAATCCCGATCGCGCCTGGGAGGTTGCCCGCCAGATGATTCTGGAGGTGCTGAGATCGGAAGGCACCCAGCCGGCCCTGCTTGAGGCCGTCATCGAGGTCACCGACCGGGAAGGCGAGATCGTGCTCGAATTCCCCTTCACCGAGGCACTCCTGGACATTCCGGACCAGTCCGCCACCCGGCATTAAGGCTTGCTCTCGCCACCGTCGCAATGGCGGAGGAATCCCTGCGAAATCCGCATGGCTTTGCCGCGTTCCCGGGGCTAAAAGACGCCGGTTACACGGAGCAAGTCATGCAAGATCTCTGGCGCCTGTCGGCGGCCGACCTCGCCGATCTCGTCAAAACCAAAAAGGTCTCCGCCAGGGAGGCCGCGCAGGCCGGCCTCGGCCGGCTCGACGCGGTCAATCCGAGCCTCAACGCCGTGATCGACCACCGGCCCGAGGACGTGCTCAAGCAGGCCGACGCCGTCGATGCCGCCATCGCCAGGGGCGAGGACCCCGGCGTGCTGGCCGGAGTGCCCGTCACCATCAAGGCCAATGTCGACCAGGAGGGCTTTGCCACCACCAACGGCCTCAAACTCCAGCGCGACCTGATCGCGCGCGAGGACAATCCGGTGGTCGCCAATTTCCGCAAAGCCGGCGCCGTTCTGCTTGGGCGCACCAATTGCCCGGCCTTTTCCTATCGCTGGTTCACCACCAACCTGGTCCACGGCGACACCAAGAACCCCCGCGACGCCTCGCTGACGCCGGGCGGCTCGTCCGGCGGCGCGGGCTCGGCGGTCGCGGCCGGCATCGGCCATATCGCCCATGGCACCGACATTGCCGGCTCGATCCGCTATCCCGCCTATGCCTGCGGCGTGCATGGCTTGCGCCCGACCTTGGGCCGCATCCCGGCCTTCAATCCGGCCCTGCCGGAGCGCCCGATCGGGCCGCAGATCATGGCGGTGTCGGGGCCGCTGGCGCGCACCGTCAACGACATCAGGATTTCGCTCGCGGCCATGTCGGCCCGCGACATCCGCGATCCCTGGTTTGTGCCGGTGCCGCTGGAAGGCCCCGCGCGGCCGAAGCGCGCCGCGCTCTGTCTCGACCCGGACGGCCTGGCCAGCGCGCCCGAGGTGAAGGCCGCCGTCATCGACGCCGGCAAGCGGCTCGAACGGGCCGGCTGGACCGTCGAGACAATCGAGAACACCCCGCCGATGCGCGAAGCGGTCGAGTGGCAGATCAAGCTCTGGCTCGGCGACGGCTATGAGGCGCAGCTCGAGATGGCCGAGCGTGAAGGCGATCCCGGCGCGCTGGCGTGCCTGCGTGGCAACCGTGCCAGGGTCACGCCGATGGACCAGGCCAATTACGCCAAGGCATTGACCCGCCGCGCCACGCTGACCCGCGACTGGATGCTGTTCTTCGAGACCTATGCCGTGCTGCTGACGCCGGTCTCCGGCGAACTGCCGTTCCCCGATCATCTCGACCGCAAGGACGACTCTTCCTTCAAACGCGTCTGGGAAGCGCAGTTGCCGCAGATCGCCATTCCCTTCATGGGCCTGCCGGGCCTCGTGGTCTCCACGGGCCTCGTCGGCAAGGCGCCGGTCGGCGTGCACATCGTGTCGGGCCGCTATCGCGAGGATCTCTGCCTGCTCGCAGGCGAGGCGATCGAGGCGGGCGGCGTGCCGCCGTCGCCGATCGATCCCGTAGGTTAGCGATGTCCGCGATCTACGACTTCAAGGCCAACTCGCTTCTCGGCGAAGAAGTGCCGATGCGCAGCTTCGAGGGGCAGGTGCTGCTGATCGTCAACACCGCGAGCAAATGCGGCTTCACGCCGCAATATCGCGGGCTGGAGGATCTGCATCGCGACCTGTCCCCGCGCGGCTTCTCGGTGCTCGGCTTTCCCTGCAACCAGTTCGGTGCGCAGGAGCCAGGGCAGGCGAGCGAGATCCAGGCGTTCTGCTCGACCAATTACGACGTCACCTTTCCCCTGTTCGAGAAGATCGACGTCAACGGCAGCAATGCCCATCCGTTGTATGAGTACCTGAAACGCCAGCAATCCGGCCTGCTGGGCGCCTCCATCAAATGGAATTTCACGAAATTCCTGGTGGACCGCGCCGGCAAGGTGGTTTCGCGCTATGCGCCGACCGCGCGGCCCGAAGGATTGCGGCAGCAAATCGAGACCCTGTTATGAGCGAGACAATCATGAGCGACGAATTTCCGGACCGCCTCTCGGTCGATCCGAACAGCCCCTTTTACAATGCGGACATCCTGGCGCGCGACGTCGGCATCCGCTTCAAGGGTGTCGAGAAGACCAATGTCGAGGAATACTGCATCAGCGAAGGCTGGGTCCGCGTCACCGCAGGCAACGCCAAGGACCGCCACGGCAACCCGCTGACCATCAAGGTGCACGGCCCGGTCGAGCCGTATTTCAGGGATAAGAAGTAGTTTTGGAATGCG
>NZ_JADPJF010000070.1:45445-48336 GCF_023073295.1 Bradyrhizobium sp. 23 | reverse complement strand
ATGGCCGGGACAAGCCCGGCCATGACGAGAGGAGGGAGCCCGCAGAAAGCCAAACCCCATGTCCGTCCGCATCGTCGACGTCCGCGAGATCACGAAGCCGATCTCTTCGCCGATCCGCAACGCCTATATCGATTTCACCAAGATGACGACGAGCCTCGTGGCCGTCGTCACCGACGTCGTTCGCGACGGCAAGCGCGTCGTCGGCTACGGCTTCAACTCCAACGGCCGCTACGGGCAGGGCGGCCTGATCCGCGAGCGTTTTGCCTCGCGCATCCTGGAGGCCGATCCGAAATCGCTGCTGAACGCGGCCGGCGACAATCTCGACCCCGACAAGGTCTGGGCCGCGATGATGACCAACGAGAAGCCGGGCGGTCACGGCGAGCGCTCGGTCGCGGTCGGCACCATCGACATGGCGGTGTGGGATGCGGTCGCGAAGATTGCGGGCCAGCCGCTGTTTCGCCTGCTGGCTGAGCGTCACGGCGTCAAAGCCAATCCGCGCGTGTTCGTCTACGCTGCCGGCGGCTACTACTATCCCGGCAAGGACCTCTCGATGCTGCGCGGCGAGATGCGAGGCTATCTCGATCGCGGCTACAACGTCGTGAAGATGAAGATCGGCGGTGCTGATATCGAGGACGACCGCACCCGCATCGAAGCGGTGCTGAAGGAAATCGGCAAGGACGCGCAGCTCGCCGTCGACGCCAACGGCCGCTTCGATCTCGAGACCGGCATCGCCTATGCCAAGATGCTGCGGGATTATCCCTTGTTCTGGTACGAAGAAGTCGGCGATCCCCTGGATTACGCGCTGCAGGCAGCCCTCGCCGAATTCTATCCGGGCCCGATGGCAACAGGCGAAAACCTGTTCAGCCACCAGGATGCCCGCAATTTGATTCGCTACGGCGGCATGCGCCCCGACCGCGACTGGCTGCAATTCGATTGCGCGCTGTCCTACGGCCTGTGCGAATACCAGCGCACGCTGGAGGTGCTGAAAACTCATGGCTGGTCGCCGAGCCGCTGCATCCCCCACGGCGGCCACCAGATGTCGCTCAACATCGCAGCCGGCTTAGGCCTTGGCGGCAACGAGAGCTACCCCGACCTGTTCCAGCCCTATGGTGGCTTCCCCGACGGCGTCCGCGTCGAGAACGGCCACATCACCATGCCGGAGCTGTCAGGCATCGGCTTCGAAGGCAAGTCGGATCTCTACAAGGAGATGAAGGCGCTGGCGGAGTAGGGGGCGCGACGGCCACGCCATGCTTTCCGCTGTCATGCCCCGGCTTGACCGGGGCATCCAGTACGCCGTGGCGAATGTGGCGAGAGCGAGCGCTTCAACGGAGGCCTCTGGAATACTGGATCGCCCGGTCAAGCCGGGCGATGACACCGAGATTGTGGACGAACCAACGCAATCAGCCGAGGTCGTCCCTTACGACAGTCGCATATCCAACAGCCGCCGCCCTTCGCCCTTCAAGAGCTTCTTCACCGCGCTCGAGGCCACGACTTCGCCGTCATTGGCGTAGGCTTCGTGGTTCTTCTCGATGTCGTCGAGGCGGTAGAGGTAGTTGACCATCACGCCGGCGGACTCGCGCACGCCCTTCGGCGAGAGATCGCCTAACCAATTGATGCGCTCGAGGCGGGCGCCATTGCCGAGATGGAAGCGCGCGACGGAGTCGATCAGCTTGCCTTTGGGTGTGCGCGCCTTCAGGAAATAGTGCGCCGCGAGCGGTTCGATCACGCCACGTAGCAGTGTCGTTGTCTCGGGGTTCTCGAACCATTTGGGATCGTCGAGGCGCTTCAGGATCTCGCGGTCCTCGTCCGACAGCGGCAAATCCTTGTCCTGCTTCACCCATGGCATGAAGCCCGGCACCGGCGACAGCGTCACGAAATTGTCGAGCTTGGGCAATTCGCGGCGCAGCTCCTCCACCACCTGCTTGATCAGGAAGCTGCCGAAGGAGATGCCGCCCAGACCGCGCTGGGTGTTGGAGATCGAGTAGAACACGGCGGTACGGGCGCGCTCGATCGGGACGGATGGGCGATCGACCGCGAGCAGCGGCGCGATCGCGCCGGGGATCGTCTCGGTCAACGCGACCTCGACGAAGATCAGGGGCTCGTCCACCATCGCGGGATGGAAGAAGGCGTAGCAGCGGCGGTCGACCGGATCGATGCGGCGGCGCAGATCGTCCCAGTCGCTGATCTCGTGCACGGCCTCATAACGGATGATCTTTTCGAGGATGTTGGCCGGGGTCGACCAGTCGATCCTGCGCAGCACGAGAAACCCCCTGTTGAACCATGACGAGAGAAGATGCGAAACGTCGCGATCGAGTGCGGCGAGATCGGCGTGCCTGTTCATCATGTCGAGCAGGTCGGCGCGCATCTTGACGAGATCGCCGGTGCCGCCGGGTGCGCGGTTGAGGCGGCGGATCAGCTCCTGCCGGCGCGGCTCGGAGGCGAAGTGCAGGGCGCTGGCATCCTCGTCGGCCGGCTTGGCGCGCCATGTCTCGATCGCCTTGGACAGGCGTTCCCGATCCGGGCCGAAATCGCGCACCAGGGCTTCGAAAAAGGCGCGACGTCCCGCCGCATCCAGGTCCTGGTAGATGTCGAGCACCTCACGCGCCATGGCGGTGCCGGAAGCTTCACCCCGGCCCGACAGCAGCGCGCCACAGAGCTCGATCAGCCCATCGGCGTCCGGCTTGGTGTCGGCAGAATCCCCGCGGCGAAGCAGCGTGCGGCCGCGCTCGGAGATGGTAGTAAGTAAGTCGGAGAAGAAGGCGTTGGCCATCGGGGCTTTCGTGTCGGGTTTGTGCGGTGCGGGAATCTTACACGGGATTTGGGCGGAATCCGATCACAATCAAGCGGGGGATTTTGGCAAGTTTAGCGGGGCTATGCGCCCCAAGTGAGTT
>NZ_JADPJF010000070.1:23354-45326 GCF_023073295.1 Bradyrhizobium sp. 23 | reverse complement strand
TTTTCGCTTCTAGCCGCGCCGTCTCGGAGTACTGGATCGCCCGGTCAAGCCGGGCGATGACACCGAGTGTGTGGCAAACTCCGTCGGCGTCCGTCCCGTCACCTGACGGAACGCGGCCGAAAACGCCGGTACGCTGGCATAGCCGAGCTGGGTCGCGAGCTGCTTCACGGACACATTGGCATCGGTGGACAGCCGCTGGATCGCCGCCGCAATCCTCGCACGCTGGCACCAGCTCTTGAAGCTCAGCTGCGTCTCTGTCGAAAACAGCCGCGACAGTGTGCGCGCGGAGGTTCCGACCTCGCGCGCCAGCGCGTCGATGTCGTGCAGGCCGGTGGGATCGTCGAGCACGATCATGGCCGCGCGCCGGCAGCGCGGCTCGTGTGGCAGCGGCACGAAGGTCGCGGAATCCTCGGCCCGGACCAGTTCCAGCATCACTAGCCGAACCAGCAGATCGGTCCGCTCCTCGGTATTTTGCGCGTCGAACAGCGCGAGGATCGCCTGGTTCAGCAGCGGCGACACCCGCACCACGAATTCCTTGGTCAGTCCCTCATGGCGCTGCGCGCGCTTCAGCCAGGCCAAGTCGAAATACAGCGTCCGCATCTCGATGTCGGCGAGCAGATCGATGGCGTGCTGGAGCCCGGCGGGGACCCAGACCGCGCGGTCCGGCGGCACCAGCCAGCGCCCTCCGGGCGTCGTCACCTGCATGGTGCCCCTGGCGGCATAGATCAGCTGTGCCTCGCGGTGCATATGCGGATCGATCCGCATGCCCTTGGGATAGTCGCGTGCGACCAGATGCACGCCCGCGGGCGAGCGATGATTGCTCCGGACCGCCCGGAGGATTGGCGTCTCGACGACAGTCATTGGCAGCATCCCGTCATGCCCAAGACATATAACTCATTTCGGAGCAGGAGAGGATTCCCATGAACAGCCCCAGCCGGGTGATCAGTTTCGTCAACGCGGGCCATTTCATCGACCATTACGCGATGCTGATTTTCGCCGCCGCGGTGATCATCATGGGACCGGCGCTCGGCATGGCCTATTCGGAACTCCTGCCTTACGCGACGCCGGGCTTCGTCGCCTTCGGCGCGGGCTCGCTGCTCACCGGCTGGCTCGGCGACCGCTGGAGCCGTCGCCACATGATGCTGATCTTCTTCGTCGGCATCGGCGCCTCCATGATCTCGGTTGGCTTCGTGCAGACCCCGGCCCAACTCGGCGCGGCGCTGTTCGCGATCGGCATTTTTGCCTCGATCTATCATCCCGTCGGCACTGCCATGATCGTCTCCTACGCTGACAGGCTCGGCCGCGAGATGGGCATCAACGGCGTCTGGGGCAATCTCGGCGTCGCTTCGTCGGCGCTGGTCACCGGCGTGATCGGCCAGTATCTCGGCTGGCGCTTCGCCTTCATCGTCCCCGGCATCGTCACCATCCTGATCGGCATCGCGTTCGCGACGATGGTCGTTCACGAGGACCGCAAGGGCTCGAAGCAGGCGGCAGCGCAGGCGCGGGTCGCCAAGCAGGACATGTGGCGCGTGATCCTGTCGCTGCTGATCGTGGTGATCGCGATCTCCACGACGTTCAACGCCGTCACCGTGGCGCTGCCAAAGCTGTTCGCGGAGCGGCTTGCCGATCTCACCAAAAGCCCGGCGCTGCTCGGCGTCATCGCGGCCTGCGTCTACGTGTTCGGCGCGATGACGCAGTATACGATCGGCCGGCTGCTCGACCGCTATTCGCTGAAGACAGTGGCGCTGCCGCTGTCCTTCATGCTGGCGCCGTTCCTGTATCTCGCCGCGAGCCTGTCCAATCTGCCGCTGATCCTGGTCTCGATCGGCATCGTCATGGGCGCGTTCGGACAGGTCACGGTCAACGACGCCATGGTCGGCAAATACACCAGCGAGGAATGGCGCTCGCGCGCCTATGCCGTGCGCTATTTCATCGGCTTCACCGCGGCCGGCGCCTCGGTCGGCCTGGTCGCCTGGCTCTACGAGCAGGGCGGCTTCGTCACCATGCTGCATGCCTTCGCCGCACTCTGCCTGCTCGCGATCGCAGCCGCGATCATTCTCCCGCGCGAGATCAGGACACCGCAGGCGGTGTGAGGGATCGGCGTGAGGCGCGCGCCCGTTTCAATCCCGTCATTGCGAGGAGCGTAGCGACGAAGCAATCCAGAATCTTTCGGCGGACGGATTCTGGATTGCTTCCGCCTTCGCTAAAGGTTCGGCTGTCAAGTCGCCGCGCCCGCAATGACGTGGGAGTGGCGGCGGCTCGCGTAGTCTGCCGATGATGCCATCATGCCAGTGTTTTGCCCGACGGGGCAAGCATTTTCGGCAAAGCGAAATTAGATTTCGGCAAAGACGAAATTTTCTCCAGTCTTTTCAACCTCATCTCTACTGTGCATGGGGTTGTTTTCGCGTTTTTTTGTTGAGGCCCCTTACCCGCCGCGAAGTCAAGGAACTCCTGTTGCCTGCCGCGGGTTCTATCCCCGTCATCCCGGCACCTCGCCGGGGCAGATGAAGGGGTAAAATTCCTGCATGCAGTGGAGCCTGCTCCGACCGGTCGGCCTTGTCCCCGCGGCGCTTGTCCTCACCACCGTTGCGGCCAGCGCCGAGGGCGGCAAATCGGCCGGTCCCTCGGAATTCCTGCTGGTGGCCCAGATCGTGCTGTTGATCGCGGTCGGCCGCGGTCTCGGCGAGATCATGCAGCGCCTCGGCCAGCCCTCGGTGATCGGCGAATTGCTCGCCGGCATCCTGCTCGGTCCCTCGCTGTTCGGTTGGGTCTGGCCTGACGCACAGCAGGCAATCTTCCCCAAAACGCCCGAGCAGAAAGCGATGATCGACGGCATCGCGCAGTTCGGCATCCTGCTGCTGTTGCTGCTGACCGGCATGGAGACCGACCTCAAGCTGGTCAGGAAGGTCGGCAAGGCCGCGATCGCGATCTCGATTGCCGGCATCCTCGTGCCCTTTGCCTGCGGTTTTGCGCTCGGCGAATTCCTGCCAGATGCGCTGTTGCCGAATCCGCAAGCCCGCCTGGTTGCGTCGCTGTTCATGGGCACGGCGCTGTCAATCTCCTCGGTGAAGATCGTCGCGGTGGTTGTGCGCGAGATGAACTTCATGCGCCGCAATGTCGGCCAGATCATCGTCGCCACCGCCGTCATCGACGACACCATCGGCTGGATCATCATCGCCGTCATCTTCAGCCTCGCTTCGCACGGCGCGCTGGATATCGCCTCGGTGGCGAAAGCTGTGCTGGGCACGCTGGCCTTCCTCGCGATTAGCTTCACCATCGGCCGCCGCATCGTGTTCCAGCTCATTCGATGGGCCAACGACAATCTCGTCAGCACCGCCCCGGTCATCACGGTGATCCTGCTGCTGATGTGCGCGATGGCGCTGGTCACGCATCTGATCGGCGTCCACACCGTGCTCGGTGCCTTCGTCGCCGGCATTCTGGTCGGGGAGTCCCCGATCCTGACGCGGCAGATCGACGAGCGGCTGCGCGGGCTGATCTCGAGCTTCTTCATGCCGGTGTTCTTCGGTTTGGCCGGCCTGAGCGCCGACCTCACGGTGCTGCGCGATCCCCATCTGCTGATGCTCACCGGCCTGCTGGTCGTGATCGCCAGCGTCGGCAAGTTCGGCGGCGCCTTCGTCGGCGGAACCGTGGGCGGGCTGAACACAAGGGAGTCGCTGGCCCTCGCAAGCGGGATGAACGCGCGCGGCTCGACCGAGGTGATCATCGCCACCATCGGTCTTTCGATCGGCGTGCTCAGCCAGAACCTGTTCACGATGATTGTGACCATGGCGATCGTGACCACGATGGCGATGCCGCCGATGCTGCGCGCCGCGCTGGCAAAGCTGCCGATGAACAAGGACGAGCAAGAGCGCCTGGAGCGGGAAGAATTCGAGAAGCGCGGCTTCGTCGGCAATCTCGAACGCCCCTTGCTCGCCGTGGACGAGAGCGTGAACGCCACCTTCGCTGCCCACATCGCCGGCCTGATCGCCGGCATGCGCGGCTTGCCAATCACCGTGCTGCACATCGGCAAGCGCGCCAAGGATCAGGAGAAGGGCCGCGATGAAGAGGAAAGCGCGGAAACCGTGGTGAAGAAGGCCGCCGAGATCGTATCGGCCCATGGCGATGGCGATGTCGGCAGCGTCGACGTCGTCACCCGGGCAAGGCGTGCGGAGCTCGGCGAGTCCATCGCCGACGAAGCGCGCAAGGGCTTCGATCTTCTGGTCATCGGCGTCGACAAGGTTGCTGCCGCCAAGGATCGCTTCGATCGGAGGATCGAGGACATCGCAGCGAAGTTCGAGGGACCGCTCGCGGTCGTGGCGGCCAAGGGCAAGCACCTGAAGCAGCCGACGCCCGAGGCGCTCAACATCCTCGTTCCGGTCTCCGGCAGCGGCGTCTCCAAGCGCGGCGCCGAGGTCGCGGTCGCGCTGGCGCAGGCGGGATCAGGCTCGCTCCGGGTGATCTATGTCGCGACGACGCGCGACAAGGGCGCGCAGCGCGGCGCCTCGCGTGGTCTGAACCAGGAGGCCGGCATCCTGAAGGACGCCAGCGATCTCGCCGCCCGTTACGAGGTCGACATCACCACGACCTTGCGCGCGAACCGGGCGCCTGAAGCGGCGATCCTGCGCGAGATCGAGACCACCGCCGTCGATCTCGTGGTGATGGGGGTCGATCGCATCCAGGCCGATCATCTCTCCTTCGGCGGCGTCGCCGACGCCGTGCTCAGGCAAGCGAAGGTGTCGGTGCTCCTGGTCTCGAGCGGGGAGGCGCGGCCGACGTCCACGGAGAAAGCCTAGGATTTCACTTCGGCCACTGCCACCGCCTTCGGCGTTTTCTTCGACGCACGCCAGTTCTCGAAGCGCTGCACCACCACGAAGAACGCCGGCACGAACAGCACCGCGAGGCAGGTCGAGGCCAGCATGCCCGAGAACACCGTGATGCCGATCGACTTGCGCGCGCTGGCACCGGCGCCGGTCGCGATCACCAGCGGCACCACGCCGAGGATGAAGGCGAACGACGTCATCAGGATCGGGCGGAAGCGGGCGCGCGCAGCTTCGACCGCGGATTCCAGCACCGGCTTGCCATCGCGGCCGTGCAGCTCGAGCCCGACCTCGACGATCAGGATGGCGTTCTTGGCCGACAGCGCGATCAGCAGGATCAGGCCGATCTGGCAATAGAGGTTGTTGTCGATCTTCAGTGCGTTGAGGATCAGCATGGGGCCGAGCAACGACAGCGGCACCGCCAGGATTACCGAGATCGGCGCGTACCAGCTCTCGTACTGGCCGGCGAGCACGAGATAGACCAGCAGCATGGCGAGCCCGAACACCCAGTAGATCTGGTTGGAGACGGCCTTCTCCTGATAGGACATCGCGGTCCATTCGAAGCCGGTGCCCGGCGGCAGCGTCTTGTCCGCGATCTCCTCCATCAGCTTCAGCGACTGGCCAGAGGAGTAGCCCTGCGCCGGCAGGCCGATCACGGTCGACGATGGATAGAGATTGTAGAGGCTGATCAGCGACGGGCCGGTGGCGGGCGTGATCGTGGCAACCGTGCCGATCGGGATCATGTCGCCGTTCGAGTTGCGCACCATCATGTTGGCGATGTCGCGCTCGGTGACGCGGAAGGCGGGATCGGCCTGGGTGTAGACCTGGAACACGCGGCCGAACTTGTTGAACTGGTTGACATAGGACGAGCCGAGATAGGTCGAGAGCGCCGCGAACACCTGGTCCGTCGTCACGTGCAGCGTCTGGGTCTTGATGCGGTCGATCTCGACGTTGAATTGCGGCACCGAGGAGCGGAACGAGGATTGGACGCGCTGCAGCGCGCTCTGGCTCTGGCCATTGCTGACCATCGCGCCCGTGATGGCCTGGAGCTTGGCGAAATCGCTGTTGCCGTCGCGCAGCTCGACCTGCATCGAGAAGCCGGCCGCGTTGCCGATGCCCTGGATCGGCGGCGGCGGCAGCACCAGCGTGCGCGCTTCCATGATGGCCGCGAGCTTGTCGTTCAGCCCGTAGACCAGTGAGCGCAGATCCTCGCCCGGTCCTTTGCGCGCGTCCCAATCTTTCAGGATAATGTAGGCGACGCCGGCATTGGCAAGGCTGGCGCTGTTGTCCAGCGCGGAGATGCCGGCGATGGTGATGACTTGCTGGACTCCGGGCGTGTCCTTGATCAGCTCGCTCGCTCTGTCGAGCACCTTCTGGGTCCGTTCCAGCGCGGCACCGTCAGGCAGTTGCACGGCGGCGATCAGGTAGCCCTGGTCCTCGATCGGCAGGAAGCCGGTCGGTACCCGGGACAGCCCGTAGCCGCCGATCCCGATCAGCACCAGCGCGATCGCGACCGAGATCGTGCTGTTCCTGCACAGCACGCCGATCAGTCGGATGTAGCCGCGCTCGACGCGGTTGTAGACCGCGTTGAAGCCGCGATAGAAGAAGTTGCGCTGCTCCGGCGGCACCGTCGGCCGCAGCCAGAGAGCGCATTGCGTCGGCTTCAGCGTCGCCGCGTTGATGGCGGACAGAAGCGCGGTCGCCGCGATCACCAGCGCAAATTGCGAATAGATGCGGCCGGTGAGCCCGGCGAGGAACGACGCTGGCAAAAACACCGAGATCAACACCAGCGTGATGCCGACGATCGGCGCGAACAGCTGGTCCATCGCCTTGATCGCGGCGTCATGGCCGTTCATGCCCTGCTCGATGTTGTGGGCCGCGCCTTCCACCACGACGATGGCATCGTCGACGACGATGCCGATCGCTAGCACGATCGCGAACAGCGTCGACATGTTGATGGTGAAGCCGAGCGCGGCCATGGCGGCGAAGGCGCCGATGATGGTCACCGGCACAGTGGTCGCCGGCACCAGCATCGCGCGCCAGTCCTGCAGGAACACCAGGATCACGACCAGCACCAGCAGGCCGGCCTCGATCAGCGTCATGTAGACCTCGTGCACCGAGGCCTGCACGAATTTGGTGGTGTCGAACGGCGTGTCGTACTTCATGCCCTGCGGGAAGGCCTTGGCGAGCTGCGCCATCTTCTTCTCGACAGCCTGCTCGACCTGGAGTGCGTTGGCGCCGGGTGACTGGAACACGCCGATGCCGGTGGCAGGCTGCTTGTTGAGCGAGAAGATCTGGCTGTAGGTCTGCGCGCCCAATTCGACCCAGCCGACGTCGCGCACCCGCGTGACGTCGCCGCTGGTGCCTGATTTGACAATGATGTTCTCGAACTCGGTGGTATCGTCGAGCCTGCCGTTGACGTTGAGGGTGTACTGGAACGCCTGACCCGGCGGCGTCGGCGGTGCGCCGACCTGGCCGGCGGAGACCTGCTGGCTCTGCTGCTGGATCGCCTGGATGACGTCCTGCGGCACCAGGCCCCGGACCTGCAGCTTGTTCGGATCGAGCCACACCCGCATCGAATACTGGCCGGCGCCGAACACGGTGACGTTGCCGACGCCGGGCAGGCGCGAGAGTTCGTCGCGGAGGTTGATGGTGGCGTAGTTGCTCAAATAAAGGCTGTCGAACGTCTTGTCGGGCGAGGTCAGCGTCACGAACAGCAGGATCGACGTCGACCGCTTCTGTACGGTGACGCCCTGGTTCTGCACCGACTGGGGCAATTGCGACAGCGCGCTGGAGACGCGGTTCTGCACCAGCACTTGCGCGAAGTTCAGGTCGGTGCCGATCTTGAAGGTCACGGTCAGCGTATAGGTGCCGTCGGAGCCGCTGTAGGACTGCATGTAGAGCATGTCCTCGACGCCGTTGACCTGTTGTTCGATCGGCAAGGCAACTGTGTCGATCACGGTCTTGGCGCTGGCGCCGGGATAGCGTGTGGTGACCTGCACTGTCGGCGGCACCACGTCGGGATATTGCGCGATCGCGAGGTTGAACAGCGCGACGCCGCCGATCAGGATCATCAGCAGCGCGATGACGTTCGAGAGGACCGGCCGCTCGATGAAGAACTTTGAGATCATGGCAGGCGCTCCTACTTACTTGGCAGACGCCTGCGGCTGCTCGATCTTCGTCACCTGCGGCTCGATCTTCTGGCCCGGAATCACCCGCAGCAGCCCTGCGATCACCACGCGATCATCCGGCTTCAAGCCGCTTTCGATCACGCGCAAACCGTTGTCCACGGGACCGATCTGCACCTTGCGCTGCTCGACAACGTTGTCGCCATTGACGACGAGGAGATAGCGGCCGCCCTGATCGCTGCCGAGCGCGGTGTCGGGCACGAGCAGGGCGTCCTTCTCCTGAGTGAAGGGCACGCGAACGCGGACGAAATAGCCGGGCAGCAGCACCCGCTTGTCGTTGGGGACAAGGCCCCGCACTGCGAGCGTGCCCGTCGACTGGGTGAGGGTCGGGGCGACATAGTCAAGCTTGCCCTCATGCGGATAACCGGCCTCGGTCTGCAAACCGACTTGAATCGGAAATTGCTTCATGTCTGCGGCGGTGAGCCCGCGGCGGGCGGCCTCGGCACGGATGCGCAGCACGTCCTGCTCGTTGACGGTGAAATTCACATAGATCGGGTCCATCGCGACGATGGACGCGAGTTGAGTTGGAGAGGAGACGCCGACGAGTTCGCCGACCGAGACCATGTGAGCGCTGACGATGCCGTCGAAAGGCGCGGTCACGTTGGTGTAGCCGTAGTTGACCTGGGCGAGCTTGGTGTTGGCCTCGGCCTGCTGGAGATTGGCCTGCGCGTTATCGCGCGTCGATGTCGAGGTGTCGAGCGTGGCCTGCGAGACGGCCTGGCGCTGCACCAGCTCAGCCTGCCGTTTGTAGTCGGCTTCCGCCTGCCGGACTGAGGCCTGCGCGCCGGCCTCGGCCGCCCGCGCCTGGTCGAGCTTGAGCTTGTAGGTCTCGGGCTCGATCGTGAACAGCTGGGTGCCCTGCTTGACGAAGGCGCCGTCCTGGTAGTCGATCGATTGCAGGAATCCCTGCACGCGCGCGACGAGATCGACATTCTTGAACGGCGCGGTGTTGCCGGTGGCCTCGACATACCGCGTCACCGGGCGCTGCACCGGCGCGGCGACGTCCACCTTGGGCGGCGGCGGAGCGACGAAACTGTTCTTGTCCTCGCAGCCGGCGAGCGCGGCCACGGCCATCGCGGCGGCCAGTGCCTGCCCGACATGTCTCCACGCTTCGTTGCGCCGTGCGGGAGATGCGGGATTCGCGCAGGTCATTCGGTGGCCCCCGGTTGCTGTCTATCGAGGCGGGAGGCTACCAACAAATGCCCGGACGTGGAACACCATAGCCATGGCAGTCGTCGGCCTTGCGCTGCGGACCGCGCTGTGGCCTTTGGCAGTTTTGCCATCACAAACCGCTTTTTATCGCGCACCCGATCGACCAGAACTATGTCACAGGCCGAGCGACGGCGCGCGAAGCGGTCGGGACGAACAAGAGAAGAATACAAGAAGAAAAGGTCGGGAGATCATGACATGCCCACGTCGGTCCTTAAGTCGGTCCTTGCCGGCCTCATTCTCGCAGCGGCGGTCGTCATGCCCGCGCTAGGCGATGGACTTAAGGACGAGATCGCACCGACCGGCAAGCTGCGGGTCGCGATTGCGATCAGCCTGGCTGGCGGCGCGTTCTGGTCCACCAAGACCGGAGACGGCTATGCCGGCGTGCCGGTCGATCTCGGCAGGGAGATGGCCGGGCAACTCGGCGTGCCCGTTGAATATGTCGTGTACCAGAATTCAGGGCAGATCACTGACGCGGCATCGAACGGCAACTGGGACGTCACCTGGTTGCCCAAAGATCCTGAGCGCGAGAGCAGGATGATGTTCGGCCCGATCTACGAGGTCGCGGACGCCACCTACATCGTCAAATCAGGCTCGAACGTCACCAATTTCGCCACGCTCGATCAGGGGGGCATCAAGGTCGCGGCCGTGAACGCCACGACCACGATGCGCGGCGCGGCCGCGCATCTGAAGAATGCGAAGGTCACGGGCTATCAGACCTATGACGAGATCTTCGGCCTCCTCAGCAGCGGCCAGATCGATGCGTTTGCGCTGTCGCGCGACCAGCTCAACAAGATGGCGCAGAAGATCCCGGGCACGCGCGTGCTCGACGAGACCTTCAAGAAGACCGTCACGGCGGTCGCTGTACCGCTCGGCCACCCCCAAGCGCTGACCTTCGTCACCAAATTCATGAACGAGGCGGTGACGAATGGCACCTTGCGCAAGGCCTACGACAGCAATGGCCTGAAGGACGCGCCGATCCGCACCGAATAGGACGGCGGCGCAGGATGACTGCGCCGCGCTCCGGCCCTACGGCTCCGCGGTGCGGATGCCCGCGGGGCTCACTTGCATCTTGAGCGTGGATGTCTTGTTCAGCGCCTTGCCATCGAACGAGAAGGCGATCAGCTCGTTTTCGACCATGCACTGGGCCACGACATATTTGGACTCCTTGGACCACACCATGCCCTGGCACCAATGGCCGATCTTCGCTTCCGTCACCGGCGTAAGGTCAGTGCCCGAAATCTTGTAGACCTTGAGCAGGCCGAAATCGTTGAAGAACGGCGACGCCGACGGCTTGTTCGAACCGTTCATGACGGTCACGGCCACGTAGTTGCCGTCCGGGGACATCTTCACGGCTTCCGGCGTCTGCCCGACGGTGACTGTCGTGACGACGCGGATCGGTTTCGCCGTCATGTCGATCAGGCTGATCGAGTCGTTGTCGCCGCTGCTGGCGCCGACATTGCCGACGATGGCGGCGGCGCTGCCGGTGACATCGATGTCGTAGGGGCGGATGCCCGCGGAGAGATCGCGCTTGGCGTACTCGACCTTGCTCCCGTCCACAGTCAGAAGCGAGATCTTGCTGTCTCCGTCGCGCGTGACCAGCGCGGTCGCGCCGTCATGGGAAAAGACCGCGTGGCTGGGGCCTGATTTGGCGTCGCCGAGCTAGATCTTGCCGACGGGCGCAAGCGTGCCCCCGCTGATGGTGAAGACCGAGACCGTTCCTTCGCTGCGGTTCGCAACCAGCGCCAGCGTGCCCGCGCGGTTGATCGAAACGCCGGCAGCGCCCGCGCCGGCTTGCAAGGTCGCCAGTACTTTGGGCGGCGTGGATTTCAGGTCGATGACCGAAAGCTTGTCGTCGGGCACCGTCTTGGTCGGATCCGCGGGATCGAGCTTCATCGCGCCGGTAACGAGGGCGAACGCGCCATCCGGCGCAATTGCCACGCTCGGCGGCGGTCCGACGACGCTGGCCGGGGCGGGCACCTCGCCTAGAAGTTTCAAGGCACCGTCGGTGAAGTCGATGACGCTCACCGTGTCCGGCAGTGGTTGCTTGCGCACCAGGGCGCTGCCGTTCTCGAGCACCATCTTGCCGTCATTGGCCGTGACGACGATCTCGGCGTGCGCGGCGAAATTGGCGAGGCCCGCCAGGGATGTTGAGATCAAAGCACATGCGGCACGGCGCGTGCGCTTGCGAAGAGCGGCTGTCATATGTCCCCCCGAGATTTGTTCTTGTCCGGAGAAGCTAAATGCACCGGGCGCAGGACGCAATGACCAGGTGGCGAGCGTTTGCCTTTGAAGACGCCGACGGACGGCTACAAGGCGGGAGCTAGCCTCTCAGTCGCGTGCCACGCGGCGAGGCCCCTCAGCGTGGCTTGATCTCCGCGTATTTCGCCATCGCCTTCTCGAACTTCCGCTTGAACAGCCACATCGCGCCAAGGATTTCCCGGAAGCTTGCCGAGGTGCGCGCCCGGTCGGCCTGTCCGAATGCGAAGATGCTGTTGTTGCGCAGGTGCTTCATGATCGTCGGACTGGACACCCTGTAGTTCAGGAGATCGCCGGACCTGAGCGCCGCCCGCGTCGGCGTGGGAACGATCTGGATCAGCTCGAACAGCTTCATTTGGTCGATCGGGTCGGGCAGCGTCTTCACGATTCCTGGGATCTCCCGGAAAATATCCGCATGCGCGTTCATCAGGCCGTCGCGCACGTTGGTCCAGTGATTGAAGCGATGATCGGTGCCGCGGGCCCGCGCCTCCTCCTTGTCGTCGCGCGCGCTCAACCCGGGATCGGCGGCCGCGATCTCGCCCTTGATGGCGTCCCATTTCCTATGGCCGTTGCGGTCCTCGGACGGGCCGGTCTGGAAGCTGCCCATATAGGTGTTCGAGCGCCCGTTGCGGACGTTCTGCTTGCCGTTGGTCTCGGCGAAGAACAGCCCCAGACTGATCCGGCCCGCGGCTTCGGCGTGGTCAGGCGCCAACCCCTTGGCGCGTGCGATCGCGACCGCGAGATCCACCACGTCCTTGAACGGTGTCGCCGAGTTCTGCGCGCCGGCCGGCGGCGCTTCCATGATCTCGAACAGCTTTGAGTATTCGTCCACCAGCGGTTCGATTTCGGCATCGAAATAGGCCGGCGGGATCTCGAACTTGTTGGGCCTGCCGGTCCGCGACGGCATGACGTCGGTGAGATCCTTGTAAGCACTGATCACGGCGACGCGTGCCAGATAGAGCGCCTGGCCCGGCAGGTTCGGCAGCGGCTGTTTGGCGTCGATCTGGCGGCGCCGCTCGGAGAGAATCGCTTTGAAATCGCCGAGCGCACGCTCGTAGGTCGCAACCGCCTCCGATTGCCTGGCCGTGAGCGTTTGCGCCAGGCTCGGGACGAAGGTCGCAAGGATCAGCCCAAGCGCCGTTATGACTGCGGCGGCGCGATGTCGTGCTCTCATGGCCGGTTCCCTGGGCCTGTCGATTCGATGGCCAAGGGGATCGTAAGCATCGGAGGCGAGGGCTGGCGAGCGGCAAATCCCACTCGGCCCGAATTCGCGGCCTCACGCCGCTTGGTAATCCGGCGCGGAGGCGAGAAACCGCGCATAGGCGTCCGCGTCCGGCGGCCGGAAGTGGCCCGCGAGCCCGCCGCGCTTCTGCTCCTTGGCGCCGATGTCGGCCATCAGCTCGTCGAAGTGACGGTAGTGATAGGGCGCGACGCAGAGGCCGCCATAGACGCCCGCAGCCGGCCGTTCGACCCGCTTGAAGTGCAGCATCATCTCGATGTTGTCGCGCATCTGTTGCGCGGTCGGCTGGCGTGCGAGCTGTCCGTCGGCGTAACGGACCAGCCAGTTGGCGGCGAGGTCGGCGCAGAGCACGGTGCAGAACGAGGAGTTGAAACCGACGAAACCGAGCTCCGGCAGGTCGGGATTGGCGATCAGGCGATAGAGCCGGTACTGCCCATCCGCATCGACCAGTTTTGCCTGGTACGCGGCGGGCAGGAATGGCACGCCGAGCTTGTAGCCGATCGCGAGCACCGCGACATCGGCCGCCACGCGCTCGCCGCCGCTCATCACGATGGTGTCACCGTCGTAATGATCGAAGCTGCCGAACACGGCCTTGATGCGGCCGTCGGCTACCATCGGATGGAAGCCGGGTGTTGCGATCGGCACCGAGCAGTTGACTCCGTCCTCGATCCGCTCCTTCGGCACCATGTTGCATTGCTTCAGCTTGAGCTGCGCCTTCAACAGGCTTTCCAGCCCGCGCCAGTTTGCCCAGACGAACGGTGCTGCGATGCGATGCGCAAGGCGCGACATCGCGCCGATGCCCCAGCCCGGAAACATCTCCTCCTGCGCACGGATGTAGAGGATGCGCTTGAAGTTCACGAGACCGCCGATGAAATAAGGAATGCGCCAGACCGGCTCGCGCATCACGATCGTCACCTCACGCGCGCCCGCTTTCACGGCGTTCACCGCGATGTCGGTTGCCGATTTCGATCCGCCGAGCACGACGACGCGCCGTCCTTTCACCACTTGAGGATCGTTGTATTTCGATGAATGCAGGATCTGCCCGCCCTGTGCTAGAAAGCCGTCTTCGCCTGGGCAGTGCAGCTCCCGCGGCTCGTTGAACTGTCCGGTGCAGACCGCGACGAAGTCGAAATCCTCAGCTGTGCTGGCGCCGCTCTTGTCCGAGAGCGCGAGCGTCCAGCCTGGTCTGCCGTCGGCGCGTCGCGCCATGCCCGACACGCTGGTGTTGAAACGCAGCATACGGTCGAGGCCAAAAATTCGTGCGTAGTCGGCGAGGTAGGCGTGGACTTGCGATCCGGTCGGCCATTCCGGATAGGCTTCGGGCATGGCGCGGTCGGTGTAGCGGTAGAGCTCCTTCGGGCTCTGGGTCTGCACCTCCGGATAGGAGCGCGCCGGCTCCCAGACGCCGCCGAGATCGGCGCTGCGTTCAATGATGGTGACCCGGTGACCGCGGGTCGAGAACGCCTTTGCGGCGGCAAGGCCGGAGACGCCGGCGCCGATCACGCAGACATGCTTTGGGTTGACCATGGGATTGCTCGCGAGCTCGAATGTTCTGGGCACAGCAGGCCGCGTTCGGCCGCGCTGCGCCGCCGCTGGACCTGCGACGAAACAGAAATGGGAGTGGGGCGGCCGCCTAGTCGTTGGCTTCAGGCGGCAGGAAGTCGACCTCGTGCAGGGCCGAGATGCGCACGACCTCGGCGGGGTCGGCCAGATTGTGGAGCTGGTTGAACAGCGCCTCCAGCTTCTGCATCGGCGAGACCCAGAACAGCGCGCGGGCCGGCTTGTCGGACTTGTTGAAATAGCCGTGCGGGATGCCGCGCGGCAGGCGCACGAGATCGCCGGCGTTGGCCTTGACCCATTTGCCGTCGAGCTTGAGGTCGAGCGTGCCCTCCTGCACCAGGATGAATTCGTCCTGGGTCGGATGGATGTGCACTGGCACGAACTGGCCCGGCTCGCTGTTGGTCTCGAAGGCAAAGGTGGAATCGGTGACGGCCTTGGGAAAATAGACCTGGCCCAGAATATTCCAGGTCTTGCCGCCATAGCCCGTGCCGTTCGCGGTAATGCCCTTCTCGAGTGCAGTCATGGCTCGCCTCCATCGTGGATCCCGACGAGGGTGGAGCTTCGGTCAGGCGCGGGCTGCTGTCTATCCGCTAAACGAATCCGGACACGTCCTGTGCCGTGCGGCACGACGTTTTTGCGACAGGGCTCTTTCCGGGGACGGGGAACTATTATAGGTTTAAAATATTCCGTGATGCCAAGCGTGGTCGGCGATGTCCGCAGCCGAGCTGGAAATGAGCACGCCTCGATCCGCGGCCGAAAGGCTCGCGGCTTTCGCCCGCGTCACCACCGACGACGCCGACGAGGCGGCCGAGCAGGTCGGGCGCATCTTCTGCCCGCATGATCTGACGCCGATGCGGAGGTCGGGCTTCTCGGCCAGGCACAATTGTGCCGCCTTCGACGGCTTTTCCATCAACTATGTCGCCTATGGCGGATCCGTCACCATCGATCCCGGCTGCCTCGACCGCTTCTTCCTGGTGCAGATCCCGCTCGCCGGCACGGCCCGTATCCGCGCAGGTACCCGCGAACTCGACACAGCGCCGGAACGGACGGCGTCGCTGTTGTCGCCGACCATCCCGACCCGGATGATCTGGACCGAGTCGGCGCAAGCGATCCTGCTGCTCGACCGCCGCATGGTCGAGCAGCGCGCAGCGGCATTGTCGGGCAGGGCGACCGGCGCGGTCGAGTTCGACCCTACGCTCGACCTGAACGTGCCGGCCGCGCGCGGCCTCGCGGCGAAGCTCGTCGAGCTGATGATGCTCGCCGAAGGTCTCGGACCGTCCGGCAGGCTTTCACCGGTCGCGACCGCGGGCTGGCGCGAGGCGCTGCTTCATTACCTCCTCGACGGCCAGCGGCACGGCCTGTCCGACGCGATCAGAACGTTCTCGGGCCAGGGCGAGCGTCTGCCGCGCGCGCTGCACACTGCGCGGGACTGCCTCGCGGCGAATGCCTGCGAGCCGCTCGACGTTGCGCACCTCGCCTGTGAGTCCGGGATCGGCATCCGCGCGCTACAGCTCGGTTTCCGCCGTCATTTCGGCGTGTCGATCTCGCAGATGCTGCTCGACATGCGCCTCGCCAATCTCCACACCCGGCTCACGCAAGCCGAGCTGGACACTTCGATCACCGAGATCGCCTTCGATCTCGGCTTCACCCATCTCGGCCGCATGGCCGGCGCCTATCGCGAAAAATTCGGCGAGACGCCGTCAGCGACGCTGCGGCGGAAGATGAGCTGATGCGCCGGCGGCTTCCCGATGTCGGTTGGGGAGCGCGCGGCGCGAAGACGCGGCATCATTTGAACGTCGTCGCCTGAGTAACATCGCCCCAGCAATACTGATCGTCGCAGTCTTTTAGCTTGTCGTTGATTGACCATTCAACCATGCCACCCGCGTTGGAATTCGCAGCGGATGGCCTAGGTCTTCCGCGACCTTGTCGCGCCATCGCGTTCAGCCGCCTGCCTGCGCAGAAAGCCTTCGAGATCGGCCTGCACGGAATAGGGCGTCGGGATCGGATCGCCCGCGTCGTCGACAGCGGTGTCGAGAGAGCGGCGCAGCATGCGCGCGAGCTCGGCCTTGCGGTAGGGCTTTGTCAGAAGCGGTGCGCCCTTGGTGGCGCGCCCCTGCGCATGCGGGGCGTCGTAGGCATAGCCCGACGTGAAGAGCACCCGCAGCGAGGGGCGCGATGCCACCATCTCGTCGGCGAGCTCTCGTCCGTTCAAGCTGCCGGCCATCACGATGTCGGTGAAAAGCAGGTCGAAGGGCGTGCCTTCGGCCGCGATGGCCAGTGCCTCGGCTGCATTGGCGGCCGAGATGACCTTGTAGCCGAGGCTTTCGAGCTGAACCGTGACGTACTGGCGGACGTCGCGGTCGTCCTCGACACAAAGAATGGTTTCCGTCCCGCCCACGACCTTGCGCTCGTCATAGCCGGTGGGGCGAAGCGTGCTCGCCTCCGCCTTCGGCAGATAGATCGTGAAAGTCGTGCCGCGTCCTTCTTCGGAAGCGACCTTGATTCCGCCACCGGACTGCTTGATGAATCCGAACACCATGCTGAGCCCGAGCCCGGTGCCCTTCCCGATGTCCTTGGTCGAGAAGAAGGGATCGAAGATCCGCTCCAGAATGGCCGGCGGAATGCCAGTGCCGGTATCGCCTATCTCGATCTCGACATAGTCGCCGGCATAGCCGGCCCCGACCGCCACGGCCTCGCGGACGCCGAACACGACGTTGCGCGTCGTCAACGTCAGTCTGCCGCCGTCCAGCATCGCGTCGCGGGCGTTGATCGCGAGGTTGAGAAGCGCCGAGCTCAATTGGCCGCGATCGACGAGGGCGAGCCAAATGTTGCCGTCGAGCCGGGTCACGATCTCGATCTTCTTGTCGAAGGTTGCCAGCAGCAGCTTTGCGAGCTCTTCGAGCAGCTCGTTGATGTCGCTCTCGGCCGGCTTGAGCGCCTGCTTGCGGGCAAAGGACAACAGGCTCGACGTCAGCGCGGCGCCGCGATCGGCGGCGTCGCTGATCAGCTTGGTGATGGTCGCGAGCGGCGGATTATCCTTCACGGCGTCGGCGAGGATCTCGATCGTGCCCGTGATCACGGTGAGCATGTTGTTGAATTCGTGCGCAATGCCGCCGGTGAGCTGACCGATCGCCTCCATCTTCTGGGCCTGGATCAGCTGCTCCTCGGCGGCGCGCTTCTGGGTGACATCCTTGACGAAATTGTTGATGAGGGTGCGCCCCCCGATGTGGAGCGCCGTGCTGGAGGCCTCGATCAGGATCTCGTCGCCGTCCCGGTGCAGCAGGGTCGCTTCGAACCGGATGCCGATCGGCGTATCCGACAATTCCGGCAGCAGCCGCATCATGCGTTGCCTGAAGCCGTCGCGCAGCGGCTCGGCGATGAGGAGATTGACGACGTCCGTGCCGAGCGCCTCCTTGTGCGTCCATCCCGTCAGGGCCTCGGCCTGAAGGCTCCATTCCAGCACGATGCCGTTCTGGTCGGTCTGAACGAAGGCATCGAGCGCGGTCTTGATGACCGCTTGCGTCATCTGTGCGCTGGCCCGCGCCTGCTCGGTCAGTAGCGCGGCGGCCCGTTTTTCCTGCGCCGTTTCGATCGCGCGCGTGCACAGACGAGCGAGCAGGACCGCAATGGCGCCGCTTGCGAGCATGGCGACGATCTGGGCAATGCCGAACCCGGTTCCGGTCGCGGCATAGGAGACGAGGAGAGCCGCCGCGGTCACGATGACCTGCGCGGCCATCGCGAGTGTCAGAAGCCGCCTGAGTTTCATGGTCTCACACCAACGCGTCAGTGGCAGACCCTCGTGTCCGCCCTGTCAATGACCGGCTCCACGTGAGCTACAGATGTGAGCTACAGATTCCGCGCGGCAGCGTCGAGGGGCAATTTGCGGTGGTGCCGGGCTGGCGGCGCTTTCAACCTGCCGGCGAATCGGTCTGGCGCAGCGTCGTCACCCAGATCACGCGGGCCGTCTGCTGGGTCGGGTTGTCGAACATGTGCGGCACGATGCTCGGAAAGCGAAAGCTGTCGCCGGCGTCGAGCAGATGGGCCTGGTTGTCGAGCCACAGCCGCAGGCTGCCTGAGAGGATGTAGCCCGCCTTCTCGCCGGTGTGCTGCAGGAAGTCGGTGCCGGACGAGGCGCCGGGATTGAGCGTGAGCTCGTAGAATTCGAGCTGGCCTTTGTCTGCCGGCGTCAGCGCTTCCTTGACGACGCCGCTGGCGGTGAGCCGCAGCAGGCGCCGGCCGTTCTTGCGCACGATATAGCGCTGCACGTCGGCGGGATCGGTGGTCTCGAAGAAATAGGAGATGGGAACGTCGAGCGCGATGCTGAGCAGGCGCAGCGTGCGTATCGACGGCATGGCGCGCGCGCGTTCGAGCTGGCTGATCATGCCGTTGGAGAGGCCGGTCTTCTTGGCGACGTCCTGGATCGACAGGCCCGCGCGCTGCCGCAGCAGCCGCACGGTCTCGCCGAGGCGCTGGTCGACGGCATCGTCGGCTTCGGTCGGCGGGGCATCCTTCGGATCGTTGATCTCGCCGCGACCATCCATGTCGCTCTCCCATGCATCATCTCAGCCCGGACAATGACGTTCCGGAGCTTCAGTCGGAGTGAAAAGGTCGCGCATCCTAGCAATATGATTGACAGCTGTATTTAGTCGTGATGAACTTTTGATAGAAAATTTAGAAGCACTAAAGCCCATTCCTGTCCCTTTGCCGGGGTCTCGGGGCCCGGGAGACGGTGCCGCGTGCGACAACGGAGAGTGGTCATGGCGGACGACACCGGGAAGTTCGGCGTTGGGGCACTGCATCTCGGCAATCCGAATCGCCGTCAGATCTTTCAGCTCGGGGCCGGCGCCGCGGCGGGATGGACGCTATCGGGCAACGCATTTGCGCAGACAGAACGCCCGACCAATCCGCCGGACAAGCCGCGCGGACAGGTGATCGCGGCGCTGTCGCAGGAGCCGACGGTCTTTCATCCCCTGATGCCGGGCATCGAAGTCGATCAGGGCATCTGGTGGCAGGTGTTCTCGCCGCTCTGGTTCATCGATCCCGACGGCAAGTTCGTTCCCGACCTCGCCCGCGAAGTCCCGACGGTCGAGAATGGCGGCCTCTCGGCCGACGGCCTGACCTGGAAGATCAAGCTCCGCAGCGACGTGAAATGGCACGACGGCACGCCGTTCACGGCCGAGGACGTGAAGTTCTCGCTTGAGCTGATCAACAACCCCGATTTTCGCGCGCGCAGCCGCGTCGGCCATAGTCTCGTCAAGGACATCAAGATCGTCGCGCCCGACGAGATTCACTGGCGCATGGAAGCTCCCTATTCGCCCTATATGTCGATCCTGGGATCGCTGACCTTCATCGTGCCCAAGCACATCCTGGAGAAGGTGACCGATCCGAACGCCTCGCCGTTCCACAATGCGCCTGTCGGCACCGGACCGTTCCGCTGGGGCGAGCGCGTGCCGGGCGACCACATTCAGTTGAATGCCCATACCGGCTATCACGCCAAGGGACCCTACGTTGAGCGCGTGGTGTTCAAATACATTCCAGACCTGACCGTGCTCTACACCCAGTTCCGCACCGGCCAGGTCGATTACACCGGCCTGCAAGGCATTCTGCCGAACTTCGTGCAGGAAGCGAAGACGCTGAAGGGCCGCAAGATCTTCGTCTCATCCACGTCGTCGGTGGAGCACATCGCGCCCAATCTGGAGTTCGGCGCGTTGGCGGACCGCACGGTGCGCGAGGCGCTGTATCTCGCGATCAACAAGCAGGCGATCATCGACGCGCTGAACTACGGCTTGCCGACGCAGACCGAAAGCTTCGTGCCGCAACAGGCCTGGTCGTTCCAGCAGGGACTGCCGCAGCACAAATACGATCCGGCCAAGGCCAACACGCTGCTCGATGCGGCCGGTTGGGTCCGCGGCGCCGGCGGCGTGCGCGAGAAAGGCGGCGTCAAGCTCGAATTCACCAATTCAACGACGTCGGGCAATGCGGTGCGTGAGCAGACCCAGCAGCTGCTGATCCAGGACTGGCGCGCGATCGGTGCCGCGATGCGCGTCAACAACATGCCGGCCGCCGTGATCTGGGGCGACTTCTGGCAGCAATCGAAATTCAATTCGGTGATCGTGGGAGTGAATTTCATGCTCGGCAGCGACCCCGACGTGACGCCCCGCTTCGGCTCCGGCGCCATTCCTGCCAAAGGTGGCCGCGGCTACAACACCTATCAGTATCGCAACCCGGAGGCGGATCGGCTTCTCGCCGAAGGTGCCAAGCAGTTCGATCTGGCGCAGCGCAAGACGACCTATGGCGCTCTGCAAAAGCTCATCCGCGACGACCTCGCGATCCTGCCGCTGTTCCAGGGCTTCATCGCCGAAGGTGTGAAGGAAGGGCTGCAAGGCTTCCGTCCCAACATCAACATGTCGATCAACTGCTGGAACATTCGCGAATGGTATTGGGCCTGATGGTTCAGGCGCGCGAGATCGCCTGAGATGGCCCGTTACGTCGCCAATCGCCTGGCGCAGGCGATCATGCTGCTGGTGATCGTGTCCGCGATCGGCTTCGCCATCCTGCATCTGGCGCCCGGCGGTCCGCTCTCGCAATTCGCGGCGTCCGCGCAGATGACGCAGGAGGATCTCGACCGCGTCACGCGGCAACTCGGCCTCGATCGTTCGCTGCCGATCCAGTATCTCGATTGGTTCGGCCGGATGCTGAGGGGCGATTGGGGCCGCTCGTATCGTGACGGCGAGGCGGTGCTGGCGGTGATCTCGTCGCATCTCGGCGCCACGCTGGAACTGATGGCGACTGCGACCATCATCGCGGTGCTGCTCGGCTGCTGGATTGGCGTGCTCGGTGCGCTGCGCCGCTATTCGCTGTTCGATTCGCTCGCAACCGTCGGCGCCATGATCGCATTGTCGATCCCGACCTTCTGGTTCGGCCTCGTCACCATCTATGTGTTCTCGGTGAAGCTCGGCTGGCTGCCGGCCGGCAACCGGCAGACCGTCGGCGATGGCTCCCTGCTCGATCTGCTCCATCATCTCATTGCGCCGGCGCTGGTGCTGGCGCTGGTGGAGACCGCGATGTGGGGCCGCTTCATGCGCTCCTCGATGCTCGAAGTCATCAACCAGGACTACATTCGCACCGCGCGCGCCAAGGGCATGCCGGAATGGCGAATCCTTACGGTTCACGCCTTGCGTAACGCGCTGCTGCCGATGATCACGATGGGCGGCCTTCAGTTTCCGACGCTGCTCGGTGGTGCGCTGGTCGCTGAAACCGTGTTCACCTGGCCCGGCATGGGCCGGCTGTTCCTCGATTCCATCGGATATCGCGACTATCCCGTGGTGATGGGCATTCTGATGTTCTCGGCGATCATGGTGCTGATCGGGTCGCTGCTGGCCGACATCCTCTATGCGGTCGTCGATCCGCGCATCCGGGTGGGCTAGGGATGACGACCGTAGACTTGTCCAGCGCTCAACCCGCACCCGGCCAGGCCGCGTGGCGGCGATTTCGTCGGCACCGGCTTGCACTTGCAGGCGCGGTGATCATTCTCGTCCTTGTTCTCGGTTCGGCATTCGGCCCGTACCTCCTGCCGTTCGACGACACCTACATCGATATCATGAAGCGGTTCGCACCGCCGCTGTCGGGCGCGCACATCCTCGGCACCGACGAACTCGGCCGCGACGTGCTGGCGCGGCTGATGATGGGCGCGCGCGTC
>NZ_JADPJF010000070.1:9122-23273 GCF_023073295.1 Bradyrhizobium sp. 23 | reverse complement strand
GCTGTCGATCGGCTTCGTCGCGATGGTGATGGCGATGGCGGTGGGCATCGTCGTCGGGGCCTTCGCCGGCTTCTATGGCGGCGTGGTCGGCGCGGTGCTGATGCGGCTCGTCGATGCCATGCTCTGCTTTCCGACCATCTTCCTGCTGCTTGCGCTCGCGGCGCTCATCGAGCCCGGCTTCATCACCACCACCGTGCTGATCGCGGCAACCGCCTGGATGTGGGTGGCCCGCGTCGTCGAGGCCCAGGTGCGCTCGCTGCGGGAGCGCGAGTTTGCGGTTGCTGCACTCGCGTTCGGCTCGTCGAATCTGCGGATCATGTTCCGCGAGCTCGTACCCAATGCGATCGCGCCGATCGTGGTGGCGGCGACGCTGAACGTGGCCAAGGCCATTCTGCTCGAATCCTATCTCAGCTATCTCGGTTACGGCATCCAACCGCCGGCCGCGAGCCTCGGCAACATGCTCAATAACGCGCAGATCTATCTCACCAGCGCGCCCTGGCTCGCGATTGCACCGGGCCTCGCCATCACGCTTGCGGTGACGAGCTTCAACTTCCTCGGCGACGGCCTGCGCGACGCGCTCGATCCGCGGATGAACATCCCATGATCTGCAAACTAGCGACGAGCCGAGCTGTCTCGATCGAACTGAATATCTGGAGTTTCCCATGTCCCCGCCGCTCACCCGCATAAACAGTGACGAGCGCCTGCCAGCGCAGGTGGATGTCGTCGTCATCGGCGGCGGCGTCATTGGCGTCTCCGCGGCCTATCATCTCGCAAAGAAGGGCCTCTCCGTCGCCTTGGTCGAGAAGGGCCATGTCGGCGGCGAGCAGTCGAGCCGCAATTGGGGCTGGTGCCGCCAGCAGGGCCGCGCGCGTGAGGAGATCCCGCTGGCCCGCGAGGCGCTGCGGCTGTGGGAAGACATGCAAAACGATGCCGGCGTCGATGCCGGCTTCCGCCGTACCGGCGTGCTGTTCCTGACCAAGAGCAAGGACGAGCTCGCCAGCTGGGAGCGATGGGCCGCAACGGCGCGCGAGATGCAGGTTCACTCGACCGTGCTGACGCCGGCGGAGGTCGCCGAGCGCCTGCCCGGCAATGCCGAGACATGGGTTGGCGGATTGCACACGCCGAGCGACGGGCGCGCCGAGCCCTCAATGGCCGTGCCGGCGCTTGCGACCGCCGCGCGAAAGCACGGCGTCACGATTCATCAGGGCTGCGCCGCGCGTGGGTTGGAGACGCAAGGTGGACGGGTGAGCGCCGCCGTCACCGAGAAGGGCACCGTTCGCACGCAATCGGTGCTGCTGTCCGGCGGCGCCTGGTCGTCGCTATTCTGCCGTCGCCACGGCATCGAGCTGCCGATCGGCCTCGTCAATGCGACCGCGTGCCGGACCACGCCGGGGCCGGAGATCACCTCCGGTGCGCTCGGCACCGATTTCTATTGCATCCGCCGCCGCCTCGACGGCGGCTTTACCCTGGCGCTACGCAACCGCGGCACGGTCGAACTGTCGCCTGATCTGTTCCGGTACGCGCGAACTTTCTGGCCGACCTATCTGCATCGCAAGAATGGGTTGAAACTGTCGTTCGGCAAATCCTTCTTCGACCAGCTCATGCGCGGCACGAACTGGAGCTTGGACAAGCCGTCGCCATTCGAGACCGAGCGGGTGCGCGATCCCGCGCCTGACATGTCGCTGGTCAATGCCGCGCTGGCTTCGCTGATCAAGTCGAACCCTGAATTGAAGGACATCGAGATCGCGGAAGCCTGGGGCGGGACGATCGACTGCACGCCGGATACCATTCCGGTCATCTCGCCGGTCGATGCCATGCCTGGCTTCTTCCTTGCCACCGGCTTCTCCGGCCACGGCTTTGGCATCGGTCCTGCGGCCGGCAAGCTCGCGGCGGACATCGTGACGGGCGCGACGCCGCTGGTCGATCCCGCGGCCTACAGCCACAAGCGCCTGATCGACGGCCGCCGGCTCGCGCCGGTCAGCCCGTTCTGAGAGTTTTGGCGGCATGACGGTTCTCTACAAGGCCAACATGGTTCGGGGCGCTGAATGGGCGGGCTTCTTCGCCGAGCGCGCGCCCGATGTGCCATTCCGGCTCTGGCCCGACATCGGCGATCCCGCCGACATCCGCTATCTCGTGGCGTGGGTGCCGCCCGACGACATCGCGACGACTTTCCCAAATCTCGAGCTGGTCTTCTCGGTCGGTGCGGGTGTCGATCAGTTCGACGCGAAAAAACTTCCAGCGCACATTCCGCTCGTTCGCATGCTGGAGCCTGGCATCGCCGAGACCATGGTCGAATACGTCACCATGGCGGTGCTCGCCCTGCATCGCGATCTCCTGCACTTCATCGCCCAGCAGAAGGCGCAGGTCTGGCGCGAGATCCGGATCACGCCGGCGAAGCGGCGGCGCGTCGGCGTGATGGGTCTCGGCCAACTCGGCCAGGCCGTGCTCGAACGCCTCACGGCTTTCGACTTTCCACTACTCGGCTGGAACCGATCGATGCGCGAGATCGACGGCGTCACCTGTTATACGGGCATGGGGACGTTGCCGGATTTCCTTGCGCAGACCGACATTCTCGTCTGCCTGTTGCCTCTGACGGATGAGACCCGCGGCATCCTCAATGCGGACTTGTTCGCGCGCCTGCCGCGCGGCGCGTCGCTCGTCAACGTCGGGCGTGGCCCGCATCTGGTCGAAGCCGACTTTCTCGCGGCGCTCGACAGCGGCGCGTTGTCGGGTGCTGTCCTCGATGTCGCCGAGCCGGAGCCGCTGTCTGCGGGTCACCCTTTCTGGAGCCATCCGCGCATCCTGGTCACGCCGCACAATGCCAGCATGACGACGCCGGATACGGCGGTCGATTTCGTGCTGGATGTGATTGCGCGCCACCGCCGCGGTGAAGAATTGCCGGGGCGTGTCGATCGTAGTCGCGGCTATTAGGACACTGGCATGAGCATGGGCGCAAGCGGAGCTGATCAAATCGCTGCCAACGCGCAGTCGCCGGTGCTGTCGGTTTCCGGCCTGACGACGTCCTTCCTGCGTGAGCGGCGATGGATTCCCGTCGTCTGCGACGTGTCGTTCGATATTGCCTCGCGGGAAACCGTGGCGATCGTCGGCGAGTCCGGTTCGGGCAAGAGCGTCACTGCGCTCTCGATCATGCGGCTCATTCCGAAGGAGAACGGCCGCGTCGAAGGCAGCGTCCGGCTTGCCGGTCGCGACCTGCTGACGCTGCCCGAAGCGAGCATGAAGGATGTTCGTGGCAACGAAATCGCCATGATCTTCCAGGAGCCAATGACGAGCCTCAATCCGGTGCTGACCATCGGCTTCCAGATTGCGGAAGCACTGATCCAGCACCGCGGCCTGTCGCGCGCGGCGGCGGAGGTCGAGACCATATGCCTGCTCGACCGCGTGCGGATACCTGCGGCGAAATCGCGCTTCCACGAGCATCCGCATCGCTTCTCCGGCGGCATGCGCCAGCGCGTAATGATCGCGATGGCGCTGGCCTGCAAGCCGAGGCTGCTGATCGCAGACGAGCCGACCACCGCGCTCGACGTCACGATCCAGGCCCAGATCCTGGAGCTTCTGAAGGAGCTTCAGCAGGAAGAGGAGATGTCGATCCTCTTCATCACCCACGACATGGGGGTGGTGGCCGAGATCGCGGACCGCACCGTGGTGATGTATGGCGGCCAGGCAGTGGAAACCGATGCGACCGCGCGCATCTTTGCTTCACCCTCGCATCCTTATACCCGCTCGCTGCTCGCGGCCGTGCCACGCCTCGGCTCGATGGACGGGCGGACGCGGCCGATGCGTTTTCCGACCGTCGACAAGGTGACGGGGACCTCTGACGAGCCGGCGGAGACGCCCGATACGGTCTCGATTGCCGAGCGACCGCTGCTCGAGGTCTCCAACCTCACGACGCGCTTTCCAATCCGCTCGGGCCTGTTCGGCAAGGTCTCGGGCCGCGTCCATGCGGTCGAGAACATCTCCTTCACCTTGCGCGCCGGGGAGACGCTGGCGCTGGTCGGCGAATCCGGCTGCGGCAAGTCGACGACGGGCCGCTCCATTCTCAAGCTGACGGAGCCGGACAGCGGCACCGTTCTGGTGGACGGGCAGGATGTGCTGGCGATGAATGCCCGCACCTTGCGTGACTTTCGCAAGCAGATGCAGATCGTGTTCCAGGATCCGTTCGCGAGCCTCAACCCGCGCATGTCGGTGGGAACGGCGATTGCGGCCCCATTGCTCGCCAACGGGCTCGTCACGGCGTCGCAGGCACGGGAGAAGGTCGCCGACCTGCTTGTCCGCGTTGGTCTCACCGCCGACATGGCCGCGCGCTTTCCGCACGAATTCTCCGGTGGCCAGCGCCAGCGCATCTGCATTGCCCGCGCGCTCGCGCTCGGACCGAAGCTGATCGTCGCGGACGAAGCGGTCTCGGCGCTCGACGTTTCGGTCAAGGCGCAGGTCGTCAATCTGATGCTGGACCTTCAGGCCAGCATGGGACTTGCCTATCTCTTCATTTCCCACGATATCGCGGTGGTCGAGCGCATGAGCCATCGCGTCGCGGTGATGTATCTCGGCGAGATCGTCGAAACCGGTCCACGCGCGGCCCTGTTCGGAAATCCGCAGCATCCCTATACGAAGAAGCTGATGGCGGCCGTGCCAGTGCCCGATCCAGCGCGCCGCGGCACCAGGCGCGAGGCCACGAATGACGAGATCAGAAGCCCGGTGCGCGCGCCCGATTACCAGCCGCCCGTGCGTCAATTTCGTGAGGTGTCGCCGGGCCATGTCGTCCAGCTCTGGGGCGAGGAATGGTCCAACTGACGTGCGCAGGCCGCAAATTATTTCCAAAATGCACGATGAAGTCGCCCCGCGATCTGCCGGGCAGGTCAACGGTGGTGTCCTTCGCGACGCCAGGCCGGTGACATCACGCTGAAATCACAATGAAATCATCGCGGCACGGCCCGGTGCGACGGCTGGCCGCGCCAGCTTCGTGTTATGCGCTGCAGCTGGACCGTCGGCCGGCGATCTCCGATAATGCGCGGATCTCGGGAAGGCCGGCGAAGACGTGCCTTTACGGATGGATTTACTAGAATGACACAAGCAGGCGTCTACGGGCAGAGGCTCGGGCAGGGCCTTCGCTCCAAGCAAGCACCGGTCCTGATCACGCGTTCGCTGCACAGCGCCGAGCTCGCGGTCACCGAAGTCCGCAACGACGATCCGACACCGGATATTTCCGGATCGCTGGCTGCGGAAGATGCCTATCTCCTCAGCCTGAAACTCCGCGACTATCCGGATTGCGAATGCTGGGAGGAGGGCCGCTGTGTCACCAAGGCGGATGTTCGCGCAGGTGCGACTTATCTGTACGACCTCAAGCGTGACCCGCGCTATGTGATCGACAAGCCGTTTCACTCGCTCTTCTTCTATTTGCCGCGCTCGGCGCTCAACAGCGTTGCCAGGCAACCGGGCGGGCCGCGCGTAGGCGAGCTCAGCTACGAGCCCGGTGTCGGTCATGACGACGAGGTCGTTCGACATGTCGGTGCCTCGTTGCGGCAAGGACTGTGTCGGCCCGACGAGACCAACCAGCTTTTCGTCGATCACATGATGCTCGCGCTCACCGCCCATGTCGCCCAGACCTATGGTGGGCTGAAGCCGGCCGCGGAACCGAGCCGCGGCGGTCTCGCGCCATGGCAGGTGAAGCGTGCGTGTGACCGGCTCGATTCCGATCTCTCGGGCAAGATCGCGCTGCAGCTGATCGCGACCGAGCTTGGCCTGTCAGTCAGCCACTTCTCACGCGCATTCCGGATCTCCACCGGCCTGCCGCCGCATCAATGGCTGCTCCAACAGCGCGTCAAGGCGGCCAAGCAACTGATGACAGTCCGCGACCTGCCGTTATCCGAGATTGCCATCTCGGCCGGATTTGCCAATCAGAGCCATTTCACGCGGGTGTTCTCGTCCATCGTCGGCGTCAGTCCGGGCGCATGGCGCCGAGAAACGGATGGTGGACGGGACAAGACTTGAAGTTACCGACGCTTCGCCAGCGAGATCGTGTAGGCCGTGCGGCGCGCCGCAAAAATCTCGTCCGGCGGATGGCCGATGCCGTCGGCAAGATTGGCTGGATTGAAGATGGAGCCGTCGCAGGCCGCGTTGGCTTCGAGGCTGGTGATGACGATCGTCCCCAGCCGCACCTGCTCACGGTTGTCCTCGTCCGGCCATCGCAGGGTCACGTCCATAGTGGGATCGCCGGGACGGTCGAGCAAGGCCATCACGTTGAATCGGACGTCGCCGGCTACGATCCTCCGCGCGAGATCGTCATGCAGGAAATCGGCCGACTTCGCCCTCGCTTCGTCCTCGCTCAAGGTGACGTCGCCGCCGACCGGCGAGACCTTGAACTTGATGAAGCGGGTCTCATCCTTCGCGTTCGTCGCGGGAAAGGAGTGCACGCCCCAATAGGTCGTGCCGGCAAAGCTGCCGGGCAGCCGGCGTGCCGCGACGTAATTCGCCTGGTTCAGTGTTTCAGGATTGGCTGCCGAAAAGGCCCGGACCTTCTCGATGTCAGGCTTGCCGTCCGCACCCGGAATGCGCGCCTCGAGGAAGGCGAGCATCTGGTCGAGCGTCCGTGCAAAATGCACCGGAGCGGTTTCCGTCAGGATGTCCGAGCGATGGGCGTCGTCGCCCAGCCTGAAGCTGAAGCCGCGCAGCACGAGGTTGTTGGTGTCGGTCACCCCGGGATTGCCGCCGCCGACGGAGAAGCGCGCCAGCACGCGCGACGGTTTTGTGAAGCTCAGCGATCGCGTAATCTCTGCCGCGCGGTCGGACGGGGCATAGGTCCCGCGCACACATCGACCCTTGGCGAAGCTCGCGCGCACCTTCGGCGGATTGCCTGCGACCGCCTTCAATGCATCGACGACCGCGGCGGGTGTTGCAGCGGGGGTGGGAAGTTCGGACATGGCTTGGCCTCCGGCAAAAGCGGCATGTCCGTGTGTTAGGGCTGGCGGAGCGCCGGCGTCTTTCCTAAAGCCGCGCTGCCTTGTCCGATCCTGCTGATTGCTTGCTCGCGCTTCAGGAATTCACGTGCACGAAACACGGTATGAGGGGATAGATCTGATGTCGGCGAGACGCGGGACAACTTGTTTACTGATTCAGCTCCCGTGCTCCCGTGCTCCCGGGTCTCGCGACGATGCAGACTTGTCCTCCGGAAATTGTGATCGGATAGAGCGACGGGGAACCGCGTTATGTGAACCGTCTCATATTTCATCACTCTCTTTCGAGCTATCACTCCCGCAAGAAATTGCCGCACCCGGACCTAACTGACCGACACGGGTGAGATGCAATGCCTGCGTAGCCGCGTGCTCGCAGCTTTGGATTGGCTCTCGTCTTGCTCACGAGCAAGCCAGCCCCATCACTCAGCACAGATTTTTCAGAAATTGGAATCAAGGCAATCGCAAAACGCGTCCACGAGGCTGCCTCTATTCGGGGTCGGCCGGTAGGCCGCTACTTACCTAAGAAGGAGACCCCCAATGAAAATTAGTGATGCAGTTTCCAGCGCATTTTCCCTAACGAGGGGCTCCGGCAATCTTCGGATCGCTCGTTCCGGTCTGATCAGGTCGGCCCATCTTCTTGAAAGAATTGGGCTCGCAGCCGTTGGGGCCTCCTGTGGCCTCTATGTGGGTGCGACCCTGTTGCGTGAGAAAGGCGGACTGTTTGAAAGCGGCTGGATCGTGCTGATAACGATGCTCTATGGAGCTCTCAGCTATTATGTCGGAATTGATTTGTCTCGCAGTGTCGCGCGGAAGTCGATCTCGAGCAACTCGGAAGAGTGGAATGGTTCCGAGCCGGCTGAGATCATGAGTGCGGCTGGAACGTTCGGCGCCGCGATTGCCGCAACTCTGTCCGTCAGCATCCTTGTCCTTGATCAAAACCCAGCCAATGGCCTGATAACCTTTGTTGCCGGCTGTTGGGTGGTTGGTTCCTCGCTCCAAGTTGCGGCGGGCATGATGGCTCGCAACTACGAAGCGCGCATGGACAAGCAATGAAGGAATTGTCCTCACGCAAGAACGTCTGCTTGGCGTCATGACGAGTGCACAAGCCGCAGTGTTGGATTCGATTTCAGGTCCGGAGTGAGTAGTGACCACTCATCGCAACCTCTGTCGTCCAACGCTGCGGGAAGACGATTTTTGGTAGCGCAGTCGTTCGCATCGGGCGGCGACCCGGCTTGGAAGCCGTGTCGGTACTGAGTAACCTAAATTATCGCACAACAAACAAGACGTGCCATCATGGCGGTGTTGGGATATCGTCCCCGCGCCGTGGTCCAAAATCCTGCTAACCGCCAACCACACGATCGGTGGAGCCAATGCAGATTGCGGAGTGGCTCGAGAAACTGGGGCTTGGGCAATACGCAGAGCGTTTTGCCCAGAATGGAATCGACGTGGGCGTCCTCCCCGAACTGATGGACGAGGACTTTGAAAAGCTCGGAGTCCTGCTAGGCCATCGCCGCAAAATGCTGCGTGCTATTGCCGACCTCGATCCAGCCGCGTTGATCGCATCGCCGACCCCTCCTCAGGACGCCGAGCGGCGCCACCTCACCGTTATGTTTTGCGATCTGGTCGGCTCGACCGCGCTCTCGGCGCGTCTCGATCCCGAGGATATGTGGGAAGTGATCCGGGCCTACCGCGCCGCCTGCGCGAGCGTCATTGCCGCTTATGACGGCAGGATAGCCAGGTTCGTTGGCGACGGAATACTCGTCTATTTCGGCTATCCTCGCGCGCATGAGGATGATGCGGAGCGCGCAGTACGAGCTGCCCTCGACACTATCTCCGCAATTGGGCAGCTCAAAACGGGCGCCGACGAACGGGTTGAACTGCGCATCGCAATTGCGACAGGGCTTGTGGTGGTCGGTGACCTCATCAGTGGAGATGCATCAGAGGAGCAGGCAACCGTCGGCGACACACCAAACCTCGCCGCTCGGCTCCAGAGCCTGGCGGAACCGGGCGCGGTCGTCGTTGCTTCGTCGACGCGCCGGCTGCTTGGTGATCTCTTCACGTTTCGCAATCTCGGCCGCCGTGAGGTCAAGGGGATAGCCGAACCAATCGCAGTCTGGGCGGTGGAGGGGGCGATCGCATCCGAGAGTCGCTTCGAGGCGGTCCGCGCGGTACGCTCGATCGGTTTTGTCGGCCGCAGGGACGAGATCGAGTTCACTCTCTCGCGCCAGCGGCTGGCATGGCAGGGGCAGGGCCAGATGGTATTGATTTCTGGCGAAGCGGGCATCGGCAAGTCGCGCATTGTCGCAACCCTGTCCGAAAGCCCCTCGTTGGGGGCGCACCGCCGGGTGCGATATCAGTGTTCGCCCTACCATACCAACAGTGTGCTCCATCCCTTTGTCGCGCAGCTCGAGCGCGCCGCCGGCATCCGGTCGCACGACACGCCTGGGCAAAAGCTCGACAAGCTCGAGGCAATGCTGTCGCTTGGAACACAGCAGGTCGCCCAAGCGACACCGCTCATTGCGGCTCTCCTTTCGATTCCCACCGGCGACCATTGTCCGCCGCTGGCTTTGAGCCCGGCGCAGCAGCGGCGACAGACATTTGCCGCCCTTCTGGATCAGCTTGAGGGGTTGGCGCGAGAGCAACCCCTGCTGATTATCTGCGAGGATATGCATTGGGCCGATGCCACGACACTTGAACTGTTCGATCTCGCGGTCGATCGTATCAGAGGACTGCCGATACTCGTGCTCATGACATCCCGGCCAGAGTTCGAGCCCTCCTGGTCGGGCCTTGCCAACGTCAGTCTGTTGCGGCTCGACCGACTCGATCGGCGGGACTCGCGCGCGCTGGTCGAACAGGTGGCCGTTGGTCGCCAGCTGCCACGCGAGATGATGAAGCAGATCATCGATAGGACGGATGGCATCCCACTATTCGTCGAGGAATTGACCAAGATGGTGCTGGAGTCCGGGCTACTCCTCGAAGATGCCGGGCGCTATCGTCTCGATAATCCGCTCCCGCCGCTCGCTATTCCCGCGACGCTGCAGGATTCGCTGATGGCGCGGCTTGACCGGCTGGCCCCCGTCAAGGAGTTAGCGCAGATAGGCGCCGCCATCGGTCGCGACTTTTCATACGCGCTGCTGAGATATGTGGCGGGACGCGATGATCTGACGCTGAGCGCTGCGCTAGCGCAACTCGAAGAGGCCGAACTGCTGGTGCGTCGCGGGGCTCCGCCCGAAGCAAACTATAGTTTCAAGCACGCCCTCGTTCAGGAAGCGGCCTACGAGAGCCTGCTCAAGAGCAAACGGCAGGTGCTTCACAAGCGCATCGGCGATGTCCTGCGCGAGAAGTTTCCAGTCGTCGCCGAGACTGAGCCGGAAGTTCTGGCACACCACTTCACTGAGGCGGGGCTGAACGAGGTCGCCCTCGAATGGTGGCGCAAGGCGGGCCTGCAGGCGCTGAAACGCTCCGCTTATTCCGAGGCGATTGCACATCTCGGCAAGGCGATTGCCATCGCCGATGACCTGCCCGATGAGCACGACCGGATGATGGGTAGGCTACATCTTCAAATCGCATATGGCCGTGCATTACGGGGCAGCCTCGGGCACAGCGCTCCCGAAACGGTCGCCGCATGGACGCGCGCCCGACAGTTCGCAGCCGACATCAATGATCCGGTTGAACTTGCGCCGGTCCATTCGGGTCTCTTCAATGCCTGCCTGACACACGGCGAACTCGCGCCGATGCAGGCGCTGGTGGATGCCATCGTGAACGCCGCTGACCGGCGACCGGCCTCACCGGTGGCCGCCGTCGTTGCACATTGGACGGGCGGGGTTACCTGCTGGTTCGGGGGCGACTACTTGAACGCGAGATTACATCTTGAGAAGGCACTAGAGATCTATGGTGACGAGCCGGATCCCGCGACGTTCAGGGGCTCGGCGCTGGATCTCCCATTCGTGATCATGAGGTTTCTTGCCCTGGTGCTTTGGCCCCTTGGCAGGATCGCCCGCGCACGCCGCCTCGCCGCGGAAGCGATAAGGGCTTCCGGAGAAAAACGGGCGCTTTCTCAGGCCAATGCGCTTGTTCATCGAGCTGTGTTCGACGGACTATGCGGGGGCATGTTGCAGCAAACAGAGACGATCCTGGCGCTTGGTCTCGCTCGCGACCACACGATGCCGCTGTATGTGGCCGCCGGCACTTACCTGAATGGCCTGGCCAAGTGGCGCGCTGGCGACGGAATGGCCGGGCTAACGGAAATGCGTCGCGGCTGGACCTTGCTGCACGAGAATGACTGCTACCTCTGTGAGCCGTTTTGGGGGATGCATGTCGCCATGGCGGATGCAGAGTCGGGCCAACTCGAAAACGGGCTGGAAATCTTGAGCGGATTGATCGCATGGGCGGGGCAATCCGGTCAGCATTGGCTTGATGCCGAGCTGCATCGCGTCTACGGGGAGCTTTTGTTGCGTCATGATCCTTCGGACCTAGCCAGGGCCGAAACTGCGCTAAGCCGAGCGCTTGAAATCGCACGGCACCAACGGGTGAAGACTTTCGAGCTGCGCAGCGCCATTGGACTTGCACGCCTGCATAAGACAAATGGCGGAGCGGGCGCGGTATCCGAGGTGCTCGCTCCCGTGCTCGCTGAATTCGATGCGGAGCGCAATCTTCCCGAAGTCGTTGAAGCCAGAGAGCTGCTCAAGCAAGTGCATTAGGCACGTGCGGTTTGTTTAGCTAGCCGTTTGGTCAGGAGAGACGTCTCGATCCTGACCCATCTCCGGTCGCCTCACTGCAATTGCGCGTTGAGGTTCGCACGTGACGTACGGGCCAGGGGCTGACGGGTTACGAATTCACGTGCACGAAATCCCGCAAGAGCGGGTAGATCTCGTTGTTCCAGCGTTTGCCCGAGAACACGCCGTAATGGCCGACGCCGGCCTGCATGTGGTGGACGCGGCGGTAGGCGCGTACGCCGGTGCAGAGGTCTTGCGCGGCCAGCGTCTGGCCGATCGAGCAGATGTCGTCCTTCTCGCCCTCGACCGTCATCAGCCCCATGCGGCTGACGGCCTTGGTGTTCACCGGACGTCCCCGATGCATCAGCTTGCCCTGGGGCAGAAGATGCTCCTGGAACACGTCTCGCACGGTCTCGATGTAGAATTCCGCGGGCAGGTCCATCACGGCGAAATATTCGTCGTAGAAGGTCTTGATGCTGGCCGCCTTCTCCTTCTCGCCCTTGGCGATGTGATCGGCGAGATCGATGTGCTGCTTGATATGGCGCTCGAGATTCATCGAGACGAAGGCGGTGAGCTGCACGAAGCCGGGATAGACTTTCCGCAGGGCACCGCGGCACTGCATCGGCACGTAGTTGATCAGGTTCTGCTCGAACCAGTCGATTGGCCTGCTCTTGGCGAATTCGTTGACCCTCGTCGGCTGGATGCGCGTGTCGATCGGGCCGGCCATCAGCGTCAGCGTCGCCGGCCGCGAAGGATGGTTGCCCTCGCACATGATCGCGGCGGCCGCGAGTGCGGAGACCGAGGGCTGGCAGATCGCGACCATATGCGGGCGGGGGCCTAATTGGCCGAGGAAGTCGATGAGATGCTCGGTGTAGTCGTCGAGCCCGAAACGGCCCTCGCTGCGGGGAATGTCGCGTGGATTGTGCCAGTCGGTGATGTAGACGTCGTGATCCTGCAGCAGCGTCTTCACGGTGCCGCGCAGCAGCGTCGAAAAATGGCCGGACATCGGCGCCACCAGGAGCATGCGCGGCTGCTCGCCCACGCCTTCCTTCTTGAAACGCAGCAGCGAGCCGAACGGGGTCGCGTAAGCGATCTCCTCGGTTACGGCGACCTCGCGATTGCCGACCATGACGCTGTCGATGCCGTAGGCGGGGCGGTGATAGGTGAGGGTGGAGCGGGAGATCAACTCCAGCGCGGCCGACAGCCGGCCGACGACCTGATCCGATAAGCCCTGCGGCACCAGATTGAGGAATTTGAGTGCGGACGAAGCCCCCGACCGCCACGGCGCCGTCAGGTCCATATGGTTCTGAAAGGCCTGATAATACATCGACATCATACTGAAACGCCCACCTGTCCCCGTGCTGCTATGCAATATCGGAGCCAAACCGGAGATGGGCCGTCCTCAAGATTGGCACGTCGCTTGCTGCTCTTTTGGCGGGAAGCACAGGCGGTGCGCACTCCCGCAGTCCAGGCGGGTGCAAGTCTTAGGCGTGAGGGAAGGCCATATGGCGAAGGCGACACTGACCATCAGCAGCAAGAACTATTCGTCCTGGTCGCTGCGTGGCTGGCTGCTGACGAAATTTTCCGGGCTCGATTTCGATGAGATCGTCACCGCGCCGGACGACGCGTCGGCGCGTGCCGAAATCCTGCTATTGTCGTCGTCGATCCTGGTGCCGTGCCTGCGGCACGACGGCGCGATCGTCTGGGATACGCTGGCGATCGCCGAATATCTCAACGAGGCGATGCCGGATGCCGGGCTGCTGCCCGCGGATCGCGTTCAGCGCGCGCATTGCCGCTCGATCTGCGGCGAAATCCATTCCGGCTTCACCACCTTGCGCGCCTCGCTGCCGGTCAATCTGAAGGGGCACTTCCCCGGCTTCAAGATCTGGTCGCGCGCGCAGGCCGACATCGATCGCGTCTGGGCGATCTGGCGCGACTGCCTGGACAAATCGGGCGGCCCCTTCCTGTTCGGCGAGACCCGCACCATGGCTGACGCGATGTACGCCCCGGTGCTGACGCGCTTCGTGACCTATAACGTCAAGCTCGAGCCACAGCTGCAAGCCTATGCCGATACCATCATCGCCATGCCGGAGATGAAGGAATGGATCGCGGCGGCACGGGATGAGCCGGCCGAGATCGAGGAGCTCGAGGTCGAATATTAGGCAGGCCGGGTGCCATCTGCCTGTTTTGGGAGCGAGCATCCAACCGCCGCACCCCGCGGTCATGTCATTGAAGGCGTTAACGTTTGACGCCCGTGGTGGGCTGAGCCCGCTCACGCGCTGTGCAGATATTGTATGCGCGCGCTGGCCGGTTGCGACATCTAGCCGTGAACAGGCGCGTACGGGGCGCTACGGCTGATTCGGACGTGATTCGTTCGGGCCGCGTTCCGAAGGTTAAAGCCGGGACGCGGCCCCGTTGCATTTTGAGACAGAAATCAGTGCTCAGGCCACGCCCGAATGCTTCATGCG
>NZ_JADPJF010000070.1:0-8982 GCF_023073295.1 Bradyrhizobium sp. 23 | reverse complement strand
GATATAGCGGCAGGCGAACGGCAGCTGATACGTTCCGCTGTGGTCCTCGCACAGCACTTCGACTGCAAGGCCGGGCGGCGGTTCTCCGGCGCCGTCGAATTCCGCCAGTCGTCTGTCGCGCGTTGCCATCAAAAAACTCCCTTAAACAAAGCCGCGGAAAGAGTGCCCATTTCCTCCGCGTGCAGATCATCGCTCCCCGTGCGAGGGAACAGCCGCAAGCTCAACGCGAGAATGCGGTGCGAGTGTGGTAGCCTCGACAGGCTGCGTGCAAAAAGCGCACATTGCCGTGATTGATTTGACAAGGAACCTGTATGCTGCTTCGAAGCGCCGTCGTTTGTTTCGCGATGTTGCTGCTCGCTACGCTGGCGATTGTGCCGGTCCGCGCGCAGGACGTGCCCGGTATCGAGATCTGCACCGTCGAGAAGACCATGGAGCGCCGCACCAGCTGCCTCCAGAGCAACGTCGACTTCCTCCAGAAGACGATCACCAAGTTCAACCTCGATCACCAGCAGAAGCTGGACGCCGCGGCTCGCCAGATCGATGCGTTGAAGACGACCGTGGCCGGCTTGCAGAAGATGCTCGGCGATCTCCAGGCCGCGCAGGCGAAGACCGCGGAGGATGTGAAGAAGAAACAGGATGCGCCGCCGCCGAAGGATGCGGCGAAATAGGCGCCGCGCTCAGGCGACGCGATATCGCTCCATGACGCTGCGGGCGGGCTCATAGCCGAGCCCAGGTCCGGTCGGCACCGCGACATGGCCGGTGGCATCGACATCGGCGCGGCCGCCCCAGAGGCAGGCCTCGCGCTTCAGGTAAAACATCTCGACCAACCCGTCGTCGCGCCCCGCCAGGAGATGCAAGGTCGCCAGCAGGCCGGGGCCGAAATACGGGGAGTGCGGAACGATCTTGACGTCTTGCCGATCCGCGAGCGCCGCAACCTTCAGAAATTCCGTGATGCCGCCGACCTTGATCACCGACGGCTGGGCGTGGCTGACCGCGCCCGCCTCCATCATCTGGCGGAATTGATATTCCGTGCAGGCGTTCTCGCCGGCGGCGACGCCGAGCCCGCCCTTGCTGCGGACCTCGGCGAGCGCCGCAAAATCCTCCGGCGGCCAGACCGGCTCTTCCAGGAACATCGGCTGCGCGTCCCCGCATGTCCTGGCGAACGCGACCGCCTGCTCGCCTGACAGCGGGCAGTTCATGTCCACCATCAGCGGAATGCCGGGCCCGATCGCCGCGCGCGCGGCAAACACCGCCGGCGCCGTGGTCTCGTGCAGCTTGATGGCGCCATAGCCGAGTGCGAGCGCCTTCTTGCATTCGGCGGCGATGTTGTCGGGCGAACCGATCCGCAACAGGCTCGCATAGGCCGGAATGGCCGAGCGCCTGGTGTCGCCGAGCAGGCGGTTCAGCGGCACGCCCTCGATCTTGGCGGCGAGGTCCCACAGCGCGATGTCGAGCCCGGAGATCGCGAACATGGTGATGCCGTAACGGCCGAACAGATGCAGATTGCGCTGGATCTGGTCCATCACCGCGGGGATGCCGGCGGCATCGGGAACCTGCAGCCCATGGGCTTGTGGTGCGATCATTTCCTCGACGGCACTGCGCGTGGTGCGGGGGCAGACATAGGCGAAGGCATCGCCCCAGCCGGTGAGCCCGGCGTCGGTGGTGACCTCGAGGATCACCATGTCGAGGGCGGTGATGGCGGAGGCGCCCTGACGGAAGCTCGCGACACCAGCGTCATAGGGGATGCGGATATGGTGCGCCCGCACATCGGTGATTTTCATGACGCGGTTCCTCCTGCTTTCTTGTGAGCGGTTTCAAGGACGTCCCGAGTGTAGCCATGAACGCCCGGACGTTGCCAGTGGCTGTTCCGGCGTTATCCTCCTGCGGGACCGCAACGCCGATCAAGCGAAACCCGCGGACTTCCGTGCATCATGGTCGCGCTTCGAACGAGAAACGCCATGAACCCAGCCCAGCGCGCGCTCTGGTATGTCGAGAGCCATCTGGCCGAGCCGATGACGCTCGACGAGATCGCTGCGATATCGGGCGTGTCGCGGTTCCACATCGTGCGCGCGTTTGCCGTAGCCACCGGCCTGCCGGTGATGCGGTACGTGCGCGCGCGGCGGCTGAGCGAAGCGGCGCGCAGTCTTGCGAATGGCGCGCCGGACATCCTGTCGCTGGCGCTGGAGGCCGATTACGGCTCGCACGAAGCATTCACCCGCGCGTTCCGCGACCAGTTCGGCACCACGCCCGAAGCGGTGCGCGCCGCGCAATGCACCGGCCATCTCAAGCTTCAGGAGCCGATCCTCATGGATTCAACCATCTCGGACAAACTCGCCAACCCGCGCTTCGAAACCACAAAGGCCTTCCTCGTCGCAGGCATCAGCGAGCGCATCTCCTGCGACAACGGCGCGGCCATTCCTGGACTGTGGCAGCGCTTCCACCAGGAGGTCGCCGACATTCCCGCGCGCGTTGGACCGGTCGCCTATGGCGTCTGCTGCAACGGCGACGATGCCGGCAATTTCGACTACATTGCCGGCGTCGAGGTCGCCGATTTCTCCGAACTGCCGCGCCCCTTCGGCCGTATCCGCATCCCCGAGCAGCGCTATGCGGTGTTCACCCACACCGACCACGTCGCCTCGATCAGGCGCACCGTCAACGCGATCTGGAATCAGTGGCTGCCGGCCTCCGGCCTGAAGGCTGCCGATGCGCCGAACTTCGAGCGCTACGACGAGAAATTCGATCCCGCCACCGGCAATGGCGGCCTGGAGATTTGGATACCCGTGCGAGATTAGCGCGCAACGCTGGCATACCATCCGGCTTGCTTGGCAAGCCCCGGTGACTTTGTCATAACCGCAGGCAATCTTGCGTGTGGGGCCCGTGCCGGACATCCCGCGCAAGTCATAACAAGCAGCCGGGAGGGTCCCCACATGTCCAACGTCCGCGTTCTCGCCACCGACCTCGAATTTCCCGAAGGGCCGGTCGTGATGCCGGACGGCTCGGTCGTGCTGGTGGAAATCCGCGGCCAGCGCCTGACCCGAATCCATCCCGACGGGCGCAAGGAGGTCGTCGCGAAGATTCCGGGCGGCCCGAACGGCGCAGCCCTCGGCCCCGACGGCAAGATCTACATCTGCAACAATGGCGGCTTCTCCTGGATCCCGACCCGCAACATGATCATGCCGGGTCCGCAGCCCGACGGCTATCTCGGCGGCTCGATCCAGCGCGTCGATCTGCAATCCGGCCAGATCGAAACCGTCGTGACCAGATGCGCCGAGCACGATCTGCGCGGGCCGAACGATCTGGTGTTCGACAAGCAGGGCGGCCTCTGGTTCTCCGATCTCGGCAAGCGCCGCGCGCGCGAGATGGACGTCGGCGGCATGTACTATCTCAAGCCCGGCATGAAGGAGATCGTCGAGGTCGTCCACGGCGTGTTGCCGGCGAACGGCATCGGCCTCTCGCCGGACGAGACCACCGTCTACATCGCGGAGACGCCGACGGGCCGGCTCTGGGCCTACGAGCTCTCCGCGCCCGGCACGCTCAAGCCGCGCGACGCGATCTATCGCGGCGAGCGGGGCAAACCGATCTGCGGCCTCGGCGGCTACCAGATGTTCGATTCGCTGGCGGTCGAAGCCAACGGCAATGTCTGCGTCGCCACCCTCGTCTCCGGCTGCATCTCGGTGATCGCGCCCGATGGCACGCTGGTCGAGCAGATCCCGACCGGCGACCGCGTCACCACCAACATCGCCTTCGGCGGCCCCGAGCTGAAGACCGCCTACATCACCCTCTCCGGCAAGGGCGAGCTGATCGCCATGGACTGGCCGCGCAGCGGTTTGCCGTTGAATTTCCTTAACAAGTAAACGGTGCTAGTGACCATCATTGCAACCGAAGCGAAGCAATCCAGGAATGCGTCCGCGGTGACAGTCTGGATTGCTTCGTCGCTTCGCTCCTCGCAATGACAAAGGAGAGAGTTTCAAATGCCCTGGCCTGATCCCATCACCCTGCGCGGACAGCATGCCGCTCTGGAGCCGCTGTCGCATCAGCACCGCGAGGGGCTGAGCGAGGCCGTGAAGGATGGTGAGCTCTCCACCATCTGGTACACCGCAATCCCGACGCCGGACAACATGGGCAAGGAAATCGACCGCCGGCTCGGTCTTCAGGCCGCCGGCTCGATGCTCCCCTTCACCGTATTCGATGGCAGCGGCAAGATCGTGGGCATGACGACCTACATGAACATCGATGCGGCCAACCGCCGCGTCGAGATCGGCTCGACCTGGTATGGTAAGAGCGCGCAACGCGGCCCGCTCAACACGCAGTGCAAATTGCTGCTGCTCACCCACGCCTTCGAAACCCTGGACTGCATCGCGGTGGAATTCCGCACCCACTTCTTCAATCACCAGAGCCGCCGCGCCATCGAGCGCCTGGGCGCCAAGCAGGACGGCATCCTGCGCAGCCACCAGGTCGCGCCGAACGGCACGCTACGCGACACCGTGGTCTACAGCATCACCGCGGCCGAATGGCCTACGGTGCGAACGCATTTGAATTATCAACTCAACGACAAGCCGCGCTAGAGGCGGCCGAGGCACCATGGACAGATTTGATTATGTGATCGTCGGCGCGGGCTCCGCCGGTTGCGTGCTCACCAGCCGGCTGAGCGAAAACCCTGCGACCAGCGTTTGCGTGCTCGAGGCCGGCCCGAGCGACTGGCATCCCTACATCCATCTGCCGGCCGGCTTCATCAAGACCTTCCACATGAAGAGCATCAACTGGGCCTACCAGCAGGAGGTCGGACCCTGGACCGGCGGCCGCAGCATCTACGCGCCGCGCGGCAAGACGCTCGGCGGTTCGTCCTCGATCAACGGCCACATCTACAACCGCGGCCAGCGCATGGATTTCGACACCTGGGCGCAGATGGGCAATCGCGGCTGGGGCTATGCCGACGTGCTGCCCTACTTCCGGCGGCTGGAGAAGCGGGTCGGCGAGGGCGAGGACATTTATCGCGGCCGCGAAGGCAATCTCACCGTCACCACCATGAACTGGCGCGATCCGCTTTGCGAAGCCTTCATGGAAGGCGCGGTGAGCCTCGGCATTCCGCGCAACCCCGACTACAACGGCAAGACCCAGGAAGGCGTCTCCTATTGCCAGCGCACCATCGACAAGGGCTTGCGCGTCTCCGGCGCCACCGCTTTCCTCAAGCCCGCGATGAAGCGGCCGAACGTGCATGTCCGCACCCACGCGCATGCGACCGAGATCATCTTCGAGGGCAAGCGCGCCGTCGGCGTGCGCTACATGAAGGGCGGTCATGGCGGCACGCCGGTCGAGGTCCGCGCCAACAAGGAAGTGATCCTCTCCGGCGGCACCTATAATTCGCCGCAGCTGCTCCAGTTGTCCGGCATCGGCTCACCGGATCTGTTGCAGGCCCACGGCATCGCCGTGCGTCACGCGCTTCCGGTCGGCGAAGGCCTGCAAGATCACTACGCCCCGCGCACGGTCGCGCGCGTCAAGGACATCAGGACCATCAACGAGCTCCGCCGCGGCTGGCGTCTCTGGGTCGAGGCGATGAAATGGGCGACCGCGCGCAAAGGCCTGCTGTCGCTGTCGCCGACCATGGTCTACTGCTTCTGGCACTCCGGCGAGAGTGCGGAGAGCTCCGACCTCCAGCTCACCTTCACACCGGCGAGCTACAAGGAAGGCGTGCAGGGCCAGCTCGAGGACGAGCCCGGCATGACGGTGGCGTCCTGGCAGCAGCGCCCCGAGAGCCGCGGCTATGTCCGCATCCGCTCGGCAGATCCGTTTGCGCCGCCGATCATCCAGACCAACTATCTTGACGCCGAGCTCGACCGCCGGGTCATCGTCGGCGGCATGAAGCTCGCGCGCAGGCTTTTGAAGAGCGCGCCGCTGTCGCCCTATTACGCCTACGAGGATTTCCCCGGACCCAACGTCAATACCGACGACGAGTTTTTGGCGGCCGCCACCGAGCGCGGCACCACCACCTTCCACCCCGGCTGCACCTGCCGCATGGGCCCGGCGGATTCCACCTGGGCGGTGGTCGACGATCAGCTCCGCGTTCACGGGTTGCAAGGTCTCCGCGTCATCGATGCCTCCGTGATGCCGCGCATGATCTCGGCGAACCTCAATGCCTCAACCATGATGATCGCCGACCGCGCCTCGGACTTGATCCGCGGCAAGAAGCCGATGGAAGCCGCGCGCGTGCCGGATGCGGCGGTGGCGTAGCAAGGTCTCGTGCTCCGGACGCAGCGCTGCGCTTCCCCGGCGATGCGAAGCATCGTCCGGTGCAGCTGTGCGCTGCAGAGCCGGAGGCCCATCTCACGCGACCTTGGTCGCCCCTCGCGATTTGAAGCGCGAGTTGGAGAGGGCGATGCTCACCCTTGCTCCGTCATCGCGAGCGCAGCGATGCAATCCAGGATCTTTCCGCGGAGGCAGCCTGGATTGCTTCGCTGCGCTCGCAATGACGAGGTGGAGAGAGTGCGCCACACTCTCGGTGTCATCGCCCGGTTTGACCTGGCGATCCAGTATTCCAGAGGCGGTTATGATTGATTCGAGAAGCCGCGGCGTACTGGATTCCCCGCCTTCGCGGGGAATGACACCGGAAGGTGGGGCGGCAGCGGAGTGCGCTCGAACCTACACTTCCCTCCGGCTCAGGAACGCCAATCGCTCGAACAGATGCACGTCCTGCTCGTTCTTGAGCAGCGCACCGTGCAGTGGTGGGATCAGCTTGCGCGGGTCGCGCTCGCGCAACTGCTCGACGCTCATGTCTTCGTTGAGCAGCAGTTTGAGCCAGTCCAGAAGCTCTGAGGTGGAGGGCTTCTTCTTCAACCCGGGCACTTCGCGGACCTCGAAGAAGATGCGCAGGGCTTCCTCGACCAGCCGCTTCTTGATGCCGGGGAAGTGGACGTCGACGATCCGGGTCATGGTGTCGGCATCGGGGAACTTGATGTAGTGGAAGAAGCAGCGGCGCAGGAACGCGTCCGGCAGCTCCTTCTCGTTGTTGGAGGTGATCATCATGATCGGGCGCTGCTTGGCCTTGATCGTCTCGCCGGTCTCGTAGACGTGGAATTCCATGCGGTCGAGCTCAAGCAGGAGATCATTTGGGAATTCGATGTCGGCCTTGTCGATCTCGTCGATCAGCAGCACCGGGCGCTGCTCGGCGGTGAAGGCATCCCACAGCTTGCCGCGCTTGATGTAGTTCTTGATGTCGGACACGCGGGCATCGCCAAGCTGGCTGTCGCGAAGGCGCGATACCGCGTCGTATTCATAGAGGCCTTGCTGTGCCTTGGTGGTGGACTTGATGTGCCAGGTCAGAAGCGGGGCGTTCAGCGCCTTCGCCACTTCCTCCGCCAGCACCGTCTTGCCGGTGCCGGGCTCGCCCTTGATGAGCAGCGGGCGCTCCAGCACGATCGAGGCATTGACCGCGACCTTGAGATCGTCGGTCGCAACATAGTCCTTGGTGCCGGTAAATTTCATCGCGCGTCCTTGTTGGTCGTCGTCCCAGGAATTGCCAGTTTCATGGCCCTGGTCCAACAAACGGAACGGCCGCGCGTGGCGGCCGTTCCTGGTTCGGTCAGGCTTTCAGACCCGTTTTATCAGCGAAAGGATGACGAGCACAATCGCTCCGCCAATCCCGCCTGGCGGACAATCCTGCCCAGAGCTCGTCGGGTGGGGTCTCCGAGGCGCCCCTTGACGCCGACAATCCAAAGGGCAATCTGTCACCCATGTTCCTGCAATTCTTCACTTCTCTGCGCGATGCGCAGGTCCCCGTGACGCTGCGCGAATACCTCACGCTGATGGAGGCGCTCGACGCCGACCTCGCGGACTACTCGGTCGAGAATTTCTACTATCTCTCGCGCACCTCCCTGGTGAAGGACGAGCGCAACCTCGACAAGTTCGACCGCGTCTTCGGCACCGTCTTCAAGGGGCTGGAAAGCCTGCTCGACGCCATGGAGGGGGCCGAGATCCCCGAGGAGTGGCTGAAGAAGCTCGCCGAGAAATACCTGACCGACGAAGAGAAGAAGCAGATCGAGGCCATGGGCTGGGACAAGCTCATGGAGACCCTGAAGAAGCGTCTCGAGGAGCAGAAGGGCCGTCATCAGGGCGGCTCGAAGTGGATCGGCACCGCCGGCACCTCGCCGTTCGGCGCTCATGGTTACAATCCCGAAGGCATTCGCATCGGCCAGGACAAGAACCGCAACAACCGCGCCGTCAAGGTGTGGGACAAGCGCGAGTTCAAGGATCTGGACGGCAATGTCGAGCTCGGCATCCGCAACATCAAGGTGGCATTGCGCCGCCTGCGCAAATTCGCGCGCACCGGCGCGCCGGATGAACTCGATCTCGACACCACCATCCGCGAGACCGCCAATCACGGCTATCTCGACGTGCACATGCGGCCCGAGCGCCGCAACGCGGTGAAGCTGCTAGTGTTCTTCGACATCGGCGGCTCGATGGACGCGCATATCGAGCAGGTCGAGGAGTTGTTCTCGGCGGCGAAGAGCGAGTTCAAGCACATGGAGTATTTCTACTTCCACAATTGCCTCTATGAAGGCGTGTGGAAGCAGAACAAGCGGCGCTTTACCGACCGCACCCCGACCTGGGACGTGCTGCACAAATACCCGCACGATTACAAGATCGTGTTCGTCGGCGACGCCTCGATGTCGCCCTACGAGATCATGGTGCCCGGCGGCTCGGTCGAGCACGTCAACGAGGAGCCCGGCTCGGTCTGGCTCGACCGCATCATCCGTACCTATCCGCATTCGGTGTGGCTGAACCCCGTGCAACAGAAGCACTGGGACTATTCGGAATCCACCACCATCATCAAACGCATTTTCGCCAACCGCATGTATCCGATCACGATCGAGGGACTTGAAGGTGCGATGAAGGAATTAACGCACTAGGGTTCAGACTCAATTGATCCAATAAGCGACGAGAGCGGCGAGGTGGACGGCGGCCAAGAAGTTTCTGGCAAGTTTGTCG
>NZ_JADPJF010000066.1:4555-5899 GCF_023073295.1 Bradyrhizobium sp. 23 | reverse complement strand
CCAATCCCTGCAATCTCAAATGCCGCCGCAACCGGAAAACTGACTCCTGCTCAATCGCTTAGTGCCTTGTTCACGGACGACTAGGTAGCAGGCCGGCGCAGGTCCGCAACGGGACATGAGCCGACTTCGCTCCAAGCAGCGATACTTGTCAGGCTCCTTAGCGGCCGTAGGGGAAGCAGCGGTGGCGATCGAGTGTGAGACCGAAATGCGCTCCTAGCGCAGCGATGGCCGCATCCTGCTCAGGATAAGGATCGGCATTGCATGCGGCAACGATGATGATCCGGAACCCGCCGCCATCCTTGCCACCCGGCGGCAGCATCGCTGTAGCCAGTGGATTACCCTCCCTGTCACGCAACGTGAGGAAAAGCGGCATCTCTCGCTGTACATGGGCCTCGAGGCCGATGTCGCGCTCGATCGCGTTGGGCTGCTCCGGACGCCAGGATTGGACTGCCTTCTCTCGCTCGCGGCAGAAATATTTCTCGACTGTGTGGCGCATCAGGCGCGACTCTTGCGCCGCTTCACCTTCCGTCTCGATACGGAACCAGGTCTTACCCTTCGGCGCGTCGCAAACATACTGCATTTCGCCCATCCTGATCGGCGCAATTCTAGGGCGGCGGGCCCGCAAGGCCAGAATGTCATTCTCGTCGCGTTTCGATCTTTTGCATTTTTACACGGCCAGGGTCAATCGCGTCACTTTGGCCGCGTGCCGTTCTCTAGCGGTCTATCCCTGTGAACGGATATCGTCAGACCGCCCCGGCATGTCTCAATGGGCCAACAGGCGACATGGTACCACCACAGCAAAAAAAATCCCGGCACTTGGCCGGGATCGATACTTCACGCCTTGTTGGTGAACCAAATCGTTGGAGCTTGCGACACTCCCGCATTCTGCATGGCATTCTTCAATTCAGCACTCTGCGCGAAGGCTTGCGCAGCTTCAATCGTGGCAAACTCGTGAGTTACTGTGATGTCATTGGGATTTTCGACTGCTCGGTAGACAGCCTCGGCTGTTACGCCCTTCGCCTTCTGAACCGGAGCAAAATCGTCGTAAACTTTCCGCCAGGTCTTGTAGTCGGAAACCGTGTGTCTAACAAACATAGTCGTCATCAGATGTTCCTCCCAGACTGGTCGTAGCAATCTTTCCACGAACGCTTGAAACAGCACTTCCAGGAGCACCTGTATAATACCGGCCACCGCTTGGAGCTATTTCATTTCCGGGTTGCACTGATGCCATCGGACCCTTGCCCTTTGTCCGATAAAACTGAGGCGTGCTGCCACTTCGCTGATGGGCTAACTCCGGTCTTGCGGGAGCAGCATCATCGCCTCCGCGCTCGACGCCAATAGATC
>NZ_JADPJF010000066.1:3519-4479 GCF_023073295.1 Bradyrhizobium sp. 23 | reverse complement strand
GGCCCCACACTTACTGCGACCCGCCACAGGACCAGTCAGTGACACTGACTTGCGTATTCAGTTGGTCGCAGTGTGAAGTTGCTGACGCCGGGTCCGAACTTCAGGCCTAAGCAAACTGAGGCATTATGCCTCTTGGGCGAAACACCCATTTCTAGGGCGCGTCCGTTCTCGTAGAATGTGGTTGCCCTTGAAGCGGGATGTGCCGAAGTCACCGTTCGGGACGAACGAGCAGTACTAGCGCTGTCGGCAGGTACGCTAGCCTAAGAGACCGCCCCCTTTTCGGTTTCACACCACGATTTCACATTCCACACGCGCGCAGCTTTTGCGGCGGCTTGTTGCAGTAACCCAGGGAGAAAAGCGATGAGCAAGATCGATCGAAGGTCTGCATTGACATTCGGGTTGGCAGCGGCTTCGGCGGCCATGATAAAGCCCGCCGCCGCTCAAACGACGGGCTACAAGGACACAACTCCGTGGCCAGGTGTGGTGGTGCGTGAGTATGATGGCGAGACACCATCGCTGATCCCGGGTTTTAAGACCGTCTCAATGCGCGACATCATCATGCAGCCGGGATCGAAGACCATGGGGCCCCCGATGATGAATGCCATGGTCTGCCATATCACCGAAGGAGAGCTTCGGCTTGAGCAGGACGAAAAGACCTTTACCGGCAAGAAGAATTTTGTCTGGACCTGCAACAAGGACACAAAGGAGCAGGCGTTCAATGATGGGAACGTGGTCGCGATTATGCGGATCACGGACCTAAAGGCTTAAGGTGCGTTTCTTCGCAAAAAAAAACGATTGTAGTTGCGAATGGCGCACGCGACGGCGCACCGATCGGGTCGGTTTGCCCTCTGACGTGACTTCCTGGTTGCGCCGAACTCTAGATATGTCGCTGCGCCAACCGACGCGAGACAAACGTCTAAGGGCTAGTTGGCGGACGATATGAAATCGACGAGCGCCGCG
>NZ_JADPJF010000066.1:0-3368 GCF_023073295.1 Bradyrhizobium sp. 23 | reverse complement strand
AGAGAGAGAGAGAGAGAGAGAGAGAGAGGGAGAGGGAGAGGGAGAGGGAGAGGGAGGCCGATGTCTGAATTGGGGTCACAAGCGGTCCTCGACCGGCCTGCTCCCGACAGGTCGGCTATGGGCCAGGAAGAGACATTTATCTCGCGCTGCGCGTCATGCGATCTGAGTCCGTCTCGCGCGCCGTTGCCCTTCTATGCCTCAGCGGTTGTGTGAAACCTCCGCGCGTTCATAAATCGTGAGTTGTGTTTGCCGTTGATCAGATCATGCTCTTCCAGTCGACTAGGTAAACGTGTGCCCGAATCGGACATCTAGTGCGCTGCCAGGCTCGCCGCTCGGCACGCAGTGACACGCAAGGTTCGAGCCGAGCTGACGCGGCTTTAAACGTATCAGTCAGCCAGCTTGACATCTTTTCGCGACAGGTCAGTGCCGCTGCTTGAACCCGCTGCCGCTGCTGCACTCCCCGCTGTGCCACTGCTCATCGAAGGGTAGGGCTCAGTTCCTGGGCGGTTGCAGCGATCAGCGCCGTTCACGACGTACCATATTTCGTTAGGTTTCTCGGGCCTCGCGACGCCGCGATGGCCGCAATGTCTCGATCTCTGGGAGGGAGAGACATGATGAAGCGATCGCCTATTCTCTCTCTGGTGGCTGTCGCGAGCTTCACCGTCCTATGGTTTGTTCTGGATGCCGATCTGCATTTTAGAAGGGCGGCTGCCACTGCAACAACAGCCATGCCACCCGAGGTCGTAGCTGCCGAGCCTTTCAGAACGGCCCACGCCGCTAACAAAAGGTCGATGAGGATACTTGCACTGGATCAGGCTAAGCATCTCGCTTTCTGGACGTCCGTTTTGAAGAATAGAAAGCAGGCCTGTGGAGCTGTTGTTCGGACCATGTATCAAGGCGGCACCGAATCTGGGGTCGATGCTTGGCGCATTGGCTGCCGGGACGGCAGCGAATATTCGATAACAATTAATCCGGACGCGCATGGCTCTGAGGCGGAGTTTCCGGTTTCGGTTTGCAGTGGAATCGCTTTCGCCCGAGGTGCTGAATAGCCCCGTCATTGTGCGTTCAGCACCTGCGAGATCGCCTCTTTATGCCAGCTGTTATCCGCTGTCCCGGCGCGTCCTCGCCAACATGCGAGGATGATCATGACGATTACCCGATCACGACGTGAAACGGTGGAGTTCGAGCACCCATTTCGGATCACAAGCTTCGAGCGGATACTACCGGCTGGCTCCTATGAAGTGATTACCGACGAAGAATTAATGGAAGGAATGGAAGGATTATCATTTCCGTCCTTTCGGTCCGTCGCCACCATGATGATGGTGCCTGCGCCGCCGCCGCGCAGCTCTTTCGTCGAGATGGTGGCGATCAGTTCGATCGATCTGTCCGATGCGCGGGAGCCGATGCGATCGTATCCCGTTAGTGACGCGCCGGCCCACCTCGACAAGCATCGGACTGCGCTGAACATTGACAGTCGCCGGATGCTGGCGGAGATCGAGCGAAACGCGTTGCGCGGACTGCATCCGAAGCCCGAACCCGAGTTGCTCGCGGCGCCTGCGATGCCATTGGCGGGCCCGCGGCCGGAGCCGAAAGGGCTAGGCCGCGACCTACGCATCGATGCTTGCCGCGGCCTCGCGCTCTGGTGCATCTTTTTGAATCATTTCCCCAACAACATCGGAAGCTGGCTGACGCTGCGGAACTACGGCTTCAGTGATAGCGCGGAAGTATTCATGTTCGTCTCGGGTGTGACCTGCGCACTGGCTTACGGCAGCGCACATTCGCGCGATGGCTGGCCCGGCGTCATCACCCGTACGCTGTGGCGAAGCTGGGACATTTATGCTGCATTTCTATTGCTCACTATAGCTTGCGCCATCATGGTCTACCTAACCGGCGGTGGCCGGATCGCCGACGAGAGCAACACGCGCCTTTTGCTGGAACATCCGGGTGCGGCGCTCGCGCATGCGGCGATCCTGCAATACCGTCCGGTCAATACCGACGTCTTGCCGATTTTCGTGGTTTATCATCTTTTGTTTGCACCACTATTGTGGTTGCTGTTGCGAGTGCCGAACGTGACACTCGGCGCGTCGCTCTTGCTTTATGCGCTGGTACACGTCTTCGGCTGGACCGTCCCGGCCTGGCCCAACAACGTGTGGTTCTTCAACCCGCTGGCTTGGCAGCTGCTGGTTGTGCTCGGCGCCTGGTGTGTCATTGCGGGCAAGGGAGTCTGGCCCTGGATGACCTGTCGCATCGCGCTTGTACTTGCAGTTCTCTATCTGACTTTTAGCCTGATCGTCGCATTGAGTTGGTGGCTCACGACCCTGGAAGATCTGGTCCCACAAGCGCTCGCCAGTGTGGTTTACCAAGTCGACAAATCGGATCTCGCTCCCTTGCGGTTGCTGCATTTTTTAGCGCTTGCGATTTTGGCGGTATGGCTCGTACCCCGCGATTGGCAAGGACTGCCGATGCCGCTGATGCGCGCAGCGATCCGCTGTGGGGAGAATTCGCTGGCAATCTATTGTCTCGGTGTTCTGCTGGCGCTCGCCAGCCAAATAGCGCTGGCCGACATCTCGAATGGTCTTGCGATGCAGATCGCGCTCAGCCTCGCCGGCATCCTGCTGATGATCGCCGCCGCAACGCTGCTGAACTCAATCAGGATCAAACCCAGGCAGCCACGATTGATTTGAAGACTTGAGGAAACTTGTTGGCCAGAGAGGCGAGCAGGCAAAATTCGGGAGAAGGCTGCCAACGGCCAGCCTCCACGTCTTCTCTTCCGGGAGGCGATCAAGCTGCGAACTTCACGCGGTGACACGATTTGCAGCGTGATGCGAACGTTGAGATGCTTCCTCCCAAAATCGCAACATGACCGCTTCGGGTCAAAACGCGAAGAACTGAACGTGAGTTGATCTGGTCTGCCATCCCTCAATCAGCGGACCTTGTGGAGGGGCTCGACTTTGTCGCCCAAAACGGCCGCCCGATCGCCTCTCAGCGCACGCGAGGAATTATGTCGACACATGAGCTTAAGGATGCTCAGAGTCGGCAGCACATCATTGGTGGTCAAGCCGCACCACGTCATTCGCCAACTTCGGCGAGCTGCGGCGCAGGAGGAAGCACACCCCGCAAAGTGTCTCCTTCTCCACATGAGGCGGCAGGTGAAGGTTTCGGAATGTTCGTCGAACGATAGCGCAAATTCGCTGGCGAATATGTAGTACGGCGTGGAGATGCAGGCTCCCAGGGCGCTGATGTCGCGCACCACGCACGGATGGGTCCCACTCATCCACCAAACGACGTAAGCGCTTAGCCGCAACCCTATTGAGGCTGGCTTGACGTTTTGCGGAATCGCCACGGCATGAGGTCTTCGATGCGGCTAT
>NZ_JADPJF010000081.1:0-549 GCF_023073295.1 Bradyrhizobium sp. 23 | reverse complement strand
TGGCCCGAAGCCGCCTTGAAGAAAGGGGCAGAGCATGTCCGCTCTGCCCAGCTAGTTCAGACGTCGACTTGCTCTGCTATTGCAAGCGCATCGTCGACTTCAATTCCTAGGTATCGGACGGTGCTCTCGATTTTGGTGTGCCCCAGAAGCAGCTGCACCGCTCGCAAGTTGCCCGTGCGCCGATAGATAAGGGTCGCTTTTGTTCGACGGAGCGAATGCGTTCCGAACAGGTGAGGATCCAACCCTATACCGGCCAGCCAGCCCGATAATAAACGCGCATATTGCCGCGTGGTCAGGCTGCACCCGGGGCCTCTACAGCCGGTGAACAGACGATCGCCAGGCTTCTTGCCGGTTGCCCTCAGGTAGTCATCGATCGCTTGACGGGTAGACTCTGTAAGTTCGAACTTGACCGGCCGTCCAGTTTTCTTCTGGCGGACGCTTGCTCTATCGGCCGCATACCCGCTTGATGCCACGTCATCGACTTTCAGGCCCACCACGTCGCACCCACGAAGCTTGCTGTCGATTGCGATGTTGAACAACGCCAGATCA
>NZ_JADPJF010000072.1:0-1485 GCF_023073295.1 Bradyrhizobium sp. 23 | reverse complement strand
GCGGATCGAGTTGATGACGGCAGTCTGCTGGCGAATGAAGAGATGGCGCACGCGATGAAGCATCAGACAGCTCTGTTGTTCGATGGTCTTGGTCGGCACGAACCGCATGTTGGGCCTTGTGACCGCCTCGCAAATAGCCTCCGCGTCGGTGCTGTCGTTCTTCTGCCGTTTAACGTAGGGCTTCACATAGGCGGGAGGCATCAATCGCACCGTATGCCCCAACGCCTGCAGCTCGCGCGACCAATAATGCGAGGACGCGCAAGCCTCGATCCCCACGAGGCACGGCGGCAACTTCTCAAAGAAGGACAGCACGAAACGGCGCTTGAGCTGACGGCGTATGATCACCTGGCCGGCTGCATCGACCCCATGCACTTGAAAGACCGACTTCGCGATATCCAGACCAATCGTTGAAATTGACTGCATAGGCTGCTCCTCCGAATCGTGGGAGCCTTAAACGGCGCCCATTGTTTGGCACTCTCGTGCCCGTGGAGGAGCCGTCCACAGCATCAAAAGCTGGCCTCGCGCCAATTGCTCAATTTCTCCGAATTGGTCGAATGAATCTCTAGCGAGGCGAGGCTAATTGCGAGAATGGTAGTTAACCCGGGAACGAACGATGAGATGGCTCAGGTGGCAGCTCGCACGCAGTGACGTCTTCGTCGTCCTCTTTGCCGTTGTTCTGATATGTGTCTGTGCTGTCGTTCTTGTTCGATATCCGTCCGTTCATCAGGCATCTGGCTTCGGCCCAGATTGGGATTGCAAGAGCGTCCCCAACAGTGAGCCAGTTCGCATCAAGAAAACTAGCCATTAGCTTGACGACTGCTGTGGGTCACCGCAATCACCCCGAAGCAACTCATGGCTAAAAGGAGGACATTCCCGGCGATGTCGAGCACAACGTTTATCCCGTGCTGTGGCATGGAGTGGGTCCCCAGCACGTGTTCGTAAAGACGAACGCTCGAAGCTTTTGCAATGGGTCAAAATGCGAAGAACTCAAGTTGAACAACCTGGTCTGCTGTGGCGCGATGAGCGGACCTCCTCCGAACGAGGCGCAACTTGATGGGCCACAAGGGGGTGCAGTCCACTCCCCTCAGGTGCGCGGACCCGGCGCTCCAGGTCATCAGTAGGCAGGGTGGCAATGTTGAGCAGCCTGTGTCGGAGATTTAGTTCGCACTCAGGGACGAGTGCGCGACGTTCCGTGGCTAACTGACGACTTTGAGCGATGGTTTCGTTGGCTCGCTCGAGCCGGCGGCGTGTCTCGGCGCTGAATTCTTCGGCCATTTTGCGCTCCTAACATGCAGGCGGGAGCGCGGAATTGTCTCTCAGCCACCGGCGCCTACGGTTAGACGTAAGCGCTTAGCCGCAACCCTATTGAGGCTGGCTTGACGTTTTGCGGAATCGCCACGGCTGAGCTGCTGCCGGTATGATGGACACCGGGTTAAGCTAATCCCACCTTGCGCTCGAACTCAACAGGGCTGAGGTAACCGATCG
>NZ_JADPJF010000016.1:0-1134 GCF_023073295.1 Bradyrhizobium sp. 23 | reverse complement strand
AAGCCCTGCGTGGTGGAGACGTAGTAGCTGTTGATATTGACCGAAACCACATAAGTCGTGCCGGCTGTGATGGTGAGCGGCGTGGCGAGCGTCATCTGCTGCCAGCCCGATGCGCTTTCATTGGTGAACGTGACGGTCGCCAGCTCCTGGCCCGTCGCCGACCAGATGTGGCCGATATGGGTGCCGGTCTCGTTCGAGGCCTTGTAATATCGGATCGCCTGGATCACGCCGGAAGTGTCGCTGGTGAAGCGCATCCCCAGCTCGTAGTCCGCGCCGACCCCGTCGGTCGCGTTGGTGATGGACGGCGTCTGGGTGGTAAACAAAGTGGTGGTGGTGCTCGCAGCTGTAACCGTCGCCGTGGCTGCGCTGGTTGGGGTCTCGCTGCCGCCGAGCAGGTCGGTGTAGGTAGCACTCACACGGATCCGCTTGCCGACCAGGCTGCTGTCGAGGGTGAGACTGGAGGTCGTGGCAGCGAGGTTCGTCCAGGTGGTGCCGTCGGTGCTGCTCTGCCAGCGATAGGTGATGCTCGCCGGGACGCCGTCAGGATCGGTGACGCTGGCCGCCAGTGTCTGGTTCTGGGACGCCGTGCCGCTGATCGTGACGACGCCGACGTCGTTGACATTGGCCACCGCCGTGGCGGTCGCGGCGCTCACCGGGGTCTCGCGACTGCCCAGTAGGTCCGTGTAGACGGCATTGACACGGATGAAGTTGCCGACCTGGGCTTGGCCGAGGGTCAGCGTGCTCGCCGTTACGCCGGCGATGTTGCTCCATGTCGTGCCGTTCGTGCTTTGCTGCCACTGATAGGTGACGGCGGCCGGCACTCCATCCGCATCGCTCACCGTCGCCGTCAAGGTCTGGTTCTGCGTCGGCGTCCCGCTGACGCTCACCGTACCGGGGTGATTATTGGGATTCGCCGCGCTCGCAGCGAACACGACGTCGCGGAAATAGTTTGCGTTCTGATAGACGTTGGTGGGGAAGACGCCCGCGGTGTAGTCGAAGACGCCGGCGCCGACCGGAGCGTTCAGGCCGCCATTGCTGACGCCAGACGCGAAGCCCTGCGTGGTGGAGACGTAGTAGCTGTTGATATTGACCGAAACCACATAAGTCGTGCCGGCTGTGATGGTGAGCGGCGTG
>NZ_JADPJF010000089.1:104435-105822 GCF_023073295.1 Bradyrhizobium sp. 23 | reverse complement strand
CCCCCGCATGGCCAAGCTCGCCGGCGGTGTCCACCGTCTCGACGGCCAGCTCATGGTCGTCCTCGACGTCGATCGCGTCCTCGAACTCAAAACCGAAGTGCAAATGGCTGCGTGAGCCCCAAAAACATCGAAGCCGGAGAACCCAAATGAAGACGTGCTTGGTGGTCGATGATTCCAGCGTCGTGCGCAAGATCGCACGCCGGATCCTGGAAGGCCTGCAATTCGAAGTCACGGAGGCCGAGGACGGCTCCAAGGCGCTCGAGGTCTGTCAGCGCAAGCTGCCCGACGCGGTGCTGCTGGACTGGAACATGCCGGTGATGGACGGCTTCGAGTTCATGGGCCACATGCGCCGCCTGCCGGGCGGCGACCAGCCCAAGGTTGTATTCTGCACCACCGAAAATAACGTGGCTCATATCGCTCAGGCGCTCAGCGGCGGCGCCAACGAGTACATCATGAAGCCCTTCGATAAAGACATCATCGCCGACAAATTCGCAGAAGTCGGCTTGATTCCGGTCGGACAAGCCATGGTCTGAGTGTCTGGCGGAGTGTTCCAGCCAGAGTGTTCCCAGTACAGCTTCCGAGAGGCCTATCCGTGACCCCGACCGAGTATGATTATCTGCGTAAGTTCCTGAGGGATCATTCCGGGCTCGATCTGTCCGCAGACAAGCAATATCTGATTGAAAGCCGGCTGTTGCCGCTGGCGCGCAAGGCCGGGATCTCCGGCATCGGCGAGCTCGTGCAGAAGCTGCAAGGCGCTGGCTCGGGCGCGCTCGTCACCAGCGTGGTCGAGGCGATGACCACCAACGAGACCTTCTTCTTTCGCGACAAGGTCCCGTTCGATCATTTCCGCGACACCATCATGCCGGAGATCATCAAGGCCCGCGCCGGCCGCCGCAGCGTCCGCATCTGGTGCGCCGCCGGCTCCACGGGGCAGGAGCCCTATTCGCTCGCGATGAGCCTAAAGGAGATGGGTGCGGCCCTAACTGGCTGGCGCGTCGAGATCATCGCGACCGACCTGTCGCAGGAGGTGCTCGAGAAGGCCAAGGCCGGCATCTACAGCCAGTTCGAAGTGCAGCGCGGACTGCCGATCCAGATGCTGATGAAATATTTCAAGCAGATCGGCGAGACCTGGCAGATCAATCCCGAGCTGCGGGCGATGATCCAGCACCGGCAGCTCAATCTGCTGCACGATTTCGCTCAGCTCGGCACCTTCGACGTCATCTTCTGCCGCAACGTGCTGATCTATTTCGATCAGGACACCAAGATCAACATCTTCAACCGGCTGGCTCGCCAGATCGAGGGAGACGGCTTCCTGGTGCTGGGCGCGGCCGAAACGGTGGTCGGACTGACCGACACGTTCAGGCCGATTCCGGAGAAGCGCGGTCTC
>NZ_JADPJF010000089.1:87739-104322 GCF_023073295.1 Bradyrhizobium sp. 23 | reverse complement strand
AAAGCCGGTTCTTGCCGGCGCAGCGCCGCGCCTAGCGGTCATGGCGGGACGATAGGCATGGCCGAGGATGGCAAAGGCGCGGAACGCGTGACGTTCAGTCGCGGCTATGATGTCTGCATCATGGCCATCGACGGCACTTGGCGCCGCGACTGCAAGCTCAACGCGATCTCCGACACCGACGCCATCCTGACGGTGGAAGGCTCGATTCAGGGCCTGAACCTCAAAGAGTTCTTCCTGCTGCTGTCGTCCACCGGCCTTGCCTACCGCCGCTGCGAATTGGTGCGCGTCAACGGCGTCGAAATGGACATTCAATTCCTGCGGGGCAAGAACCGGAAGAAGCGGGCCGTCGGTGGCCGTGACGAGGCGGCGTGATCTTCACGTGCGTCGCGTCGCCGTTTTCCGCGACGTTGGTTCGCATTTGCTGAAACATCCGACTGAATTTGCCGTCGCGGCTTTACGTCGCCTAAGCGCGAACGGTGTATCCATTGCCGGTCTCAATCTCAGGATACGGCAATGCCCAGAAGCTCTTTCTCCTCTCTCCCGTCAAACCTGCCCGACGCCGCCGAGCGGCGCGCGCTTCAGCTTCTGGTGGTCGATGACGACGGCACACAGCGCAGCCTGATCACGATCGCGGCCAAGCAGGCCGGCCACGAGGTCACCGTGGCGCCGTCCGTGGCCGAAGCGATCGAGAAACTCCGCACCGCGCGCTTCGACTGCGTGACACTCGATCTCGTGCTAGAGGATGGCGACGGCATGGACGTGCTGGGCGAGATGGCCAAGGCGAAATTTGGCGGCGCCGTGATCGTCGTCAGCGGCATGGACGGCAAGCGCCGCAGCGCCGCCCGCAGCTTCGCCCGTTCCGTCGGGATCGAGCTCCAGAGCCTGCCCAAGCCGCTGGATCTGGCCGCGTTGCGCATCAGCCTCGCCAATCTCGGCAAGACCGCGATGGGCCTGCCGGCGATCCACACCTGGGGCGGTGTCGCCACCGACGCGATCGTGGAGCGGCACCGCGCCTGATCCGCGGCCGGCCATGCGATGAAAGAATGCGGTCGCCGCGTCGCAGCGATCGCGATCTACAGCGTACCGCTGGCCTCCGACAGGCATTCCAGGGCGTGGCCAAGGCCCGCCCGGCAGGCGTCGAGCGCGGCGATCGCCCTGGCATACCGGGGTGTGACATCGTCGAGCACGAAGACGTCGGCGGAACTTTCCGGATCGCTCCCGTGTTCTTGAGCCATGGCTGTGGCGGTCCGGCGCATGCTGCTCTCGATCTGCGAGATCAGCACGCGAAGGTCGGCCGCAATCAGCTCACGGCTCTCGACTTCGGGCATTGCCACGAAAGGCGGTAGCGGCCAAAATTAGCATGGATATTCTCCGTCCTCTGCAATTAGGCGCCTCGCCGCTACTTGTGCGTCAAGTTCATGTCCCGTACAAATACGGTGGGCCGAATCCGCGCCGAACGCCATAACGGTTGGGGCGGACGCGAGTCCTTCATGCCAACCGGATGTGTGGCACATGGCCGAACAAAGCTCTCGCGGTGAAATCTTCGTGGTCGACGACGACGCTGCCGTTCGCGACACCTTGTCGATGGTGTTGAAGGCGGCGGGCTATGAGGTGATCTGTTTTGCGGACGGCGCAGCATTGCTCTCCGTCGCGCGAAGCCGCACACCTGCAGCGGTCCTGCTCGACGTGCACATTCCCGGCAAGTCCGGGCTCGATATTCTCAATGAGCTGCACGGCGAGGACTATCCGGCACCGATCTTCATGATCTCCGGACAGGGCGATATCGCGATGGCGGTCGGGGCCATCAAGAGCGGCGCGCTCGACTTCATCGAGAAGCCGTTCCGCGGCAGCGAGATCGTCGGCCGGCTCGACGAGGCGATCGACGCCTATGCCCGCAGGCAGTCGGAGAACGCAGCGCCGAAGTTCGGCTCGCTGCATTTCCCCGGGCGCGAGCCGTTGACGCGCAGGGAGCGCGAGGTGCTTGAGCAGTTCGCCGCCGGCGCTTCCAACAAGGAGGCCGGCCGCACGCTCGGCATCAGCCCGCGCACCATCGAGGACCATCGCGCCAACATCATGAAGAAGCTCGGTGCGCGCAATGCCGCCGATCTGATCCGGATCGTGATGACCGCGGCGCAGCGCGCGTCGTAAATTCCGTGGGCGACATTTCGTAGCCCGGATGAGCGAAGCGACTTCCGGGACCTGGCTCGTGGTGTTCCCGGGTATCGCTTCGCTCACCCGGGCTGCGGGCTCTCACCCGACGCGCCATCAACTGTTCAACGCCTTGCGGATGGCCCGCGCCAGATCCGATTTGCGATAGGGCTTCGCTAGCAGCAGAACGCCCGAATCCAGCCGGCCGTGATGGATGATCGCGTTCTCGGTATAGCCGGACGTGTAGAGCACCCGGAGATCGGGACGCGTTCTCTGCAGTTCGTCGGCGAGCTGCCTTCCGTTCATCTTGCCGGGCATGATGACGTCGGTGAACAGGAGGTCGAACGGTTTTCCGGCGGCGACGATTGCGAGCGCCTCCGCGGCGTTCGCAGCCTGCAAGGTGACGTAGCCGAGCGAATGCAGCTGTGCCAGCACGTAGTCGCGCACCAGCCGGTCGTCCTCGACCACAAGGATCGTCTCGTGTCCGCCCTCGATGGTCGCCGGCGTCACGCCCTCGCCGACCGCCGTCGGCGTCTTGCCGGGCGGCAGGTACATCTTGATCGTGGTGCCGTGGCCTTCCTCGCTGTAGATCTTGATATGGCCCGCCGACTGCTTGATGAAGCCGTAGACCATCGAAAGCCCGAGTCCGGTGCCCTTGCCCGGTCCCTTCGAGGTGAAGAAGGGGTCGAACACCCTGGCCAGCATGTTGGCGGGAATTCCGCTGCCGGTGTCGCTCACGGCGATCAGCACGTAGTGTCCCGGCGGGACGTCGTTGACGCTGGCATAGACCTCGTCGAGATAGGCCGCGCCCGTCTCCACGATCAGCTTGCCGCCGCCCGGCATGGCATCGCGGGCATTGAGCGCGAGGTTGAGGATCGCGGTGGTGAGCTGGCTGGGATCGACGATCGCGACGCAGTTCTCGTCCTCGAACACCGATTCGATATGGATCTGCTCGCCCAGCGTCGGCCGCAATAATTTCGCCGTGTCGATGATCAGCGCGTTGACGTCGATCTCGCGCGGCTGGAGCGGCTGCTTGCGCGCAAACGCCAGCAGGTGCTGCGTCAGCTCGGCGCCACGCCCGGCGGCCTCGTCGATCATCTTCGTGATCGCCGCGAGCTCCGGCTCGTTGGCCACCGCGTCGGCCAGGATCTCGATCGTTCCGGTGATGACGGTGAGAATGTTGTTGAAGTCGTGCGCCACGCCGCCGGTGAGCTGGCCGACCGCCTCCATTTTCTCGGCCTGGCGGATGCGCTCGTCGGCCGCGATCTTGTCGGTCAGGTCGCGGTAGAACGAATTGAAGAGAACGCCTTCGCGTCGCTGGAGCGCCGTGACGCTGAGCTCGGCCCTGAACTCCTTACCGTCGCGTCGCCGCACCAAAAGTTCGCGCCGTGGATTAGCCAGCGATTGTTGCTCGGATTCGAGAAAGAGCTTCAGTCTGGCCCTGACGCTTTCGCGCTCACTGGGGGCGACGAAAAGCTCAATCGCATTCTTGCCGATCGCCTCCTCACGGGTCCATCCGAAGAGCTTCTCGGCCTGCGAGTTCCAACTCAGGATGGCCCCGGTGTGGTCCGTCTGGGTGAAAGCATCGAGCGAGGTCTCGACGATGTTGCGCGCAAGCTGTTCGCTCTCCCGCAAGGACTCCTGTGCAAGCCTCGCTTCTGTCATGTCGCGCCCGACAAAGAAGTAGCGCTGGGCGTGGTCGGACCAGCTGCCGAGCCAGGACAGCCAGACCTCACGACCGTCCTTGTGGAAGCAGCGGGTGTCCGCGAGCTTCAGCCGCTCGCCGCGCCTGAGCGCGCGCATCTCGTCGCGCGACTGGTCGAGATGGCCGGAATGAATGAAATCGGCGCCGCTGCGGCCGATCATCTCCTCCGGCCGGTAGCCGAGAATGGCCTCGCTGCTCGGACTGATCTGCGCGATGTGGCCGCGCGCGTCCATCACCATGATCAGATCCTGGGAGGTCTCGAAGATCTGTCGCCGTTCCTCGAGCTGCTGCTGCAGCGCCCGCTCGGCCCGTCGCGCCTCGGTCAGGCTGCGCGCGGTGCCGGAGGCGCCCACGATCTCGCCCGATGGGCCCCTGATCGGCGACAGGCTGAGTGAGATTTCGACCGGCGTGCCATCCTTGCGCAGGCGCACCGTCTCGAACCGTTCCATCGGTTCACCTCCGGCGATCCGCCGCAAATAGTCCTTGCCTTGCTCGCGTCGGTCGGGTGGGACGATGATCGAGGTGGATTTCCCGATCGCCTCATTCGCCGAATAGCCGTAGAGGCGCTCGGCGGCGGCATTCCAGCCGGTGATGATGGCGTCGAGCGATTGCATCACGATCGCTTCGTCGGAGGATTCGACGGCGGCGCTGAACAAGCGCTCGCGCGCTTCATGATGGCTTCGCGCGGCCTCGGTGCGGCGATGCTCCTCGATCTCGCGTTCAAGCGCGGTCGTCTTCGCTCTCGTTTCTTCGACCATTTGCGCGAATGCCCGCGCCAGCACGCCTGTCTCTCCGCTCGCATCGACGGGAATCTCGGCGCGCCGTCCGCTGCCGATCGCTTCCACCGCCGCGGTCAGACGCCCGATCGGCCGCGTCAATGAGCGCGCCAGCAGTACCGCAAGCAAAGCTGCGGCAAGGACAGCAAGCAGGCCGACCAGTGAGGAGGCTTTTTGAATGGCCGCCGGAACGCTACTGAACACGGATGGTGGGGCCGTCTCGATGACTGCCAACCACTCCTTGCCGGCCAGCAGTGCCGGTGCGAGCGCCGCTCCACTCGGCCGGCCCGCTTGGTCGCTCGTAAGCTGCGTGGATCCTTGCGGCAGGCCGGCCCGGGCTGCAAAGAAAGGAAAGTCCCGGCGCCAATCGTTGGCGTTGCCAAGCAATGCACCGAATTCCCGCGCACGATCAGGGTGGACAAGATAGTCGCCACGCGAATTCACGACATAGATTTCTCCTCCTGCGCTCGTGGTCGAGCGGACGCGGTCGAGCGCAGGACGCATGTCGATATTGGCGATGACGATGCCGAACGGCTTGCTATCAGGCGTGAACAGCGGAGTCGCGACGCGCAACGTCGGAATGTGAGGGTCCGTGGTTCCTCCCTGCCGCGTGGCGAGATCGACGGGCGAAACATAGATGTCGCCCGGCGCCAATCGAATCGTCTCCTGGAAGTAGGTTCGGTCGCTCTTGCGTTCCAGTTCGCCGTCGGGGACGATCCGTGCTGTTCCGTTCGGGCCGGCGCGATCGACGCGGACCAACTCGCGCTGGTCGTCGTCAAGGCCGATGATTCGAAATTGCCCGTAGCTCGGTTTCGCGTCGATCTCGGCTGCGAGCCGGGCTGCGATGCGCTCGCGCCAGGTTTGCTCGGAAACGCCGTCGACATCGTCGAGGCCTCCACCGATGTGGGCACGGATCAGGCCGTTGATGGCCGCGGCGGAGCGATAACCGAGCAGATCGCCGCGCGCGCCGGCAACGTAGGATTCAAGATGGGTGGCCAGCAGGCTCGACTGGGCTTCAATCCGTTCCAGGACCCGCGGAATGACGGCCTGGGTGATATTGCGATAGCCGAGCCAGCCGACTGCGGCCACGGTGACCGCCACCAGCAGGATCATCGCGATGGCGAGCCGCGTAGCGAGTGTCATGGGGAAATCTGCACCGCTTCCTGAATGGCCGTGCCCGCGCTCGGTTGGAACAGAATGAAGGTTCTTGTCATCGGCGGCCGGTGCTGACATCCGGATTCCTCACCGATGCCGTCCGCGCCGCGTCCAGGCAGCCAGCGACCGCGGCGAGCAGCGCGTCGGCCCGGAACGGCTTCTGCAAGCTCGCCACCGCGCCGAGCTTGGTCGCCATCTTGAGGAAGTCCGGCTCCGCATGGGCGTCCGGCGTGAACGAACGGCCGGAAATGACGACGATCGGAATCGCCGGCTGCAGCGCCCGGATGTGGCGCATGGTCTCCAGGCCGTCCATGCCGGGCATGAAGATGTCGAGAAAGAGAAGGTCGAACTGGCCGGCCTCGAACAGCGCAAGTCCCTTGCGGCCGTCTCCGGCGACGGTGATTTGATGACCGGCCCTCTCCAGGAGCAGCCGAATCGTCATCTGCACGGCCGGATCGTCATCCACGATCAGGATGTTGGCCACGTCTGGTATCCTCCCGGGCCGGATGGGGTGTCCCAGCGACCGCAAATCAAACCATCAACTCTGAAATTGTTGCGCGGATTGCATCTGGCCTGCAAGCACTTCGCCATCGATCCCAAGATTGCTCGCAAAAGGCGAACTCGGTTGCGTCAATTTATGCACGGTGACGTGCACAAGCGCTCGCGACAACCGCGCGCCATATGCCTAGTCGGTCAAATATTCCGGATAGTGGCTTCGGATCGTGTCGAGCTCGCTCAACGTGCCCGACAGGTGCTTGCGCAGATGCTGTTGCGCAGCATCGGCGTCGCCGGCCTCGATCGCGCGCGTGATCAGCTTGTGGTGGCGGACGATGTTCTGGGCCTTGCCGGGTGAGGGCAGATGCATCCGGCGCAGCCGGTCGATATGTCCGCTACGGCTGCGCACCAGCGTCCAGAGTTCCTGCTTGCCGGCCGCGGCATAAAGCTGCGCGTGAAAATCATTGTCGCCAGCGATGAAGCTCTCGAAGTCTCCGGCCTTGGCGAATTGCTGCTGGAGCGCGATCGTGTGGTCGAGGCGTATGACCAGGGCTTCGCCGTGCTGCTGCGCGAGCAGCCGGACGATTTCGAGCTCCAGCGCCTGGCGCAGGAAATGGGCCTGCTCGGCCCGACCGACGTCGACGCGGCTGACGACGGTGGCGTGCTGCGGAAACACGTCGACCAGCCCTTCTTCCTCGAGCCGCATCAAGGCGTCGCGGATCGGCGTCGAGCTGACGCCGAATTGTGCGGCGAGATCCGTGCGCGACAGCGGCGAGCCCGGCGGCAATTCGAGCGCGAGAATGGCATTGCGCAGCCGCTCGAATACTTGCGGTGCGGCCTGCCGGGCCCGGTCGAGCCGCGCGCCGGGGCGGGGGGCTACGCGGGGCGCGGGTTCGGCTGGTTCCATGCGAAGCGCTCCGGCCAGCTTGCCTTTGATACACTAATGCATTAGTGCATTAGCAAGATCGCTCGTCAATGGCGGCCGGAGGAAACGAACAACAATGATCAAGCAATTTCAGTGTGGCCTCACGGCCGTCGCCCTGATCGCCGCAGCGGCGCTGACGGCTTCGCCAGCAAAGGCGCAGCAGAAGTCCGAGATCTCGCTGTCTCGCCAGCCCGGCATTTTCTACATGCCGAGCCACATCATGGAAAAGCAGAAGCTGATCGAGAAGCACGCCGCTCAGCTCGGGGTGGTCGGCGTCACCACCAAATGGGTCACCTTCTCCGGCGGCGGTGCGCAGACCGATGCGCTGCTCGCGGGCGGGGTCGACATCCTCAACACCGGCACCGGCAATCTGCTGCTGCTGTGGGACCGCACCCGCGGCGGCGTCAAGGGCATCGTCGCGACCTCGGCGCAGCCGATGACGCTGATCAGCCGCGACGCCAACATCAAGTCGATCAAGGATTTCGGCCCCAACGACAAGATCGCCGTGCCGACCGTAAAAGTCTCGACCCAGGCCATCGTGCTCCAGATCGCCGCCGCCGAAGCCTTTGGTCCCGACCAATGGTCGAAGCTGGACGTCAACACGGTGCAGCTCGGTCATCCCGACGCCTATGCGGCGCTGTCCAACGCCAAGCACGAGGTGCACACCCATTTTTCGATTCCGCCGTTCACCTTCCTCGAGCTGAAGAACGTGCCGGGCGCGCATGTCGTGCTGTCGTCGCCTGACGTGATGGGCGGCCCGCTCAGCCAGGCGCAGTTCTTCACCACCACGAAGTTCGCTGATGCCAACCCGAAAATCATCCAGGCCGTGCGCGATGCGACCAAGGAAGCTCAGGATCTGATCCGCAGCGACACCAGACAGGCGGTCGAGATCTACAAGGAGATCACCGGCGACAAGACCTCGGTGGAAGAGCTGCTCGATCTCCTCCAGGAGCCCGGCATGATGGAGTGGAATCTCGAACCGCAGGGCACGATGAAATTCGCCGCCCATCTGTTCAAGACCGGCACGCTGAAGACTCAGCCCAAGGCCTGGACTGATTATTATCTGCCCGTCGCCCACGATCTGAAGGGCAACTGATGGCGCTGCTCGACGTCAGCTCCGTGACGCTGCGCTACAAGACCTCCAGCGCCGTCGTCACGGCGACCGAACGGGTCAGCTTCACAGTCGACAGGTCCGACCGCTTCGTGCTGCTCGGGCCGTCCGGCTGCGGCAAGTCGACCCTGCTCAAGGCCGTCGGCGGCTACATGGCGCCGAGCGAAGGCCGCATGACCATCAACGACCGCGAGATTCGCGGTCCCGGCGCCGATCGCATGATGATCTTCCAAGAGTTCGACCAGCTGCTGCCTTGGAAAAGCGTGCTGGCCAACGTGATGTTTCCGCTGCTGACCGCGCGAAAATTGTCGCGCAAGGATGCCGATGCGCGGGCGCGGGCCTATATCGAGAAAGTGGGCCTCACCCGCGTGGTCGACGCTTATCCGCACACGCTCTCCGGCGGCATGAAGCAGCGCGTCGCGATCGCGCGCGGCATGGCAATGGAGCCCGACATCCTACTGATGGACGAGCCGTTCGCCGCGCTCGACGCGCTGACGCGGCGAACCTGCCAGGACGAGCTGCTCCAGCTCTGGAGCGAGACCAAATTCACCGTGCTGTTCGTGACCCACTCGATCGCGGAAGCGATCCGCATCGGCAACCGCATCCTGCTGTTGTCGCCGCATCCCGGCCGCGTCAAGGCCGAGGTGGTCGACGTCGACAAGGTCTCCAATGACGATGGCAGTGCCGGCCGGCTGGAGAAGGAGATTCACGATCTCCTGTTCGCCTCCGAAGCAACGGCGCATTGAGGGAGCCTCTCATGGGCGAAGCGAGAATAATGCTGCGTGACGCGCCGGTCGTCGGCAGCGCAGCCGAGGTCGAGCGCAAGCTGAGCGTGCCCGAGCTGTTGTGGAACGACGGCTTTGTCCGCAAGACCGTCATCATCCTGTTCCTCGCGGCGGTCTGGGAGGCCTACGGCCTCGCCCTCGACAATCCCCTGCTGTTTCCGACGCTGCACGACACGATCCTCACGCTCTACGATCGCGTCAAGGACGGCACGATTCCCATGCGGGCCTGGGCTTCGCTAAAAGTGCTGTTCATGGGCTATTCAGCCGGCATCGCGCTCGCCGCGATCTTCACCGTGCTCGCGATCTCCACCCGCATCGGCACCGATTTCCTTGAGACGGTCACGGCGATGTTCAATCCGCTGCCGGCGATCGCGCTGTTGCCGCTCGCTTTGATCTGGTTCGGTCTCGGCAACGGCAGTCTGGTGTTTGTGCTGATCCATTCGGTGCTGTGGCCGGTCGCGCTCAACACCCATTCGGGCTTCAAGAGCGTGTCCAACACGCTGCGCATGGTCGGCCGCAATTACGGCCTTCGGGGATTGCCGTACGTGGCGAAAATCCTCATCCCCGCCGCGTTCGGCTCGATCCTGACCGGCCTCAAGATCGGCTGGGCCTTTGCCTGGCGCACGCTGATCGCGGCCGAGCTGGTGTTCGGCGTGTCGTCGGGGCAGGGCGGGCTCGGCTGGTTCATCTTCGAAAACCGCAACCTGCTCGACATACCTGCGGTCTTCGCCGGCCTCTTGACGGTGATCATCATCGGGCTTTTTGTCGAAAACCTGATCTTCCGCGCCATCGAGCGGAACACCGTGCAGAAATGGGGCACCCAATCATGACCAAGAAGAAACTAACGCCCGACCAGCTCCGCAGCGCGCGCTGGTTCGCACCCGACGATCTCCGCTCGTTCGGCCATCGCTCCCGCACCATGCAGATGGGCTACGCGCCGGAGGAGTGGAAGGACCGCCCGATCATCGCGATCCTCAACACCTGGTCGGACGCGCAGCCCTGCCACATGCACTTCAAGTCGCGCGTTGACGACGTCAAGCGCGGCATCCTGATGGCCGGCGGCCTGCCGCTGGAGCTGCCGGCACTGTCGCTGTCGGAATCGCTGCTCAAGCCGACCACCATGCTCTATCGCAATCTGCTGGCGATGGACGCCGAGGAGCTGTTGCGCAGCCATCCCGTCGACGGCGTGGTGCTGATGGGCGGCTGCGACAAGACCACGCCGGCGCTGCTGCTGGGTGCGACCTCGATGAACATCCCGGCGATCTATCTGCCGGCAGGTCCGATGCTGCGCGGCAATTGGAAGGGCAAGACGCTCGGCTCGGGCTCGGACGGCTGGAAATACTGGGACGAGCGGCGCGCCGGAAAAATCTCCGACAAGGACTGGCTCGACATCGAGGCCGGCATTGCGCGCAGCTACGGCACCTGCATGACCATGGGCACGGCTTCCACCATGACCGCGATTGCAGAGGCGATCGGCATGACGCTGCCGGGCGCGTCCTCGATTCCCGCCGCTGATGCCAACCATATCCGCATGGCCTCGGAATGCGGGCGCCGTATCGTCGAGATGGTCTGGGAAGATCTGACGCCGAAGACAATCCAGACCCGCAAGGCGTTCGAGAACGCGATTGCAGTGGCGATGGCGATGGGCTGTTCGACCAACGCCATCATCCATCTGATCGCGCAGGCCCGCCGCGCCGGTCTCGACATCGGCCTCGACGATTTCGAGATTGCGAGCCGCAAGGTGCCCGTCATCGCCAATGTGCGGCCGAGCGGCGATGCCTATCTGATGGAGGACTTCTTCTATGCCGGCGGCCTGCCGGCGCTGATGGGGCAGATCAAGCCGCATCTGCATCTCGACTGCATCACCGTCACCGGCCTGACGCTGGGCGAGAATATCGCGCATGCCGAGGTCCACAATGACGATGTGATCCGCTCGATCGACAATCCCATCTACAAGGAAGGCGCCCTCGCGGTGCTCAAGGGCAATCTCGCACCCGACGGCTGCGTCATCAAGCCGTCGGCCTGCGCGCCGCGCTTCCTCAAGCACACCGGGCCGGCGCTGGTGTTCGACGACTACCCTTCGATGAAGAAGGCGGTCGACGATCCCGATCTCGACGTCACCGAAGACCACATCCTCATCCTTCGCAACGCCGGGCCGCAGGGCGGGCCGGGCATGCCGGAATGGGGCATGCTGCCGATCCCGACAAAACTCGTGAAGCAGGGCGTGCGCGACATGGTGCGAATCTCGGATGCGCGCATGAGCGGCACCAGCTACGGCGCCTGCATTCTGCACGTCGCCCCCGAATCCTATGTCGGCGGACCGCTCGCGCTGGTGCGGAACGGCGACCGCATCACGCTCGACGTCGCCACCCGCACCATCAATCTCGACGTGTCGGAAGCCGAGCTCGACAAGCGTCGCGCCGCCTGGAAGCAGCCCGAGCGCCGCTTCGAGCGCGGCTATGGCTGGATGTTCACCAAGCACATCAAGCAGGCCAATGACGGCTGCGACTTCGACTTCCTCGAGACCGATTTCGGCGCGCCGATCGGCGAGCCCTCGATTTACTAGAGAGCGTGACATGACCAAACTTGCCGAGGCCACCCGCAACAAGCTCAAATCCGTCTCCACCGCCACCGTCGCAACCGCGTTGTTCAAGCGGGGCCTGCGCATCCAGATGATCCAGGATGTGCACCCGCTCAGTGCCGACCAGCCGACCATGGTCGGTGAAGCCTTCACGCTGCGTTATATGCCGGCGCGCGAGGATCTCAACACCATCGAGGTTTTCAAGGACCGCTCCCATCCGCAGCGCAAGGCAGTCGAGGATTGCCCGGCGGGCCACGTGCTGGTGATGGACAGCCGCAAGGACGCGCGCGCCGCGTCCGCCGGTGCAATCCTGGTCACGCGCTTGATGAAGCGCGGCGTCGCCGGGGTCGTCACCGATGGCGGTTTTCGCGACTCGGCCGAGATCGCCAAGCTCGGTATCCCCGCCTACCACCACCGCCCAAGCGCGCCGACCAATCTGACGCTGCATCACGCCATCGAGATCAACGTGCCGATCGGCTGCGGGGATGCGCCGGTGTTTCCCGGCGACGTCATTCTCGGCGACAGGGACGGCGTGATCGTGATCCCTGCGCATCTCGCTGAGGAGATCGCCAACGAGACCTTCGAGATGACCGCGTTCGAGGACTTCGTCACCGAGGAAGTCAACAAGGGCCGCGGCATTTTCGGTCTCTATCCGGCAACGGACCCACAGACGCTGACCGACTTCGCCGCATGGCGGAAGGCGAACGGAAGGTAAAGGCCGCGCGCCGACACCAAGCATATCAAGAAACAGGCCGGCCGCAGCAAGCGCCGGCCTTAAATCACCCAGGGAGGACTCCATGAATTTCACGCGACGCAACCTCTTGGCCGGCGCCGGCGCTGCGGCCACCTCCGCGCTCCTCGCCCACGCCGCCGGTGCCCAGTCGTTTCCGTTCGCGCCGAACCAGCGCTACCCCGATCCCGCCGTTCAAATCCTCGATCCCAGTTTTGGAAAGTACCGGCTCTATTCCTCGACGCTCGAGCAGGTCGCAACCGGCATGCGCTGGGCGGAAGGCCCCGCCTATTTTCCCGAAGGCGGCTATCTGCTGTTCTCGGACATTCCCAACAACCGGATCATGAAGTTCGACGAGAAGACCGGGCAGACCAGCGTGTTCCGCGCCAACGCGAACTACGCCAACGGCAACGCGCGCGACCGCCAGGGTCGCCTCGTCAGCTGCGAGCACTCGGTGACCCGCCGCATCACCCGCACCGAGAAGGACGGCAAGATCACCGTGCTGGCCGAGAAGTTCGAGGGCAAGCGGCTGAACGCGCCGAACGACATCGTGGTGAAGTCCGACGACAGCATCTGGTTCACCGACCCGCTGTTCGGCATCAACGGCGAGTGGGAGGGCAAGAAGGAAAAGGCCGAGCAAGCCACCACCAACGTCTACCGCATCGCTAAGGACGGCAAGCTCAGCGCTATGCTGACCGACCTCGTCAATCCGAACGGCCTCGCCTTTTCGCCTGACGAGAAGAAGCTCTACGTGGTCGAGTGGAAAGGTACGCCCAACCGCAGCATCTGGAGCTATAGTGTCGGTGACGACGGTTCGCTCAGCGGCAAGACCAAGCTGATCGACGCGGCTGACCAGGCCTCGCTCGACGGTTTTCGCGTCGACCGCGACGGCAATCTCTGGTGCGGCTGGGGCTCCAACGGTGCGCTGCAATCCGAGCCGACCGACATCGCCGGCCGCAAGGTTTATCAGCTCAAGGCCAAGTCGGAGGATCTCGACGGCGTGATGGTGTTCAACGCAGAGGGCAAGCCGCTCGCCTTCATCAAGCTGCCCGAACGCTGCGCCAATCTCTGCTTCGGCGGGCCGAAGAACAATCGCCTGTATATGGCAAGCAGCCACTCGGTGTATGCGCTGTATGTGGAGGCGCATGGGGCCGTGTGAGGCTTCGCCTCTCTCGAGGCCGTAGCCCGGATGGAGCGCAGCGCAATCCGGGGCTGTGATGTCGTCTGCACTAATCCCGGATTTCGCTGCGCTCCATCCGGGCTACGAAGTCACGCCTCCGCCATCCCCGCCGCCCACAGCGCGAACGCATAGACGATCGCGACTTCATCGAGCCGGTTGAAGCGTCCCGATGCGCCGCCGTGGCCGGCGCCCATGTTGGTGCGGAGCAGGACCGGGCCGCCGCCGCTCATGGTCGCGCGCAGGCGCGCGATCCATTTGGCGGGCTCCCAATAGGTGACGCGCGGATCGGTCAACCCGCCCATCGCCAGGATCGCGGGATAGTCTTTCGCCGCGACATTGTCGTAGGGCGAATAGGACAGGATGGTGCGGAAATCCTTCTCGCTCTCGATCGGGTTGCCCCATTCCGGCCATTCCGGCGGCGTCAGCGGCAGCGTGTCGTCGAGCATCGTGTTGAGCACGTCGACGAACGGCACTTCGGCGACGACGCCGGCGAACAATTCGCCGGCGCGGTTCGCCACCGCGCCCATCAGCATGCCGCCGGCCGAACCGCCGTGGCCGACAATGCGCTTTGCACTGGTGTACTTCGCATCGATCAGCGCGCGTGCGCTGGCGGCAAAATCGTCGAACGAATTGGTCTTCTTCTCGCGCTTGCCGTCGAGGTACCAGCCCCAGCCCTTGTCGGCGCCGCCGCGGATATGGGCGATGGCATAGACGAAGCCACGGTCGACCAGCGACAGGCGGTTGGCGCTGAACGAAGCCGGCATCGCCATGCCGTAGGAGCCGTAGCCGTAGAGCAGCAGCGGCGCCGCGCCGTCGAGCGTGAGTCCGCGGCGATGGAGGATCGAGACCGGCACCTCGGCGCCGTCATGCGCTTTCGCCATGATGCGGGTGGTGACGTAGTCGCTCGCATTGTGGCCGGACGGGATCTCCTGCCGCTTGCGAAGGGTGCGCGTGCGCTTGACCATGTCGTAATCGTAGACTTCCGACGGCGTCGTCATCGACGAATAGGCGAAGCGCAAATTGGTCGTCTCGAATTCGTAGGAGCCCATCGTATCCAGCGAATAGGCCGCTTCGTCGAACGCGATCGCGTGCTCCTCGTTCGAGGCGAGGTCGCGGATCACGATGGACGGCAGCGCGTTGGCGCGCTCCAGCCGCACCATGTGGCCGGCATAGAGATCGAGGTCGATGATGTAGATGCCCGGGCGATACGGGATCAGATCGCGCCAGTTCTTGCGCTCGGGTGAGGCGAGCGGCGCGGTGACGATCTTGAAGTCGATGGCATGGTCGGCGTTGGTTAGGATGAAGAGTTCGTCGCCACGGTCGGCCAGCGAATATTGCACGCCTTCCTTGCGTGCCGCGACCAGGCGCGGCGGTGCGTCGGGGTGGGCGAGGTCGATCAGCCGCTGCTCGGAGGTCTCGTGGTCGCCGCCCGCGATCACGCAGAAGCGGCCACTGGTGCTCTCTTGCAGATGGGTGAACCAGCCGGAATCCTGCTCCTCGTAGACCAGCGTGTCGTCGGCTTGCCCAGTGCCGAGCTTATGCCGCCACACCTGCATCGGGCGGTGGTTGTCGTCGAGCTTCACGTAGAAGAACGACGTCGCATCCTTGCTCCAGACCACGCCGCCGTCGGTCTCCTCGACGACGTCGTCGAGGTCCTTGCCGGTCGCCCAGTCGCGCACGCGGATGGAGAAATACTCCGAGCCCTTGGTGTCGGCGCTCCAGGCCTGCAGCCTGTGGTCGTTCGAGTGCCGGCTGCCGCCGAACTTGAAGTATTCATGGTCCTTGGCGAGCGCATCGCCGTCGAGCACGATGTGGCCCTCGCCGCCGTCGCGCGGCATACGGCCGAACAGCTCGTGCTGACCGCCCTCGCGGAATTTGCGGAAATAGGCGAAAGGACCATCCGGCGACGGCACGCTGGAATCGTCCTCCTTGATCCGCCCCCGCATCTCGCGCACCAGCGTTTTCTGGAGCGCCGCGGTATGGCCGAGCAGGCTCTCGGTGTAGCCATTTTCTGCGTCGAGATATTTGCGGATGTCGGGATCGAGCACCGCGGGGTCGCGCAGCACCTCCTGCCATTTCTCGTCCTTCAACCAGGCATATTCATCCGTCACGGTGATCCCGTGTCGCGTGAAGGAATGCGGCCGGCGCGGCGCGAGGGGGGGCAGGGAAGGTGTTTTGGCTTGTGTCACTCGATCCTCATTCAGATGCGTGTTTCACCTTATATCGTCCCGCTTCCGTGAATTGCCAGCGTCGCTGCGGGCGTCGTCGCCGGGTTGTTGACGGGCCGCTTGTATGCTTTAGGGGCCGGGTCTTTAGTCCTGCCGCCGGTCCAGCCTGATGTTGTTCAATTCCTACCCGTTCATCCTGCTGTTCCTGCCGGCCGCGCTGGCTGGCTATTTCTGGCTCGGGCGGCGCAGCAATCTGGCCCCGGTGATCTGGCTGGCGGCGGCCTCGCTCACCTTCTATGCCATTGGCAACTGGCAGTTCGTGGCCCTGTTGCTGCTATCGATCGCCTTCAACTACGGCATAGGCCACCTCCACATCGTGGCCAAGCTTACTTCGTCGCAACGAAAGGTGGCACTGGCCCTCGGCGTCGCCGGCGATCTTCTCGTACTTGGCATCTTCAAATATGCCGGCTTCGTCACCGAGAACGTCAACGCGCTGGCCGGCACGCACTTTGCGGTCCACATCCTGCTGCCGGTCGGCATCTCCTTCTACACGTTCACCCAGATCGCGTTCCTGGTTGACGCCTGGCGCGGGCAGGTCGCGGCCTACGCGCTGCCACACTATGCGCTGTTCGTGACCTACTTTCCGCATCTGATCGCGGGGCCAATCCTTCACCACAAGGACATGATCCCGCAATTCGAGCGGGAGGAAACCAAGCATCCGCATGCGCATCTGATCCTGTGCGGCCTCATCATCTTCGCAATCGGCCTGTTCAAGAAGACCTGCCTTGCCGACGGCATCCAGCCGCTGGTCGCGCTCGCCTTCG
>NZ_JADPJF010000089.1:85800-87656 GCF_023073295.1 Bradyrhizobium sp. 23 | reverse complement strand
CGCGCGCCGAGTTTTGATCAGGCCTGGCTCGGTGCACTCGCCTACACGTTCCAGCTCTATTTCGACTTTTCCGGCTATTCCGACATGGCGATCGGGATATCGCTGATGTTCGGCATCTTCCTGCCGGTCAATTTCAACTCGCCCTACAAGGCCACCAGCATCGTCGAGTTCTGGCGCCGCTGGCACATGACGCTGTCGCACTTCCTGCGCGACTATCTCTACATCCCGCTCGGGGGCAACAGGCGCGGGCGCGTGCTGCGCTACATCAACTTGCTGCTCACGATGCTGCTCGGCGGGCTCTGGCATGGCGCGGCCTGGACTTTTGTCATTTGGGGCGCCCTGCATGGCGCCTATCTCTGTATCAATCACGCTTTCAACGCGCTGGTGCCGAATGTTCCGAAGTGGCTCGCGCACCCGACGCGTGTCGCCGGAGCCGTGCTGACATTCCTCGCCGTCGTTGTCGCCTGGGTCTTCTTCCGTGCCGAACGGGTCGATTGGGCAATGCGGATTGTGAATGCGATGGCCGATCCCTCCAACATCGTGTTCGGCCGCGAGGAGATTGCGGCGTCGGTGATGGTCACGATCTATGCCGCGCTGGTGTGGCTGGCGCCGAACACGCAAGGACTCATGGGGTACGACCACGCCAATCGCAGGGTCGGCGACGGCCTGATGTCCGGACGGATGCGGCCGCTGGTCCTCTATGGTGCGTCGCTGGTGCTTGCGTTCGGGATTTTGGGTATCCAGAGCCACAGCGAATTCATCTATTTCCGGTTCTGATGCGCGGCGCGTTCACAAATCCAGGGCGTCTTCTCCTCGCGAGCATCGCGTGCGTGCTGGGCGCGGCTGCGCTCACCTATGTCATCGATCCCCTGCAACTGTTTCGGCCTTCGCGTCTCGTCGCGCCGTTCTATTCCGATGACACGCGCGTGCAGAATGCCGGGCTGATCCGCAGCCAGTCGTTCGATACCGCGTTCATGGGCACCTCGCTCGCGATCCATTTCCGCCAGAGCGACATCGACCATGCCCTCGGCGTGCACTCGCTCAAGCTGGCGATGACCGGCTCCAATTCGTGTCAGCAGGGCTTTGTGCTCGAGCAGGCCATCGACCGCGGCGCGAAGCGCGTGATCTGGGCGATGGACGACTTTATCTTTGTCGATGCTGCCGACATCGAGACCGATCCTTATCTCGCTGCCGATCTCTATCGCGGGACGGCAAAGGGGATCGCGTCCTATCTGTTCAGTGCGGCGATGGCGAAGGAATCCCTGTTCGCATTGCTGCGGTCGGTTCCGCCGCTGCGGGAGCCGCTGACCCGGGCGGCGCCTTTTCTGCCCGTCAAGTTTGCGCTTGAAGACGTCGACGACATTTATGCGTTGCCGCGCGATATCGACGTCGCGCGCGCCTATAATGCGAAAAGGACGCTCGCGGCTTTCGCCTATATCACCGATCCCGTGCGCAGCCGTTTTCTCGGCGAAGGCTATCGTTACGACGCGATGGTCCGGCATTTCGAGCGTGACGCCGTCGGCCTGATCGCGCGCCATCCGGACGTGACCTTCGACATCTACTTCCCGCCCTATTCGATCCTGCAATTCGTCGCGATGCGCGACGCTTCGCCTGCGACGCTGAAAATCGTCACGGACCTCACGGCCGTCATTGCGCAGCGCCTGACGCAGCTTCCCAATGTGCATCTGTACGATTTCCGGGCGATCAAGGACGTGACGCACGACCTCGACAATTACGGCGACGTCATCCACCATTCGCCGGTGATCGATGCGAAGGTGCTGTCGTGGCTGGCGCGTGGGGAGTATCGGGTCGATCCGACGGCGCCACTTGCCTCGCTGGACGCGTTGAAGGCGCAG
>NZ_JADPJF010000089.1:79079-85711 GCF_023073295.1 Bradyrhizobium sp. 23 | reverse complement strand
GTTCCCGCGCTGACTTCCCCTCTCCCCTTGTGGGAGAGGGTGGCTCGCCGCGTTAGCGGCGAGACGGGTGAGGGGTATCTATCCGCGAGTCCGGCAGTTGCGATTGCGGAGACAACCCCTCATCCGGCGCTTCGCGCCACCTTCTCCCACAAGGGGAGAAGGAAAAAAGAGGCTTACACCGCCACCTCTTCGCCGAGATAGGCAACCGCCGCTTCGAGCCCGCCTTTGCCGTGCGGGATCTTCAGCGCGTTCAGCCCGATCTCGATCACGCCCAACGTGCCGAGCAGCATCGGGGCGTTGACGTGGCCCATATGGGCGATGCGGAAGGCTTGTCCCGAGAGATCGCCGATGCCGGTGCCGAGCACGACGCCGCACTTCTCCTTGCAATAGCGTTGCAGGATTGCCGGATCGTGGCCGTTGCTCATGGTCACCGTGGTCACGGTGTTGGAGCGTTCGCTGGCTTCGGCGACGTTGAAGCCGAGCACCTGGCCTTCCGACCACGCGCCGACCGCGCGGCGTGCGGCCTCGCCGAGCAGGCTGTGACGTCGGAAGGCGTTCTCCAGTCCTTCCTCGTGCAGCAGGTCAATGGCCTGGCGCAGCGCGAACAGCAGATGCACCGGCGCGGTGCCGGCATATTTGCGATAGTGCTCGCTGCCCTCGCGCTCGCTCCAGCTCCAATAGGGCGTGCTCATGTTGGCGGTCTTCTGCACCTCGCGCGCGCGCGCGTTGGCCGCGACGAAGCCGAGGCCGGGCGGCGTCATCAGGCCCTTTTGCGAGCCCGACATCGCGACGTCGATGCCCCATTTGTCCATCTCGAACGGCATGCAGCCGAGCGAGGCCACAGTGTCGACCATGTACAGCGCCGGATGGCCGCTGGCCTTGATCGCCTTGCCGATCGCCTCGATGTCGTTCTGCACGCCTGAGGCGGTGTCGACCTGGACGACGACGACGGCCTTGATGGTGTGCTCCTTGTCGCGGCGCAGGCGCTCCTCGACCTCGTGCGGCCGCACTGCGCGGCGCCAGTCGCCCTTGAGCACCTCGACCTCGGCACCCATCAGCGCCGCGGCATGGCCCCAGCCGATCGCGAACCGTCCGCTTTCGAGCACCAGCACCTTGTCGCCGCGCGACAGCACGTTGCTCAATGCTGCTTCCCAGGCGCCGTGACCGTTGGCGATGTAGATGTAGGACTTGCCCTTGGTGGCAAACAGTTTCGAGATGTCACTGAGCAGGCTCTCGGTCAGATCGGTCATCTGTTTGGAGTAGATGTCGATCGCCGGACGATGCATCGCCCGCAGCACCTCGTCGGGCATATTGGTGGGCCCGGGGATGGCCAGAAATTCCCGGCCCGCGCGAACGGTCATTGCTGTTGGTCCTTGTTGCCTGAGAATAGGATGGTGGGTCGCTGATTCACACTTTTACGCGGCGCCGCGGTGCAAGAAAAGGCCGGAAAACGCAGGTCTGACGTGGGTTATCTCTTAGTCTCGCGGCAGCCCGCATCCTCGGCTTCCTCCACCGAGCAGAACCAGCGCGTGCCCTTGCTGATCTTCATCTTGATCTGCGCATACCAGCGGCTGGTCGGCCGGTGATAGATGCACTCGCCGGCGCTGTTGACGTTGCCCTTGATGGTGCAGTCCGGCGAGGGCGCGACCGGGCCCGAAGCCGAAGCGAGCAGGATCGCATGTGCGCCATCGGGCGGCTTGGTGGCGCCGAGGATGGTGGTCTTCTTGTTGCGCTCGCGCCAGTCCCAGGGCGCGATGAAGGCGCCTTGCCACATGCCGGCTTTTGCCTCCCGCGCGGCGGCATCATCGGCTTCGTAGTCGCGCGAGACGCGGGTGTAGGCCAGCGCCCAGCCTGCGCGCACCAGCCATTTCTGGATATCCTCGCCGCCGACGTCGCAGCGCGCCACGGTGCGGCCGCGCCGGTCGATCGACCGCGCATGGCAGACCCAGGTCTTGCCGTCGGCGTATTTGGCGAGCTCGTCGCGGGCCGCGATGCCGCAGGTCCAGCGCTCGCCCTTGTTGTTGAGGCAGAGCTGGTCGACCGCGGGGGCGTCGATGCCGCCGAGCCTGATCCGCGTGTTGCCGATCACCACCGCGTCGCCGGCGCGGACCTTCGCTGTGCCGGTGATGTCGGCGGCCCGCGCCGGCGATGGCAAGCCGGACAAGGAGAAGCCAAGCAATGACAGCGCAATCAGGGGTTTTCGCAACATGCCGGCCCGCGTGTGATGAAAACTGCGATAGACCTCGCAATTGTGGTCGGCTTTTGTCCGCTCGGCCAGCATATGCCTGGCAATTGGGCTTTCAACTTCCTGTCATCGGGCGAAGTTTAGTAGGGGTGGGTTAGCCGAAGGCGTAACCCACCTCTTTCGTCTCCACGGCGGCAGAAGTGGTGGGTTACGCTTCGCTAACCCACCCTGCGCGACCTCATCCCCGCGCCATCGCCCGCTCGGCCACCGCCAGCGCCATCAGCACGAACGCCGACGTGACCTCCGGACCGCCCACCAGGATCCGCGTCGGCGTCTTCATCTTGTTCCACTCATAGGCGCGGAACGGGCCGCGGCGGCCGCCTTCGCCGACGCTCGCGACGATCACGTTCAGCGCCGGCGCAAAGGCGCGCGGGTCGGCGCCGAGATGGCCGAGCGCGATCAGGGCGAGCGCTGCGTCGAACACGTTCATTTCGGCGGCCATCAACTCGCCCTTGACGTAGGAGAGCACGCGGTGGCGGATGAAATCGAAATCGCCGTCGGGATCGATGATCGCCTGCGCCGCCAGCGGCAGCGCCAGGAAGGCAGCATAGCAGCGACCGAAATAGGCGCTGTAAAGCTCAGGCAAATAGTAGATATGCGAGCGCGGATTGGCGAAGGCGCCGCTCGCCGCCAGCCGCTTCTGGAAGCCGAGGATGCGATGCACGGTGGCGAGCCGCGCCGGCGTCTCCAATACTTTCCAGCGCGCGAGGTTGCGAAAGCTGACCTCGAGAATGTCGAGATTGAGCGTCGGATCGAGATCATTGCCATAGGGCCGCTCGCCCTTGAGATTGTCGATCCAGGTCGCAACCCCGCCCTCGTAATCGATATTGTCGTTGATCGGCACGGTCACGCGCGGCTCGTTGACGCCGGCGCGCACCTGATAGCCGGCATAGAAATCCAGCAGCGGCTGGTCGAGGATCGGATCGGTGCAGCCGGCCTGCGTCGCCGCGGAGATCGAGCACGCCGTGGTGTCGCAATCCGGCACGTAGACGCCGAAGCCGAGGTCCTGCTTGATCTGGGCGAAGTAGCGTGAGAAGCGCGGATGCGGTGCCGGCGCGAGCGCGGTGATGACGTTGAACCGCGCCCCGTAGATGCCCTCGACCTCTTCGCGGCTGATGTTGACGCAGAAATCGACCATATCGGCAACCGCGCGCTCCGCCGCCATCTTGTCGGAGAGCGAGGCGAGACCGGTCTCAACGTAGCTCAACAGCGCCTCGATGAAGAACGCGTCGTAATAGGCCGAGCGGTGGCGGATCTGCACCGGCTCCCACATCGGTTCGGCAACCCCTCGCCAGGGCGGATTGACGACTGCGCGCGCCGGAGATCGCGCGATGAAGACACGGGCGAGGTTGAACAGCAGCGAGGAGTTCTTGTAGCCGCGCGCGTTGAGACCCGTGAGCGCCATGGTCAGCTCTCGGCCGCGGAAATCGGGATCGCCGATCAGGTTGAACGCGGCGTAGGTCGGCAGAAAGCCATTTTTGCGGTACGAGCCCAGCAGATGCTGCGCGCAGTCGCGGATCACGCCGTCGATCTGCGATTGTTGCGGCATGGCGCCGGTGAACATGGCCGGCGGCGGCTTGGGATGATCCAGCGCGATGCTGTCGACGAGATCGGCGACGGGCTGGCCGACCGCCGCCCAATTGGGCTCGGCCTCGTCGCGGGCGCGCACTAGGGCCTGGCGCAGCCGGGCCAGTTTGCCTTCGTCGCGCAGCTCGGGCAGCCCGGCCCGGCGGAGCAGCACCCGCAATGCGGGATTGCCGAGCGCGGTCTTGTAGAACTTAGGCAGATGCGGATCGCCGCTGGCCGCAACAGACAGTACGGGATCGCAGACGTCGTAAAGCGAGGGGCCGTCCTTCCGCGCCGTCAGCGCCCGGCAGGCGGCGCCGGCAAAATATTGAAAGCTCATGAAATAACCTGGTCGCGGGAATTGGCCGGGGGGCCGGCCGGCGCGCTCCCAGCCGCGCGCCACCCCCTGCAAGTCGTTGAAAAGCTACCCGGATTCGCAGGAAATACAAATGTGATGAGGGTCACAGAAAAAGCCGGCACGAAGCCTGCATAATCAGGCTCCGGAAGGCTACGGGGACGCAAAAAAATCACACATTGGGCAGTAAAAATTAGCTCATGTTTCCAGAGACTTAGCTCAAATTTTCGGCGATCTATTGCGGGGGAGGCGATATCCGGTTAAGGCTTTGTTTGGTGCGGCGCCGCAAATTGCGCGCAATTCGGGGGCACACCCCCGGCCAATCCCTCAAACCCAAAGACGCTATCGCGCTACTCAAACAGTGTGCGCGTGTTTGGCTGGTCTTTGGCACTGACAGGAATGACGCGAGATGAATGTAACGCAGCTCGACATTTCCCGACGCACGATCGCGGTGGCCGCAGCCCTCATCGGCACGGTCTCGCTCGTGATCGGCGCCCATGCTGCCCTCAACATGCGGGCGCTCGATGCCGCCAAGGCCGTCTCGACCGACCAGGTCACCGGCTCGATCGGCCAAGCCTCGCGTCTCGCCCTCGTCATCGGCAATGGACATTACCCCGACGCCAGCGCGCCGCTGACGCAGTCGATCAACGACGCCCGCGCGCTGTCCTCGTCGCTGCGCAAGAACGGTTTTGACGTCGACATGGTGGAAGACGCGACCAAGGACGACATGGTCCGCGCCGTCAATCGCCTGAAGTCCCGGATCAAGCCCGACACCGTCGTCATGCTGTTCTTCGGCGGCTACGGCGTGCAGGCCGGCCGCGAGAGCTACATGCTGCCGGTCGATGCCGTGATCTGGAAGGAAAGCGACGTCCGCCGTCACGGCGTCTCCATCGAGGGCGTGCTCGACATGATGAAGGAGCAGGGCGCCAAGGCCAAGCTCGTCGTGGTCGACGCCTCCCGCCGCAATCCCTATGAGCGCCGCTTCCGCTCCTACAGCCACGGCCTCGCGCCGATCAGCGCGACGGACAATGCGCTGATCCTCTCCTCGGCTTCGCCGGGCAAGGTCGTCGACGACGGCAAGGGCGAGCACAGCGTGCTGGTCAGCGAGTTCCTCAACAACCTCAATACGCAGGGCAGCGCCGAGAGCGTCTTCAACAAGACCCGCCTTGCCATCTCCCGCGCCAGCGAAGGCGACCAGGTCCCGACCGTCTCCTCCTCGCTGCTCGAGGACGTCCATTTCGGCGAAGCCGGCGGCTAGTTTTTCTTAGGTTCTGCGAAGTCTCGTGCCCCGGACGCGGCGCATCATGCAATGATGCGACGCAGAGCCGGGGCCTAGTTTTTAAGCTTATCGCTTGGACGAGAGATGGGTCCGGCTCTGCGCGGCAGCGTCACACGCTGCAGCGCGTCCGGGACACGAGCAATCCTACTTCGCCGCTTCCGTGGCCATCACCGTGCGCACCGGATCTCCTTCGCGCAGCAGCGCGCCGGCGCGGGCGACGACGATATCGCCCTCGTTGAGGCCGTCGCGAATCTCGATATTGCCGCCCGACATCAGTCCGACCTCGACGCGCTTGGTCTCGACGCGGTTGCGGCGGATCACCTGCACGACGGTGCCGGCGGAGGAATACTGCACCGAGGTCAGCGGCACCGCGACGTTGCAGCTCTGGCCCGACTTGATCAGTGCGCGCCCGCTCGCATTCAGCAACAGCCGCTTCTGCGAGGAGATGCCGATATAGACCATGCCCTGCTGGATGTTCGGCTCGACCGTCGGGCCGATGCGGCGCACCTTGCCGTCGATATCGCCGGCGCCGGCGATGCGCACGGTCGCCACCTGGTTGACCGCGAGCTTGCGCATATCGCTGGTCGCGACGAGGGCGACGAGATCGTACTCGCTGCGCGCCACGATCGTGAACAGCGCCTCGCCCTTGGCGGAGGCGAGGTTGCCGATCTGCGCGGTCGACGTCGCGATCACGCCTGCCACGGGGGCGGTGACCTGAAGCGTGCCGCCCTCGGGCAGTGCCAGCCGCGCCAGCACCTGGCCTGCGGTGGTGGTGTCGCCGGCTTCCGCCAGCACCTCTGTCACCTTCAGGCCGGGCCGCTCCGGCCGCACCGAGCTTGCCTCGCGCGCGATGATGGTGCCGGTGCCCTCGACGATGTCGGAGAAACAGGATTTTGCGACCTTCAGCACCGTGACCGCCGGCCCCTTGGGCGCGTCGTCATCGGCGGCGGCAGCGGGCTGGGCCGACAGCAACAGCAGTCCGGCGAGCGCAACGAGATGTCTGGAAACAGAACGCGCAGGCAATGATCGCATGGGTCATTCCGGTTGGGGCCTTGACGGCCTCATCGTTAGCAGAAGCGATCGCTGCGAGCCAAGGGCACGTCAGGGCCGGCCGGATCAGAATGCCGCAGCAGCACGGGCGGCGCGATGCCGCCCGTTGAATTAGTCGCCGCACAAGCAAAGAGGTT
>NZ_JADPJF010000089.1:63735-78921 GCF_023073295.1 Bradyrhizobium sp. 23 | reverse complement strand
CCGGGACAAGCCCGGCCATGACGACGAGGAGGTACCAGCGCCCGCTCACGGCAGGCTCAAAAACTCCACCCAGTTCGGCTTCTTGCCGGTGGCGTAGGATTTCAGCTTGGTCAGCACCCCGCTGCTCTGGTCGATGGCATAGACCGTCATGCTGTCGGAGAGCTCGCCCACGGCGGCAAGGTAGCGCCCGCCGGGATCGATATGGAAGCCGCGTGGCTGCTTCTCGGTCGGCACGCTGCCGATGGTGGTCAGCTTGCCGGTGGTTGCATCGACCTTGTAGGCGGTGAGCGTGCTGGTGGTGCGCTCGGAGGCGTAGAGGAAACGGCCGTCGGGGGTGATTTGGATGTCGGCTGCCCAGGGCTTTCCGGTAAATCCTTCGGGCAGCGCGCTGGTGCGCTGGATCTCGTCCCATGCGCCGCCCTTGGCCTCATAGGCGAACGCCGCGACGTCGCCGTTTAGCTCGTGCAGGAGATAGACGAACTTGCCGTTGGGGTGGAACACGAAATGCCGGGGTCCCGATTTCTCCGGCACCTTGTGGGCCGGCGGATCGCTCGGCGTGAGCGTGCCGGTCGTGGCATCGAACGTGAAGGCCAGGATCTGGTCGGAGCCGAGATTGGTCGCGAACGCGAAGCGGTTGTCGGGCGAGGGCAGGAAGGCGTGCGCGTTCAGCCCGGTCGGGATCACCTGCTTCGGTTCGCCTGCGACGCCGTTGGCGAGCAGCGGATTCAGCGCGACCTTGTTGCCGCCATAGGAGGCGCTGAACAGGAATTTGCCGCCGCGGTCGATGGCGATGTAGGCCATGCTGTCGGCGAGCGGGCCGTTGCCGATATGGCTGAGCTGGCCGGTCTTCGGATCGATCGCAAAGCTCACCGCGAGAAACGGCTGCGAGCGGACACCGGCGATCAGCACGCGATGGTCGGGCGTGATCGCGAGCGGCGTCGAGGAGCCGGGCTTTTCGACGCCGGTGAAGCCGGCCGTCTGCACGGGCGTCATCTCGCCGCTCTCGGCCATCTTGAACACGCTGATGTCGTTACTGTCGGCATTGCCGACATAGGCGAACGTCTCGGCCATGCCGGCGCGGACTCCAGAAATGAGAGTGAGGAAAGCAAGCGTGGTGGCGATCGCGGCGCGGGGTACGCCGGATCTGATGCGTCGGGTCGATCTCAACATGGGGTCCTCCTGGATGCCGGTGCGGCATTTGTCGTTTTGCCGGCGAGGATAGCGGCAGCCGCCCCGCCGCGCCAAACTCCAATGGGGATCGATCGATGCCGAAATGGTATCGGTGGAGGTCTACCGTATGGCCGCTGTGCGCGAGGGCAGATGGAGCCCGGGCCGGGTGTGGGGCGGCCCGAGCACGGTCCACACGGTGACCGCGAGCAGCGCGCAGGTCAGGATCGTCCAGGCGACGAGTCGTTTCCGCATCAGGCCGAATCCGTCAGTCATATGAAGAGAATGCTCCCGGGGAGCGGGCCTGGCGATCGTGCACTGCAAATCGCGGCGATCCTATGAACTCGTTCACAGGCGAACCGAACCAATGCCGCGCGAGCGCATTGAACCGGCATGCCCCGTGAAAACGATCTCGAAGGTAAGCCCGACATGGGCGGCAAGCATGGCGGTCAGGCCGGCCAGCCCAAGTCGCCGCCGCGCCCGCGTCAGGGCGAGCGCGATGAGGACGTCGTGGCAAAGCGCCACACCGGCCAAACCGATCCCAACTCCGCGCCGACCAAACCAAAATAGCATCTCGCCCGCGCTGCACTCGCACCGGGAACGGCAGCCTCGTCTTGCCGTTACCCTGATCCCGCGGCGGAGCAGATCGAAACGGAGGCTGGCACGTGTTTTGGATTTATTGGGACACCGCCTGGTCGCTCATCATCAGCGGCATCATGTTCGCCACCATCGTCGCCCATCCCGACTCCGAGTTCGTCGAGATCCACGCGGCCAAGCAGGTCAAGTGAGCCCGCGCCGGCCGGTTTGACGGCGCATCATCGCATGCTGCGCCGAGACGGGACGAAGGTTGAGACCTCAAATCATGCTGCCGGGCATGAAGCAGCGGATCATGGCGCGGCCGTTGACGTAATACGGCCAGACCATGGTGCGGCCGACGCGGTTTGGCTCGGTGATCACGGCGTCGTCGGGCACCTCGATCCAGTCGCCCAGGAGTCTCACGCGATAATGTCCGTTGCTGGTGTCCCAGTCGACATCGTCCAGCGCCGTGCCATCGGCATCGGCACAGCAGGGACCGCCGCCCTTGCTGCGCAGGCTCTCGAACCAGCCCTTGAGGGGCGAGTTCGCGTAGCGACCGTCGTCGCGGGCCTGCACGGATGGGCCGATCATGGCGGCAACCGCCACGAGAGTGATCATCCTGAATGCCGCGATCGCCATGTCGCCTCGCTCGATCTCGCGCGCGCACGAACGCAGACGAGGAGCCGCCTGCGCTGCACGCGACGCAATGCTGGCTGGCGCCGCCGACCGGTTCCAGCCGTCTCAGCGGGGCGATAACCGCGAGGGTCGATGTTTGATCCTATTTTCAAGGGCGCGGACTTGTCGAGTCCGCGCCCTGCTTCAGCTCCAACCCGGCAAGCGGTCAGTAGTCCCAGAACACCGGCACCCAACGGAAGGCGTCGCCGTCGGCTGCCACCCGGCCCACGGACGGGAACGGCAGGTGCGTGGCCACCAGCATTTCCCCGGTCTCGGCAAGCTGTCGCAACAGACGGATGCGAACGCGCGCGGCCTCCTCGGGGTCGTGTTCGAACCCGTTAAACCAGTCGGGTTGCTCGAACCCGACGGCAAACACGGCGTCGCCGGCGAATGTCAGCGCATCATCGCCGGACGCCATGCGAACCACGCTATGTCCGGGGGTGTGACCGCCGGTGCGACGGGCGATGACGCCAGGTGCAATCTCGTGCTCGTCATCGAACAGCCTCAGCTGACTGCCGTACTCCTTCAGGAAATGCTTGGCGGTCGATCGAAGCGCGTCCGGAAAGCCTTCCGGCATGGCAGTGCGGGAGAAATCCGGCTTTTCCCAGAACTTGACCTCGGCGGCCGCGACGTGGATCCGCAGGTCCTTGCGCAGCTGCTGCTTCACCCCCTCGACCAGCAGGCCGCCAATGTGGTCCATGTGCAGATGAGTCAGCACCAGATCGGTCACCGCCGAAAGATCGATGCCGGCGGCCGCCAGTCGCCTGATCAACTGCCCGGCGCGCGGCAAGTTCAGGTTCGGATCCGAACCCAGTCCGGCGTCGATGAGGATGGTCTTGCCGCCGCTGCGAACCATGACGGCGTTCAGCGCCCAGTCGAAAGCGTCCTGCGGCAGGAACATGTCGTGCAGCCAGGTCGCCCGCACCGCCGGGTCGGCGTTGTGCGCGAGCATCTTGGTCGGCAGCGGCAGCACGCCGTCGCTGACCACCAGCACGTCGATCTCGCCGATCTTCAGTGCGTAGCGCGACGGAACGAGCTCTTCAGGTCCCGATGACACGGGATATGAGGTGTTGTGCAGATTCATGTTGGTCTCCTGTTTCAAGGTTGAGGCACTTGGTTGGTGTTGACTCTGGCCGGTCCTGGTTGAGCAGGCCGCGCCGCCAGCGAGAGCGCGGCCGTCATCGCTTGGTGAGTTAGAGGCTCGTCACGCGCTCATTGCGCGGTCCAGCCGCCATCGACGGAGATCGTCGTCCCCGTGATCTGGTCGGCCGCGGCCGAGCACAAGAAGGCGACGGTGCCACCGATCTGCTTAGGGGAGGCGAAGTCCAGCGATGGCTGTTTTTCGGAGAGAAGCTCTTCGGCCGCTTGCTTCTGGCTGATGCCTTTCTCCGCCGCGATGTCGCTAATCTGTTTCTCCACGAGCGGCGTGCGCACCCAGCCGGGACAGACCGCGTTGCAAGTGACGCCGCTGCCGGCGGTTTCGAGGCCTACCACCTTGGTGAGGCCGACGAGGCCATGCTTGGCCGCGACATAGGCTGCCTTGTGGGTGGATGCGACGAGACCATGCGTGGAAGCGATGTTGACGATGCGACCCCATCGCTGCTTTTTCATCTGGGGCACGGCCGAAGCGATGCCGTGAAATGCGGCCGACAGGTTGATGTCGAGAATGGCCTTCCACTTGGCGGGCGGAAACTCCTCGACCGGTGCGGTGAACTGGATGCCGGCATTGTTGACGAGGATGTCGAGCCGTCCGAAGTTCTCGATGGCTGCCGCGATCATTCCGCGCACGGCATTGCCATCCGACATGTCGGCGCCGTCATACGCGACGCGGACGCCGTCCTCGTGTTCGATGCCGCTGCGGATCTTCTCGATCTCTCCCGGATCTCCAAAACCGTTCAGGACGATATCGGCGCCGAGCCTGGTCAGCTCTCTTGCGATCCCGAGGCCAATGCCGCTGGTCGATCCGGTGACGATCGCTACTTTGCCTTTCAACATGAAAAACTCCTTTCGATGATGGTTGCCGGCGAGGTCAATCGCGGCGGTGAATGTCGTAGGTGACGATGCCGAGTTCGGAAGGCGGCGGCTCGAGGCGCCGTCCGTCGGCCAACGTGCGGCGGATGTCGTCCCGTCCACTTTGCCAGTGCGCGCGCATCGCTTTCGGTCCGAACTCGTAATCCTTGGAGTGACCTTCGTGGAGCTTGGACTGGTAGATCAGGTGGATGATGTTGTGGGAGCGGTGACGGGCGAGCTCGGCGATGGCGCGCATTTCGGGATCGTTTCTTGCGGCGTCCGGCAATCTGTCGATCGTCCGCTGCAGCGCCTGCCGCATCTCCTGCATCCGTAGCGCCTGGTCGGTGACGGCGCGGGTACGACTGGAATACTGAATGTCCTTCTGCCGGCTCGACACCTCCATCATGTCGTGCGGCACGCGGCCCCGCGCCGACCAGAGATCGATCTGGAACGTCAGCGTGTCTTTCGCATCGCCCGACAGGACGCGAGAGAGAGGCGTGTTGGAGACCACGCCACCATCCCAGTAGTGCTCGGAGTCGATTTCGACGGCGGGAAATCCGGGCGGCAGCGCGCCCGAAGCCATGAAGTGTTTCGGACCGAGCCGCCGCTCGGCTGTGTCGAAATAGGTGAGATTGCCGGTGCGGACGTTGACCGCGCCGACGCTGACACGCACTTCGCCCGAGTTCAGCCGGTCGAAATCGACGAGCTGTTCCAGCGTCCGTTGCAACGGCGCCGTGTCATAGAAGCTGGTCGACGCGTCGCCCGAGAAGGGCGACCACAGGGGCGAGGGGAAGCGCGGCCTGAAGAAGCCGGGCTGGCCTTGGAACAGCGCGCGCATTGCGGCAAGCGTGTTGTGCAGGGAGTTGAAGTCGAACGCGAACGGTAGCGCACCGGCCAGTCCCTCGCCGGCAGGCCATTCCACCGGGGTTGCGCAGATCGTCTCCCAGAACTCGCGCAGCCGTGCCACGCGCTCGTCTTCCGGGGAGCCCGCGATGATCGCGGCGTTGAGCGCGCCGATCGAGATGCCGGCCAGCCAGTTCGGCCGGATCCCGGCCTCGTGCAAGCCTTCGTAGACGCCGGCCTGGTAGGCCCCGAGCGCGCCGCCGCCCTGCAGCACCAGCGCAACGACATCGTAGGGCAGCGGATTGATCGGTCGTGCGGAATCGATTTGTTCGCGTGTCACGTTGAACATGGTGACTACTCCTTGCAATGCGACCTGTTCGGTCAGCCCGCGTGTGTTTCGGTCAGGATTTCAGATCCGGCTCCACGCGATCGCGCCGCCGCGGACCGCTCCAGATAGTCGTGCACCACGGTGCCTAATCCGAGCGTCAGATCGGCAACGATATGCTTGGCCGAGAGCACCTGAAGAACCGGCAGCTCGGCGACCGGTGCGAGCGCGTGGGAGAAGAGATCGAGCGCGGCGGGCCCCGTCCATGCGCCCTTCACCGTCACGTCCTCGAGATGGAAGCGCACCAGTTCGCAAATGCGCGCGGTGCCGTCGACATGCGGAATGATCTTCAACAGAAAATTGGGAGCGATGAGCTTTCGTGCTTCGGTGGAAAGATCGAGGGCGCGATGCTTGTAGCCCATGGTGCCGGTGGCGATGCGCACCGAGCCGTAGTCGAGCGTGCCGACCAGGGTATCGGTCTCGACGGCCAGCTTCGGCTGGGCCAGCTTCTTGGGAAAGCCCCACAGCTCGCGGCCGCCGGCGATCGGCGGATGATCGTTGAGGAACATCTGGTGGACGAAGCTGCCGGTCTGGCCGCGGAACGACACCGGGATGATCTGGCCGCTTTCCGTGTAGTCTCCGAAGCCGGTGGAATCAGGCATGCGAATGAATTCGTAATTCACCACAGGCTCGGTCAGCTCCAGCGGCTCCGGCACGATCCGGCGCAACGCCTCCGGGTCGGTCCGGTACTGGATGATGAAATATTCGCGGTTGATGAAGCGATACGGGCCGGGCGGGAAAGCCGGATTCGTCAGCGGCATCGCGAAGGCGACGTTGCGGATCTGCTGGTTCATGCTGTGGGTTCCTGAATGGTCGGTGCTGTGGCGGGCCGCGCGCCCCGCGGGAGCGCGGCCATCATCACGTGAGGCGTCTAGACTTCGGTCACGCGTTCCGGATCGGCCGACGCGAGCGCCAGGGCGCGCTCCGCCTTCGGCGGATAGATCCAGACGGTGTTGATCTCACGCTTGGTCTTCTTGGCGACATCGCCGACCAGCTCGACCTTGCGCTCCCAGCCGCGTGTGAACAGCGCGCCGGCTTCGCCGAGGTCGAGGCAGGTGACGTAGGCCTTCTGGTGGTAGGGCCTGGTCGGAACGCCGAGCAATTCGGCCGCGGCATTGTTGCCGGCAAAGGCGCCCATCCGCGTGGCGTGCTGGCACGACATCAGTGCGTAATTGCCCTCGTCGTCGCAGGCGGCGCGTGCCGCGTCGCCGGCCGCGAAGACACCCTGCACGCTTGGCACCTGCAAGCAGCGATCGACCAGCAACCGTCCGAAATTGTCGCGCTCGGCGGGAATCTGCGCGGTCAGCGGCGCTGCACGAATGCCCGCCGCCCAAATCACCGTCTCGGTTTCAATGTGCTCACCGCTGGACAAGGTGACACCGGTGTCGTCAAGCGCGGCGACGCCGGCGCCGAGCCGTGTCTCTACGCCAACCTTGCGCAAGGCTTCCTCGATGACGGGGCGGGCGCCTGCACCCATGTCGGGTGCGATCGCAGTGTTGCGATCGACGATGACGACGCGAGTCTTGGCATCGGGGCCCAGGATTTCGCGCAGCCGCGTCGGCATTTCGGTGGCCGCCTCGATCCCGGTGAAGCCGCCGCCAGCGACGACGACCGTGTCGCGTCCGTTCGCGGCGGGCCGCTCCGCGAGGCCATGCAGATGCTTGTCGAGCGCTACGGCATCGTCGAGCGAATCGACGCTGAAGCCGTGCTCGGCGAGGCCCGGAATGTTCGGACGGAATAGCCGGCTGCCGGTGGTCACGACGAGGCGGTCGTAGGACAGCGTCTTTCGCGGGCCCTTCGCGGGCGTGATCTGCACCGTTCTGGCCTCGGTGTTGATCGTCTCGGCGCTGCCCTGGATGTAGTCGACGTCGATCGCCTCGAGGACGTCGACCAGCGGGGCCGTCACGGTTTCCGGCTTCGACTCGTAGAGCCGCGGACGGACCACCAGCGTCGGCTCCGGTGAAACGAGCGCGATCTGCAGATCTTGCGGCGAGGCGCCCCGGATGTCGCGCAGCCGGGCTGCGGAAAGCGCGGCGTACATGCCGGCGAAGCCGGCCCCGATGATGACGAGTCGCATGGGTTTTCTCCTTGGTTGCTGTTCGAAAGACCGCGCGCGACCGCGCTGCTGCGTTGAGAACAGCGTCCGGCGTCGGCGCGTGGGGTGGGTTGGATCGCTGGCCTCAGGGCGCGATGCAGCGTGCCTGCAGATTCGGCGGCCGGCCGTAACCTAAGACGACGGGCTGAAGCTCACTTCGACTCCAGTCCTGATAGGGAAGGCCGGCGCCATTTCGGATCATGATGGAAACGGGCGGTTGTGCCGGGTGCATGGTGTAAGCCGGAATTTCCACTTCCTCGCCCGTCGCCGACGTGAAGCGAACGGCCAGCGAGAGTCCGTACAGGGTTGCGGTCGCGAGGCTTCGGCGGCGTGAGGCAATCAGCCGTCGGCTGACGAAGTTTTTCCAGGTCATCTTTGGTCTCCCTCGATTGGTCTGGACATGGAGATGATGTAGCTGACCCGATTTGCCGTTGCCCCAGCGCGATTGCCGTCGCTGTCGAGAGATTGCTGCTAACGCATACGCCTGCGCCAATCGCTCGGCGTCTCGCCCGTCAGCTTCTTGAATGCTGCGGCGAAGGCCGTTTGCGAGGAGTAACCAAGCGCCGCGGCGACCGAGACGATCGATTCGTCGCTCTCCCGCAAGATGTTCATGGCCTGCTCGAGCCGGTGCTGACGCAGCCAGGCATGCGGCGATAGCCCGGTGCTCTCCTTGAAGGACCGGCAGAAATGGAAGCGCGACAGTCCGGCATCGGACGCCAGCGCATCGAGCGAGACATCCGCTTCGCTATCGCAGCGCAATCGTTCGATCGCACGGAGCAGGACCTTCGGCGCCAGCCCGCCCATGGTCGGCTGGAACGTGGTTGGCGAGCCTGCATGCGCAGCCAAAAGGCGCGTGGCCAGAAGATCCGTGAGCTGATGCCGGAACAGCGCATCAAGGACGCCATGGCCCCCCAGCGAATCCGCGGCGCTCAGGAGCAGTCGGGACGTGATGGTGTCGGGATGCGCCGTTCGCTCAATCAATTCGGCGGTCCCGGCGGTCCCGGCCTCGCCAGCGACGCGCTGCAGCGTTGCGTCGGGAAGGTAAAGCTGCACGACGTCGACGGGCTTCGGAATGTCCCATCGGGAGCTCGACCCTTCCGGAACGATGTTCACGACCCCCGGACGAAACGTGCCGATCGCGATCGATTTTCCCGAGCGCCGCTCCATGCGCTGCATCACGCCTTTATGCGCCATGATCACGTGGTGGCGCATGGGCTCGACGACGTCGTGCAGCGCATCATGTTTCCAATGCGCGATCCCCGCGCCGGAGGAGTCCAAGGCCATGCGAAACGGCTCGGTTCTGAGCACGCGCGCCATCTCCGCGTCGGCGGCGCGCCGCTCGGACGTCGAGCGATCGTCAGGCTGTACGTCGGGTGCGGGCGGCAAGCCCTTGTGCGAGGGATTGCGCATGAGTGCAGTGTTCCCGGTCATGATGTGGCTCCTGCTGATCAGCTCGGGCTTTCGATCAGTCGTCCGTATTTGTACGGAACGGCGCGTGTTCTAGGCGCCGTGGCTGCCGGGCGTATTTCCTGAACCCGCCATGTTTTGTCCGATCCTGCTCCAAGCCGGCCGGCGCTTTCGCGAACGCACGGCGGGCGGGAGTGGACAGAGATGTTGATGACAAAGCGTGCGGCAGTGCGCCGCTAGGCCGCGGCCGCCTGCGCCGACAACAGCTGCTTCAGTTTCGCGGCCGGCACGGCCGGGCTGAACAGCCAGCCCTGCATCTGGCTGCATCCGAGCTGGAGCAGCACCGCGCGCTGCGCTTCGGTCTCGACGCCTTCCGCGGTCGTCGCCATGTGACGGGCGGCGGCCATGTGCACCACCGCCTGCACGATCGGCGAGGAATCTTCCGACTGACCGATGTCGCTGATGAAGCTGCGGTCGATCTTGATCTTGTCGAACGGGAAACGATGCAAATAGCTCAGCGACGAATAACCAGTGCCGAAATCGTCGAGCGCGATGCGCACGCCGAGCTCGCGCAGCTGCTGCAGGATCGTCAGCGCCTCCTGGTCGTCGCGGATCAGGACCGTCTCGGTGATCTCGAGCTCGAGCCGTCCGGGCGCGAGACCCGACTCGGCGAGTGCGGCTGCGACCTTCAGCGCCAGCGTCCGCGAGCGGAACTGCACCGGTGAGACGTTGACCGCGATGTGGATGTCGCCGGGCCAGGAGGCCGCCTCGAGGCAGGCCTGCCTCAGCACCCATTCGCCGATCTCGCCGATCAATCCGGTCTCTTCCGCAACCGGGATGAAGTCGGCGGGCGAGACCATGCCGCGTTCCGGATGGTGCCAGCGCAGCAGCGCTTCGCAGCCGGTGACGACATTGGCCGCGAGATCGACCAGCGGCTGGTAGTGCACCTCGAACTCGCCGCGGGCCAGCGCCTGCCGCAGATCGAACTCGAGCTGGCGGCGCAGCCGCGCCTTGGCGTCGTGTTCGGGCGCGAAGATACGGAACGTGCGGCGGCCCTCGGATTTCGCCGCATACATCGCGAGATCGGCGCGCTTGAGCAGATCGTCGAGATTGTCGCCGTGGTCGGGGGCGATCGCGATGCCGATGCTGGCATCGGTCGGGATTTCCTGGCCGTTGCAGTCCACGGGGGCGCGCAGCGCCTTCAGGATCTGCTCGGCGAGGGCGGTCAGTTCGGCCTCGTCGCGGCTGCCGGCCTTGACGATGGCGAATTCGTCGCCGCCCAGCCGTGCGACCATGTCGCTGCCGCTGACGCAGGCGCGCAGGCGGTTCGCGACCTGGCGCAGCAGCTCGTCGCCGACCTCGTGGCCCAGCGAATCGTTGACGCCCTTGAACTCGTCGACGTCGATATAGAGGATCGCGAACGGCTTGCCCTGGGCAAGCTCGGCGACGCGCCGCTCCAGATGGCCGCGCATCAGCACGCGGTTGGGCAGGTCGGTGAGGGCGTCGTAATGCGCCATATGCGCGATGCGCTCGTCGGCGCGGATGCGCTCGGTGACGTCGTCATGGGTCGCGAGCCAGCCGCCGCCGGCGCCGGGCTGGTTCTTGATCTCGATCAGGCGGCCATCGGAGGTCTCGACTATCGCGCTGTGGGTCTGGCCGACGCTGCCCAGAATGCCGTCGCAATAGGAATCGACGTCGCCGTCGAACGAGCCGGTGTCATGGCGATGCTGAATCACGTCGCGGAAATACGCGCCGGGCTTCACCAATTCGGCCGACAGCCCGTACATCTCGATGTAGCGGCGGTTGCAGACGATCAGCCGCTGGTCCTGGTCGAACATCAGCAAGCCCTGCGTCATCGTGTTCATCGCGGTGTCGAGCTGCTGCTTCTCCACGGCGAGCCGGCGCGTCATCTGGCGGAAGATGGAATAAAGCGTCAGCACGAGCAGGCCGATCGACAGCACGGCGACGGTCACGAAGAATTTGGTCTGCGTGTGCCATGTTGCCAGCGTCGCATCCAGCGACTTGGTCGCAACCACCACCAGCGGCTCGCCGGTCAGGAGGCGTGCGGCGACGATGCGATCCTTGCCGTCGATCGGGCTTGCGAGCTGGGTCGTGACGAAGGTGCGCTCGAACACCGCCATCTGCTCGCGCGTGCCGTTGCGGAAATTCTGCCCGATCATCGCCTCCACATGCGGAATGCGCGCCAGCAGCTGGCCGTTCTGGTGGTGCATCGCGATCGAGGAATCCTCGCCGAGCCCGCTCGAGGCGAAGAAGGATTCGAGCTGGTCGGGCGTGATCGCGCGCGAGACCAGCCCAAGGAATTCGCCGTGGGGACCGGAGACGCGGCGCGCGAACACGATCGCCGGTCCGCTGCCCAACCGTCCCGGCACGACCTCGATCTCTTCCTGCGACGCCGGATCGTTCTTGAGGCGATTGAAATAGCCGCGGTCGGCAACTGAAACATCGGCGACCGGCCAGCGCCGCGACGAGTTGATCAGCACGCCCTTGGCGTCGAACACGTTGGCGCCGGCGACGTCCGACCAGCCGCTGGCTTTGGCGCGCAGCGCCTCGTGCACAGCGAGCGTGCCCATCTCGCTGCGGAAGACGTCGGCGGAGTCGATACCATGGCTTTCGAGCTCGGCGATGATGCTCTTCTGCAGCACCGCGAAGTCCTCGAACTCGCGGTCGAAATGGCGCGCGAGCAACCGGACCGCGCTCTCCACGCTGTCGCGGCCGCTTTCGATCGCATTCTGCCGGAAGCGGTCGACGGTGAGCGCGGTGCCGATCGCCATTGCGGCCATCAGCACGAAGCCCCCTGCGATCAGCCATGTCAGCGGCGCGCCGCGCCAACGGCGCAGCAACGCGCGCATGCGCGCGCTCCATCGGATCGATGTGCCCATGCAGCCCTCCCGTGGGATGCAAGATGCGGCAAAACCGACAAGACCACGTTACCAGTGAGGGTTAGGAAAACATGAATCGGAATGGAATCAGAGGGTTGGTTCCATCGCTTGTCTGAAGGTGCGGGGCCATGGTTCCCTCAGCGTCGGATTTCCCATCGCAACGCTTCCGCATTGGTCTTGGCGAACATCGCCGGCACGTCGAAGGTCCCGGTCTTGAGATCATAGCGGCAGCGCCAGTCGGCCAATCCCTTCACGGCGACGTTCTTCGGGTGCTTGTCCATTTCGCCCGAGATCACAAGGTAACGGTTGTCCGGCCAGTGCACGCCAAGCCCGCGATAGGCCTCTTCGGTGCCTTTCACGAGATTGGCCGAGATGTGGTAGTCGAGCTTCATCTTCCCCGTGTCCGGCCGGCTGTGGAAATAGGCCCAGGCCAGATCGCTGAACGAGGTCTTCGTCACGCTGACGAAGGCGCCTTTGTCGACATGGTAGAGATAGAGGTCCTGCTCGCCGGAGCCGGTCTTCTGCATCCGCACCAGCCATTGCGAGTCGGGGGTGAAGCGGAAGCCGGCGCCGTAGCCCTGCTCGGGCTTCAGCTCCGTCATCTGGTCGCCACGCCTCGCCCAGGCCTGCCATTTGACGTCGAAATCTCCGCTGTCCTTCATGTACTGCTCGATCTTGGTGGCTTTGTCGGGCGAGGTGAAGGCTAGATCGGCATCGTCAGTGAGAGCGAAGCCAGACGGCGGGCCGGAAGCGGCGAGCGCCGGAGTTGCGGCCAGGATGAGGGCAACCACCAGCCATTGTGCGGGACGGCAAAATGCGGTCACGGAAAAAATTCCTCAAGAAAAATGCCGCGATGCGGCCTCGATCATTTGACGCCGGCGGGGGTGCGCCGGTTCATCCCGGCGTGCCGGCGCATCATCCCATCGACCGTCTTGCTGCCGTGGCCAAAACGGCGCACCTTGCCGGCTCGATTGATTTGCTAGGTTCTTCCTGATCAAGGTTCGTTTCCGATGGTGACCGCGACCAAGGCCTTCATTGCATTCTGTCTGCTCGCGGTGGGCGGCACCGTGCTGGTGATCGGCCCCACCGAGCTGCGTCGCATGCTGCCGATCGGGGCCAAGACCGATTCCGTGGTCGCCGCCAAGCCGGAGGCCAAGGTCGAACAGAAGGTCGAACCCAAGCCGGAACTCAAGCCGGAACTCAAGCCGGAAGAGCCCAAGCTGGCCGCAAGCGCGCCGCCGGTGCCGGCCGCGTCCCCCGCTGAAACGAAGGCGGGTGCGCTGGCCGAGACGCAAAAGCAGGTCACGGCCGCGCTTGCCGATCTTGCACCGGTCAAGCCGCCGCCGGCGATTGCGGATACCGGCCCCCGCTTCGACGTTGCACGCGTCGACGATCACGGCGAGGCGGCGGTGATCGCGGGCCGGGCGACGCCGGGTGCCAAGGTCGAGCTGCTGCGCGACGGCAAGCCGATCGACACAGTCGTGGCGGATGCGTCGGGCCAATTCGTGATGACGCCGCCGCAGCTTCCCGCCGGTTCCTACGAGCTGACCTTGCGGGCGAAATCGCCTGACGGCACCGTCACGCAATCCGGCCGCAGCATGCCGGTCGTCATCGCCGAAGCCGCACCGCCGCCCGCTCGCCCTGCACCGGTCGCGCGGCAAGAGGCGAAACAAGAGGCGAAGGCCGAGAAGCCCGACGACAAGTCGGATGTCGTGGCATCGGTGTCGGACAGGCCCGCAGCCCGGCCGAGATTGATGGGCGCACCGAAACCGAAGGGCGGATCGGGGGTCATGGCGCGGGCGCCCGCGGCCACGACCGTTGCATCGGCCTCGCCGGCGGACGCCGTCAGCGGAGCAGCGGCGGAAACAGGCGGCAGCCGGGTGATCTCTCGCGGCGACAGCCTGTGGGCGCTCAGCCGGCTCGCTTACGGCGACGGCGCCCGCTTTGCGGTGATCTACAACGCCAACCGCGCCAAGATCCACAATCCCAATTTGATCTATCCCGGCCAAACCTTCGTGCTGCCGCAAAAGGCGGAGTAACACCGCATCGGCTCTGCCGGGGCGCGTTGCGACGCTTTGCCCTGTACGCTTCCGGAACATTTGGTTCCCTCGCGCGTCATGGTGATGCGACGCGATGTGCGCTTGGCGCCGGAGGAGGGCCAAGGTGGACAGGTCAGTGGTCATGTCGAGATCACGCTTGGCACTCAGGCCAAGGCTGGGGCTGGCGCTATCAGGCGTAACCCTCGTGATTCTGGCCGTGCTGTTGCCAGGTCGCGCCGAGGCGCAGTTCGGCTTCCGCGGCGGCCCGCTCGGTGTTGCGCGCTTTGCCGTCGGCCACATGATCGGCATGTCTCGCTTGCGCCATGCCCGCATGGCGGTGCGGGGCAGCCGATACCGCTCCGCAGCGTTGAGGTCGCAAGATCCTCGCGGCGCAGAGCGCGGCCAGCCTGCGAATCCATACGTGCTCCGTGCGGCGATGACCGCGCAAGCTGCGCTGTCGGGCTGGCGTGGCGGCCGTCGTCCGCAGGGCTGGTGGCGCCATCCCGACGGCAGCTACGGCTGGGTCGGCCCGGTGTTCTGGCCATTCGCGCATGACGATCTCACCACCGCGATCATCCTCGGCGATACGACCAGCCTCTCGCTCTACGGCTATGGCGACATCTATGCCGCGATCTTCGCGCCCTATGCGGCCACCGAGCTTGCGGCCTACACCACGCCGCAGGGCCGGCGCGGACGGCGGGTCCCGACCGCAGAGACTGTCTGCGATGCCAGCGACACCGGCGGCCTGCCGGTCGATCGCATCGCCGCTGCCGTGCAGCCGAATGAATTGCAGCGCACAGCGCTCGACGAGCTCGCCACCGCGTGGGCATCCGCGCGCGACACCATCCGCGCCGCCTGTCCGACGCAGGTCCCCGCGATGGCCATCGAGCGCCTCGGCCTGATGCGCGAGCGCATCGAGGCCATGATCAAGGCAACGGACGCCGTCGCACCTTCGCTCGCAAAATTCCTCGACCTCCTCGACGACGACCAGAAGGCCAAGCTCGATGGCCTGGCCAAGGAGCGCCGCGCCGCGCTCGCGTCGATCCAGCAAAAGAATCCCGAGGCGGCGTCGGCCTGCCAGGCGGACAG
>NZ_JADPJF010000089.1:44705-63653 GCF_023073295.1 Bradyrhizobium sp. 23 | reverse complement strand
GATCCCCGCTACGACGAGAAGCTGCAGCGCCAATACGAGCAGCTCGTGCAGCAGCAATGGCCCGCGGCCGAGATCGCCTCCACGCTCAAGCTCGACGACACCGCCCGCGCCCGCCTCGACGTGCTCCAGGACACCACACTGCGCACCATGGAAACGCTCAGCGCCTGTCCGTCACAGGCCCCACCGACACCACAGGCACGCCTCACCGCCGTGAAGGCGCGGCTGCAGACGATGCTGCAAGCGGTGAACGGCGTCAGTGACGCGCTCGACGATTTCGAAGCTGACTTAAGCGACGAGCAGAAGGCCGGCTTCGAGGCGATCGGGCCGAAGCGCGGGGTGTGATCAACCGCACCGCCTCCAGCCAATTCCGTGCCCGCGTAAGTCATTGATCTTGCAGGCCCCTGCTACTGTGCATGGGGTTGTTTTCGCAGTTTTTTGTTGTGGCTACCCTCTTCGCCTTGCCGCGGCGGCATCCACCACGCTCTCCACCTCCTCGCGCCACGACAGGATCTCCATCGCGAGCACGGGGTGGTTGAAGCCCTTGAGCACGAGATCGTCGAGCGCGCGGGCTTCGACCCAGGGCTCGACCATGCCGTAGACGCGGCGGCTGACGACGACCTGGCCGGCCTTGGCTTCGTCGCAGAGGCGGGAGGAGAGATTGGTGACGCTGCCGATCGCGGCATATTCCAGCCGCTGCTCGAAGCCGATCTGGCCGAGCGTGGCGTAGCCCATGGCGACGCCGACGCCGAAGCCGAGCGAGTGGCCGCGGTTCTTCCATTTCTCGGTCAGCTTGCCGATCGTGTCGCGCATCTCGACCGCCATCTTCACGGCGCGCTTGGTATGGTCGGCGAACTGAATCGGCGCATTGAACAGGATCATCACGCCGTCGCCGGCAAAGCGGTCGAGCGTGCCTTCATAGCGGTGGATCAGCTCGCCGAGCGCGGCGTGATATTCGCGCAGCACGTTCATCGCCTCTTCCGGCTCGGTCGCCTCGGTGAACGAGGTGAAGCCGCGCAAATCGCAGAACACGACGGTGACCTCGCGGCGATGGCTGTCGAGCAGCGCATCGTGGCCGTCGGACGAGGCGATCAGTTGCGCGACTTGCGGCGCGAGGAAACGTTCGAGCCGCTTGATGCGGCCGATCTCCCCCAACTGCTTCTCGACCCGCTCTTCCAGCGAGCGATTCCAGTTGCGCAGCTGCTCGGTCTGCTCCTGGAGCTTTGCGGCCTGCTGCTGCACGGTTTCGTGCGCAGCCGCGAGTTCGCGGCCCTTGTGGTCGACCTCGGTGAACAGCCGCGCATTGCGCATCGCCAGCACGGCCTGGTTGGCGAACGTGCGCATCAGGCCGATGATGCTGGCGGCGAACTCGCCGCTGGCGCGGCGCAGCACCACCAGCGAGCCGAGCGTGCCCTGCTGGTCCACCAGCGGCACCACCAGCACCGAATGGAAGCCGGCCTCGACCGCGACGTCGCGCAGCGGCTGCTCGGAGGCCTGGTCGAGATCGGCGATCGCGATCGGTTCGCCGCTCCCGGCCGCATCGCTCAGGATATCCTGGCCTTCGTCGATGGTGACATGGGCGCCGTCGGCGGATTTGTCGATGCCGTTGGCCTCGACCAGATTGAAGCGGCGCATCTCAGCGTCATAGCCGTAGATCAGCACCGCATCGGCATGGGTGATCTCGATCGCGCGCGCCGCGATCGTCGGCAGCACGGCGTTGAGATCGAGCGAGGCGGCGACCGCGCGGCCGACCTCTTCCAGCACCTTGAACTCGTTGATCGACTGCGCGAGATCGCGGGTGCGCTCCTCGACCTTGGTCTCCAGGTCCGAATAGGTCTCCTGGATCTGGTCGGCCATGCGGTTGAACTGGCCGGCGAGATCTTCCAGCTCGTCCGCGGTGTGCACCTCGATGCGATGGCTGAAATCGCCTTCGCCGAGCTTGTGCGCGCCGTCGCGCAGCGCCGTGATCGGAATGATCATGCGGCGCGCCAGAAGCGTGCCGGCAAGGATTGCGACCAGCAGGCCCATGCCGATCAAAAGCGCAATGCGCACCAGCTGGTCGCGGATCGGCATCAAGGCCTGCGTGGCCGGCTGCTCGAACATCACGCTCCAGCCGAGCTTCGGCACGGTGCTCGCGGCGCTCATCACCGCATGGCCGTTGAAGTCGGTGCCCGAATTGTCGGGCTCGTGGCCCGGTGCGACCGCGGCCGCAACCTGCGGCAGCTTCGACAAATCCTTACCGATCTCGGGGCCTTTCGAGGACGTCGCCAGCACGCGGCCGCGCGGATCAACCACATAGGCGAAGGCGGCTTTGCCGACCTGGGCGTCGATGAGGTACTCGGAGAGAAAGCTGAGGTCGAGCTCGGCCACGGTGACGCCGGCGTTGAAACCGGAATGCGCCACCGAGATCGACATGAACGGCGTCCGGTCGGAGAACCAGGCCGGCGCGTAGCTGACGCCGCGGGCGACGGTGTCGGTGAAGCGCATGTCGCGGGAGAGGTCGGCATTGCTGCCGGTCGTGGTCGACTGGCGCGAGACGCGCAGCACCTCGCGGCCGTCGCCGTTGAGCTGGAACAGCTGAGTGACGACCGAGACCTGGTGCAGCAGTTGGGCGTAGTCGGCGCGGCGCTTCTCGAGTGTGTCCTGGCTCGCCCGCGTCACCCAGCTGATCTGGCGCTCGAGTTCCGAGATCGACTGCTCGATCCGCCGCGCGGCAGCCTGCGCCTTGTCCTCGAGACCGTCGGTCAGCTGTGTCTTGGTGGCGCGGTAGGAGATCCAGCTCTCCATCGCGCCGTTGACGGCAAGCACGAACACGACGAGGCCGACGAGAGAGACGACGTATTTGGCGAACAGGCCCTCGCGCAGAAACCGTGTCTTGTCGTTCGCTCCTGCCATCCCGATCCTCTCGCGCCGCCATCGGCGCCGGCGCTACGGGCCGCACGGACCCTGCGAGCCTTCTAGCACAATTTGGTCCCAGGGGACTGTGAAGGGACTGGTCAAGGGACGGCCGAGCACCCGGCGTGGTTACCGGCCTCGGTTACTCCCTTGGATGCTGGCAGGCGGAAGCATGGTGAATTGTCGCAGTCTCATCCGTTTGGAGGAAGCCGCGGCCGGGGACGCCGATGTAAGGGGATCGCCTTGGCAAGGGAGGGCTGGAGTCCAGCGCTTTGGTCCTGCAATCATCGATTAAAGAGCTGCCGCAGCACGTCGTTCATCGGCTGGCTGTCCTGCTGCGCCGCCGGCGGGTCCTCCAGGGCGGGGGACGCCGGCGAGGCTTGCGGCATCAGTGCGGATGGCGCTGCAGGCAGGCTGCGGCTGCGGCCGGTGGCAGTCCCGGTCCCGGTGCCGTTTCCCGCGCCACCGGAAAGTCCCTGCTGGATCAGATTGCCGAGCGCCTCCCCCAGGGGGCCGCCGAGCAAATTGTTCTGTCCGGCGGGCTGCTGGCTTTGCGGATTGGCAGTGCCGGCGGCATTACCGCCACCCGGCGCGGTGGCTCCCCCGAGACCAAGGCTGCCCAAAATATTGCCGAGCCCGGCCCCATCAGCGCCGAACAGCCCCCTGCCCATCTCGCGCAGCTTGGCATAGGCGGCGTCCGGATTGTCCAGCATGCCGGCCATGTCGGGATAGATTCGCGGCTGCGACCAGGTGCCCTGGATCATCACGGGAATGCCGAAGCCGACCGGCTCGGCGGCGCGGCCCTGGCCTTCGGTCGTCATCACCAGTTTCGGCTCGACGCGAAAGCCCATCATCTTGGTGTCGAGTGCGATCGTGCCGGCACCGGTCACGCGGACGAGCGGTCCGGTCAAGTTGAGATCGGTGGTCACCGCCTGGCCCTTGTCGATCCGGAACGACGCCGAGAGCTGCGACAAATCCGTGCTCTGCTCCCGACTGCTGTCTCCGTTTTCCTGCCAGCCGGACAGCGTGCCCGATGTCAGCGAGCGGATCATCTGTGCGACGTTGATGCCGCGAATGGCGCCGTCCTGGAAATTGACGAAGGCCGTGCCCTGCATGTTCGCCATCAGCGCGCGCTGGCTGCTGCCGGCGCTGCGCAGCGCGAGCTTGGCCTGCAGCTTGCCGTCGATCCGGTCGAATTCGGCGAGGCCCTGCAGCAGCGGCAGCGCGCGCACGCCGGCGAGGTCGGAATGCATGGCAAAGCTCGGCGCGCCGCTGGTCGCATCCAGGATCAATTCGCCCGTAACCTGGCCGCCATAGGCGCCGAGATTGGCGGTGCCGGCCTTCAGCACGCCGCCGGCGAGTTTTGCATCGACCGCCAGCGGCGCGAGGCGTGCCTCGCCGATCACCGCCTCATGCGCGGAGATCCTGATCTGCGCATCGACATAGTTGAGCCCGGAGACGTCGATCGGCGCATCGCTCCAGGGCTGCCCGGACGCGCCTTCCGGCGATTTCGCCAGCGGGATCGCGAGCCGCTGGAAGTCGAGATCGAGCTTGACGAGAGGCTTGCTCGCGATATCGACCGAGGCCCAGCCATTGAACGCGCCATCGCCGAGCGTGCCATTCAGGCCGTTGATCATCACGACATCGCCGCTCAGCCGCATCTCGGCATGGCCCGCGAGCCGGGACTTCAGCACGTCCGGCATGTCGATGGCGAAATCCACCGGAATGGTCGGTCGGTCGGCCGGCGGCGCTGGCGTGGTCGCCTTGATGTCGAATTTGGTCGGATGCTCGCCGACCCGTGCGGTGCCGGTGATGTTGAACTTGCGGTCGCGGCCGACGATCGCATCGGCATTGACGGCGCTGATGCGGCTCTCGACGCGATCGCGCACGCGCGCGAATGCGATCTCGCCATCGGTGACCTTGATGCGATCGATGGCGGCGCCGTCGAGATCGAGCGCGACCGGCTTCGACGTGCCGCCGGCATTCGGCAGGCGCTCACGCAGCAGCGGCTGGTAGAGCACGGGATGGGTGACGACGAGCTCGCTGATCTTCGGGCGGCCCGACCAGACGCTTGAGAGCGACATGTCGGCCCGCACGCTGTCGATGGACAGGCGCGTGATGCCGCTGCGGTCCTTGGGGTCGGCAAGCGTGAGGTCGTTCAGCGTCACGTTCAGCGTCGGCCACAAACTGATTCTAGTGGTGCCGTCGACCGACAGGCGATAGCCGGTCGCGCTCTCGACACGCGAGGCAATCGTCGAACTCAGGAAGCCCGAGGGGATCCCGACCACCAGCAGGAGTGCGATCACGATGACGATTGCGGCCACCGCCGCGCCGGCGAATTTCACGGCTCTCATATCGACTTTCCAGCGGCGGACGATCGGCGTCGAATCCGGCACATGACCGTCATTTGCACCCGTCCTTGGCTCCTGAGTTTATCCCGGGACGGGAAGCGGCTCCAAGCACGTAAAAATAGTCTGGGGGTGCTGCAAAGTTATGTGACTTATGGCACACTTCCCGGGCGCGGTTTTACGCGATCTTGATGTTGATGGTTCCAAGCGATTTGCCAACGAAATTCACAAGGATATTGAAATGAGCAAGCAGGCCGAATTTGCGGTCATCCTCAAGATGAATGCGATGTTCGCCGATCTCGGCGCAGACGAACTCCAGCGGCTGGCGAATCTCTGCCACACCCAGCATCTGGGGAATGGCGAGGTGCTGTTCCAGAAGGGCGACCCAGGCGATGCGCTGTTCGGCGTGCGCCGAGGCCAGGTCCGTATCGAGACCGGCGCCTCCGACGGCAGCCGCCTGACGCTGAACTTCATGGGGCCCGGCGACCTGTTCGGCGAGGTTGCGGTGCTGGATGGCCAGAGCCGCACTGCGGACGCCACCGCGGGCGAAGCCAGCGAGCTGTTCGTGCTGCGGCGCGAAGACTTTCTCGCCTTCCTCGAACGCGAGCCGAAAGTCGGGATCAAGATCATCGCGCTGCTCTGCCAGCGCATCCGCTGGCAGAGCGAGCGCATGGAAGAGTCCATGCTCCAGCCGCTGCCGGTTCGCCTCGCGCGGCGCCTCTGCGCGCTCGCCGCCGATTTCGGCTCGGAGGTGCACATCTCGCAGGAGCAACTCGGCGTCTTCGTCGGCGCCGCCCGCGAGAGCGTCAACCGCCAGCTTCAGGCCTGGCGCAAGGAAGCGATCCTCGATCTCCAGCGCGGCCGCATCCTGCTGCGGAACATGACCAAGCTGACGGCGATCGCGCGCAACGAGTAGGGGGGCCGTTAGGCTGGGTCGCTATCGGGGCGAAGGAGTTCGTCAGAAGAGTCTCAACTCGCGACCCACGCTTTAACGACCTCGATCGGCACAGCACGACCGGTACGTCTGAATGCCTGGTAGCGAAGACGATCCTCCGCTATGTCGGGTTCTCGGATGGCGCTCGCTGAACTGCCTCGTGTGCTTGACGCTGGTGCACATCTACTCCGCCGCAGGGTGCACGATGTTCTTCGGCCGCGGCCTCGCTTCGGCCGGCGCAGCTCCGTGATGACTTGCGCCCTCCGCATCTTCGCTGTGCACGACCAGCCGCTTGGCGAAGCGCCAGATCAGGGCGCCGAGATCGTCCATCACCATGAACATCGCGGGCACGAACACCAGCGACAGGATGGTCGAGAAGATCAGGCCACCGATCACCGCGAGCGCCATCGGCGAGCGGAACTCGCCGCCCGCGCCGACCGCGAGCGCGCTGGGCATCATGCCCGCGGCCATCGCGATCGTGGTCATCACGATCGGGCGAGCGCGTTTCATGCCTGCGTCGATCATGGCTTCTTCGCGCGGTGTGCCGGCGTGAATGGATTCGATGGCGAATTCCACCAGCATGATCGCGTTCTTGGTGACGATACCCATCAGCATCAGGATGCCGATCCACACCGGTGTCGTGAGCTGCTTGCCGGTGATCAGCAGGGCCGCGATCGCGCCGCCGATCGAGAGCGGCAGCGAGAACAGAATGGTGATCGGCTGCAGGAAGGTGCCGAACAGCAGCACCAGAACGGCGTAGACCATCATCAGGCCCGCCGTGATCGCGGTGGCAAAGCCTTCGGACAGTTCGTTCAGGCTTTCGGCGTCGCCGGAGGGGGAGACCTTCACGCCCTTCGGTCGGCTCTTCATGACCGGCAGATCGTAGATCTTTTTGGTGGCGTCGCCGAGCGCGGCGGAGCCGACGAGATCGGCCGCGACGGTCGCCTGTCGCTCGCGATCGTAACGGTTGATGCTGGTCGGACCCTGGTCGAGCTTGACGTCGGCGATGACGGACAGCGGCACGCCGCCCTTCTCGCCGTGCTCGCCGAGCGGCACGCGCAACTGTTCGAGCGTCTTCAGATTGCCGCGCGCGGCATCCTCGAGCTGCACTCGGATCGGCACCAGACGGTCGCCAACGTCGAACTTGGCAAGCGCGGGGCCGACGTCGCCGATGGTGGCGACGCGGATGGTCTGCGATAGGCTTTCGGTCGAGACGCCGAGCCGTGCGGCGAGATCGGCGCGCGGTTCGACGCGCAGCTCGGGCCGCTCCAGCGTGGTTTCCGAGATCACGTTGGAGATGGTGGGAATCCGCTTCATCTGCGTCGCGAGTTCGCTGGCGACGTTGTTGACGATGTTGGCGTCTGCGCCGGTCACGACCAGCGAGATGGCGCGCAGGCCGTTCTCGTCGAGGAACCAGAAGCGGATGTCTGGAATGTTCTCCAGCTCCTGGCTGATCGAGAATTCGAGCTCGCGCTGGGTGATGTCGCGGCTGTCCTTGGGCGTGTAATTGATGATCAAGGCGGCGCGCCGGACTTCCTGGGTCCCCGGTGGAACGCGGCCGCCGTCGACGAAGATGCTCTTCACCTCGGGCCGCTTGCGCAGGCGCGCCACGATGTCTTCGGTGACTTTTTCGGTGTAGGCGAGCTGCGTGCCCGGCGGCAGCTCGAGCGCAACCAACGAGCGCGAGCTGTCCTGCGCCGGCAGGAAACCCTGCGGCAGCAGCGTAATGCTCCAGATCGAGGCGGCGAAGACGCCGAAGCCGACCAGCACCGTAATGAAATAGTGCTTCACCGACCAGGCCACGAGCCTGTGATAGGACCGCAGCACGCGGCCGGGCGGCGGCTCTTGGTGATTGCTATGTTTGAGGAAGTAGGCGGCGAGCACCGGCGTGACGAAGCGCGCCGCGAGCAGCGAGAAGAACACCTGTACCGAGACGGTGATGCCGAACTGCTTGAAGAACTGTCCGGCGATGCCCGACATGAAGCTCGCGGGCGCGAAGATTGCGATGATCGTCAGCGAGATCGCGATCACCGCGAGGCCGATCTCGTCGGCGGCTTCCAGGGCGGCACGATAGGGCGACTTGCCCATGTTCATGTGCCTGACGATGTTCTCGATCTCGACGATGGCGTCGTCGACCAGAATACCCGTCGACAGCGTGATGGCGAGGAAGCTGACGAGGTTGAGCGAGAAGCCGAGCAGGTCCATCGCCCAGAATGCCGGGAAGATCGACAACGGCAGCGAGATCGCGGCGATGATGGTGGCGCGCAGGTCGCGCAGGAACAACAGCACGATGACGACGGCGAGGATGGCGCCTTCGAACAGGGTCGAGATCGCCGCGTGGTAATTGCCATTGGTATATTCGACCGAGGTGTCGATCACCTTCAGGTCGACGTCGGGATAAGTGGCCTTGAGCGTGTCGATGCGCTTCTGCACGGCCTCGGCGACCTTCACGTCGCTGGCACCCTTGGAGCGCTTGATGCCGAGCGCGACGATCGGCTCGCCGTTGAAGCGGGCGAAGGTACGGCGGTCTGCGATGGTGTCGGTGACGGTGCCGAGATCGTCGAGCCGGACCTCGCCGCCGCCGAACAGCGGAATCATGGTGCCGGCGAGATCGCTCAGCGTCTTGGCGCCGGCGAGGGTGCGGATCGCCTGGTCGTTCTTGCCGATCTCGGCGCGGCCGCCGGCGACGTCGACATTGGTGCCGCGCAGGCTCTGGCTGACGTTGACGGCCGTCAGCCCCATCGACTGCAGGCGGTCGGGATCGAGCGAGACCAGGATCTCGCGCTCGACACCGCCGATGCGCTCGACCTGGGCGACGCCGCGCACGCCTTGCAGCGCGCGCTTGACCACGTCGTCGACGAAATAGGAGAGCTGCTCCGGCGTCTTGCCGGGCGAGATCGCGGCATAGGTGACGATCGGCAGGCCGATGACATCGACGCGCTGGATCAGCGGCTCGGTGACGTTCTGCGGCAGGTTCGAGCGCACGCGCGTCACCGCGTCCTTGACGTCGTTGAGCGCGCGGTCGGTGTTGGTTTCCAGCGCGAACTGGATTGTCGTCACCGACAGGCCGTCGGTGATCTGCGAGGTGATGTGCCTGACCCCTTCGACACCGGAGACGGCGTCTTCAACCGTCTTGGTGACCTGGGATTCGAGCTCGGCGGGTGCCGCGCCGAACTGCGATACCGCGACCGAGATCACGGGAATGTCGGCCGAGGGTAGCCGCGTCACCGCGAGCTTGGTGAAGGACACCCAGCCGAGGATCAGGAGGATGATGGAAAATACGACCGACGGCAGCGGATTGCGGATCGACCATGCCGAGATATTGAGAGCCATCAGCGTACCCGCGTGCGATCGAGTTCATCAGCGAACATGGTCTTGATCTGGTCGCCGTCATGCAGCGAAGAGCCGGCGTCGGCGACGACGATCTCGCCGACATTGAGGCCTTCCAGGATTTCCGTCGCGCTGTCCGAAGACAGCCCGACCCGTACCTTGCGCGTCTCGACAATGTTGCTCTTGACGACCTGCACGGTGAGATGGTCGATCGCGGTCTTGGGAACCGCGACGCCGCAGCTTCGCTTGGCGTCGATCGAGGCGCGGGCGAACACGCCGACTTTCAGCGAGGGATTGTTGGTGACGCTGATGCGCACGCGGCCGAGCTGGGTGGCGCGATCGATTTCGGGCGCGACTAGCCTGACCCGCCCGATCAAATCGGGCGCGTCGTCGCGGCTGATGCGCACGGTCGCGCCGGAGCTGAGCTTGGCCATGTGCACCGCGGGCACCTGCGCGTCCAGTTCGATCTCGTTGTTGACGGCGATACGGAACATCGGGCCGGCCTGCGGCGAGGCCGGCGCGCCGACGATGGTGCGGACCTCGGTGACGAGGCCCGGCGCAGAGGCCTTCAGCGAGACCGGACCTTGCGGGCCGGGCCGCGGCGGCTGGCCCGGAATCTGGGGCGGTGCGGTCAGGCGCGCCAGCTCCTGATTGTCGGTGACGAGGGTGCCTTCGGTGACGAAGAGGTCGGTGACCCTGGATCCCTCCTGGTCGGCGACGACCACGGCTTCGCGGCGCGGCACGAAGAAGCCGGTCACCCGGACCAGGTCGGAGAAGCAGGCATTGGTCGACTTGGTCACGATGACCAGCGCCTCGCTCGGCGTTTCCTTGGGCTCGGCGCGGTGCCGGTGCTCGAACAGATAATAGCCGACGCCGAGCGCGACGACGAAGATCACCGTTCCGGCTGGCTTGAGATATTGGGAGAGGTTCATTGCCGGATCGTCCTGGCCTGGCTCACGGCCATCCGCGCGCGGCCCATGGAGAGCGTTTCCCTGAAATAAAGCAGCGTCCCGCAAGGCTGCGGGACGCGCGCTGGGAGCGAGACTTTACACCACATCACGACTTGTCACTTCAAAGGATTACGTCGTGGTCACTTCGATGCGGTAGTCTTGTTTTCCATGTTGACGACCTGCACGCGACGATTGACTTCCGCCATCGGCTGGGCCGGGTCCTTCAGCTTGCTCTTGCCGTAGCCGACCGTGACGAGGTCGGTCGCGGAGATGCTGTATTTGTCGACCAAATAGCGCTTGATCGAATCCGCGCGGCGCTCCGACAGATCCTGATTATAGCTCTCGCTTCCGGCGGCGTCAGTATGGCCGGCGACCACGAAGGTCGAGCCTTTCAGGTCGGGGCTGGTCAGCGCGCGGCCGAGCGCCTGGACCGAGGCAAGCGATTTGGCGCTGATATTGGCCGAGTTGTAGTCGAACGTGATTTCCAGATCGATGTTCGGCTTGTCCTTGGCCGCCGACGCGATTTCTTCACGCTCGGTCGACGACAGCGACCGTGTCGAGCGGCCGCGCACGGACTGGATCAGCTTGGTCTCCGTGGCACTCGGTGCGGGATCGGCCTGCGGAGCGATCGAGAGGCCGCGGGTCAGCGGCTTCTTCGGCGGCGGCGCCAGCGCGCGGACGATCTCGTCCTCGGTGACGTTCTTGCTGTTGCCGTCGTCGGCTGCGAATGCCAGCGGGATCGTCAGCGACAGCGCGGCGCCGACGGTGATGATGGACAGGATTGCGGTAAGTCCCTTTGCAGCCAATCTCATAGCCAGTCCCTCCTGCGCAGCCAGCTGGTGCGGTTCGAAAATCCTGCAATAAGCCTCCCGAAAGGACGGCCTGCGGCATCCGTTCGATTAGTCTTCGCCGGGCCGTCGCGGGTTCGAGGCACATCGGCCCCGATTCAAAAAAATATCAACGCACTCCGTAGCTTGCGAATTCCTGAACAATGTTCGGGTCCATCGCCTTGGCATTGGCGATGTCGAGCGCGCCCTCTTGGGCCGAGCCGTTGCGCTGCTTGGCGATCCCGCGTCCGAACAGCGAGGAGGTCAAGCGCGGATTGATCCTCAGGGCGGCCTCGAAATCGGCGATGGCGTTCTTGACCGCCCCCGATTTCAGATTGACGAGCCCCCGGCTGTCCAGCGCGTCGACGAAGTTCGGTCGCAGCCGCAGGGCCTCGTTGCAATCCTTCAGCGCGCCCTGGAGGTCGCCGACCACGGTGCGGGTCCAGCAGCGATTGTTCAGCGCCTCGACGTCCTTCGGGTTGATCCGGAGCGTCTCGTCAAAATCCTTGATGGCCAGGCTGTAGGCGCCCTTGCTGGCATAGACCTGACCGCGCCGGTAAAGCGCGTTCACGTCATCCGGATTGGCCGCGATCTTGGCGGTCAGCCCCTTGATGGTGGGGTCCTCGGCCAGGGCGGCCGCACTCGGCCCGCTCTCCATGGTCGGAGCGGTGGCGGGATCGGCCGGAATCACAGGCGGAGGCGGCGGCGGTGCCGGCGGCAAGGCAGCCTCGACCTGCGGCTTCGGTGACGGAGCGGGCGCAGCCACCGTCTCGGCCGGTTTCGGCGGCGGAGGCGGTGAAGGTGCGGGTGGAGTCGGCGGCGGGTTGTTGGCGACGACCGGCGGCGGGGGAGGCGCAGGTGGCGGCGTGGTGGTCGGGCGCGACCCGCCGGCCCCTGGAATGAAGGAGAAATCCTCGGCCAGCGACGAGGATATCCACGGCACCTGCTCGCCCCGGGAGGCGCGGGTGACGCCCATCTTGGTGCGGTTCAGCGTCTCCTCGGCCATCAGGTCGGGGACGCGGATTTCCTTGAGGAGTTCCTGGACGAACAGGCTGTGCTCGCCGCCGGCGTCCGAGACCACCGAGGCCAGTGCCGCCGAATACATCACCAGCGTGCCGTTCGGCGCGATGACGGGCGTGAGGCCGGCCGAGAAGCTGCGGAACCGGCGCTCGAACGGGTTGCGCCTGGAGGCATCGACCAGCGCGATCTTGACGCCGGCGCCGCGGGTGTTGAGCTCGCCGAGCACGGTTTCGAGGCTGATGCCGTCGCGCCGCACGTCGGATTCGGTCCAGATCTGCGCATCGATCGGCAGCAAATAGCTCTGCCGCGCGGACTGGATGCCGAAGCCGCTGAAGAACACCAGTGCCACCGACCCCGGCTTGATCTTGCCGTAGAGCTTGTCGAAGGCGCGGCGCATGCCGTCGCCGGTCAGGTTCTCACCGATCTCGACGGAAAAGCCGTCGCGCTTGAGCTCGTCGGCGACGTCGCGCGCGTCGTTGAGCGGTTCCTTCAGGGGAGCGTCGGCGTCCGGATATTTGGCATTGCCGATGACCAGCGCAAAGCGATCGCCGGCCGCAAGTGACGGAGCGGTCGGGATGAGCGACACGAGCAAGGATAGAACGAAAAGCAGGCGAATTTTCATAATTAGCGCGATCCAGCCAAAAAGGCGCCGTTTCCAGCTTGCGCCGCGGCGACCTTAACTTACGCAATGTGCATTATCAAACCGGGGGAGGGGGGCGTCAACCGCTTGCGGATTCGGCGCTATCGCGACAATTGACCGCGACGCATGGGCATGTTGCGGGGGAATAAACGGGCGGTCATGATTGCACGCGATGCATTCTGGTTGTCATGCTGGTTGTCATTGCGGCTGCAAATTAGGGCAGCCATGGCGACAACAATGTGATTGGTCTCACATTGCGGACGGGCCTCCTTCAACCTGCGGTGTTTGACCTTTGCGGTGGACGATGGCTTGGTGCGGTCGATCGCCCCTGAAGGTGCATCCACAAAAAGAGCAAGATCAAACTATGGGAAACGCCTCCGAAATCTACGCACTGCGCTACGCGACGATGTCGCCGCGCACGCCCCACATGAACTTCCTCGCGCCCGACCCGCATGACAGCGCGGCGCAGGATCTCGACTATTTCGTCTGGCTGATCCGCGGCAACGGCCGCGACATCCTGGTCGATACCGGCTTCAATGCCGAGGAAGCGTCCGCGCGGGCGCGCAAGCTGACGCTCAATCCGGTCGACGCGCTGGAGCGCTTTGGTGTCGCGGCAGCGAGCATTCGCGACATCATCGTGACGCATCTGCATTACGACCATGCCGGCAATCTCGACCGCTTCCCGAACGCCCGCTTCCATCTCCAGGAGCGCGAGATGGCCTACGCGACGGGGCGCTGCATGTGCAACGGACTGCTGCGACATCCGTTCTCGGTCGAGCACGTCACCCAGATGGTCCGCCATGTCTATGGCGAGCGCGTCAATTTCTATTCCGGCGACGGCGAGGTCGCGCCCGGCGTCACCTTGCACCGCGTCGGCGGCCATTCCGACGGCTTGCAGGTGGTCAGAGTCGAGACCGCGCGCGGACCGGTGGTGCTGGCGTCCGATGCCGCGCATTATTACGCCAATCTCCAGCGCAGAAGCCCATTCCCGATCGTCTACAATGTCGGCGACATGGCGGTTGGCTGGGAGACCATCGAGCGCCTCGCCGGCCATCCTGACCGGTTCATTCCCGGCCATGATCCGATCGTGACGGAGATCTATCCGCGCGCCAGCGACAAGGTCGATGTCTGGGCGCTGCATTTGCCGCCGTCGCGATCATTTGCGAAGTGATCAATACGCCTGCTTGGCGTCGGCCTCTTCGCTGGTCTGGATCAAATCGAGGCTCTGTTCGATCTTGCCGAGCAGCGTCGATAGCTGTTTGCGCTCCTGCGCGGTGAGGCAGGCGAGGATCTCGTCTTCCCGCCGCAGCAATTGCGGAAACAGCTCCTCGTAGAGCGTGCGGCCTTTCCTGGTCAGTCGCAGACGGAATTCGCGGCGGTCGGCTTCGTTCTCGACGCGCTCGATCAAACCCTGATGCAGCAACATGGTCACCGCGCGGCTGATCGTGGATTTGTGCGTGCGGGTGCATTGCGCGACGTACTGCGCGCTGCAGGCATCGTTGCGGAAGCCGAGCGTCGCGATCACGCGCCAGGCGGGGATGTCGAGGCCGTGACGCTCCTGATATTCGACGGCGAGTGCGGAACTCACCTCCGCGGCGAGCCGGTTGAGGCGGAACGGCACGAACCTGAACAGGTCGAGCCGTGTTTTTGGCCGCGGTGAAGCCTCATCGGCCTCGCGTGTCTTCAGCGCGATGTCGCTGGATGTCCTCGCCAAGGAGAGCGCTCCGAATTCCAGTTGACGGCCGGCCGGCTCCGGTCCAAAATAGTTGCACGTGAGACTATTAGCAGATCAGGCCTCTCCTGACCAGAGCCGAGGTTAGCGCATGGCGAAGGCCAATACGCATCAGGCCAAAACCCAGTTCGGCTATCGCCGCCACCCCGATCAGGATCGTCCCGGCCAGAGCTCGGCCGAGCATCCCGTGGTGATCGTGGGCGCTGGCCCGGTCGGGCTGTCGCTTGCGATCGACCTTGCCCAACGCGGCCAGCGCGTCGTTCTTCTGGATGACGCCGACCGCATCGGAGAGGGCTCCCGCGCGATCTGCTTCTCGAAACGCTCGCTGGAATATTGGGACCGGCTCGGCGTCGGCGACCGCATGGTCGACAAGGGCGTGGTCTGGAGCGTCGGCCGCATCTTCCACGGCGAGCAGCAGCTCTACCAGTTCAATCTACTGCCGGAGGACGGTCACAAGCGGCCGGCCTTCATCAATCTCCAGCAATATTACGCCGAAGCCTATCTGGTCGACCGCATCAGCGAGCTGCCCGAGATCAATCTGCGCTGGCGCAACAAGGTGACGGCGCTGGAGAGCCGCAACGCTTCCGTCGCGCTGACGATCGAGACGCCGGAGGGCGCCTATCGCCTGCACGCGCAATATGTCGTCGCCTGCGACGGCGCGCGCTCGTCGCTGCGGCAGATGGTGGGCGCCGACTTCGCCGGACAGGTGTTCGAGGACCAGTTCCTGATCGCCGATGTCAAGATGACCGCGGAATTCCCGACCGAGCGCTGGTTCTGGTTCGATCCGCCGTTTCATGCGGGACGTTCGGCGCTGCTGCACCGACAGCCCGACGATGTCTGGCGCATCGACCTTCAGCTCAATCGCTATGCCGACCCCGTCGTCGAGAAGAAGCCCGAGAACGTGCGGCCGCGGATTGCGCGCATGCTCGGCCACGACAAGTTCGAGTTCGAGTGGATCTCGCTTTACAAATTCCAGTGCCGGCGGATGGATCGCTTCGTCCATGGCCGCGTGATCTTTGCAGGCGATTCCGCGCACCAGGTCTCGCCCTTCGGCGCGCGCGGCGCCAATTCGGGACTCGAGGACGCCGAGAATCTCTCCTGGAAGCTCGACCGCGTGCTGCGCGGCGCCTCACCCGCGAGCCTGCTCGAGAGCTATCACGTCGAGCGCAGTCTGGCGGCCGACGAGAACATCCGCGAATCCACCCGCTCGACCGATTTCATGGCGCCGAACTCGCATCAGGAAGCGCGGCTGCGCAAGGCGGTGCTGTCGCTGGCCAAGGAAACGGAATTCGGCAAGCGCATGGTCAATGGCGGGCGGCTCTCGGTGCCGTGCAGCTATGACTCGCCGCTGTCATCGCCGGATGCGGATGCGTGGCGCGGTGGCCCGCTCCCGGGTTGTTCGATGCTCGATGCTCCCGTTACGACGCGCGCGGGCGAGCAAGCCTATTTGACGGATGCATTCCGCAAGGGTGGAACAGACTTCACCTTGCTGTCGTTCGGCAACGGCGCGGCGATCGATGCGCCTGTTGGTGTGAAGGACATCTGCATCGGCGGTGAGGACGGGCTCGCAGATCCGGCAGGGCTCACTGCAAAGCGCTATGATGCGGAACCAGGCTCAGCCTACCTATTAAGGCCGGACGGTTACGTTGCGGCGCGCTTCCGCCACCCCACGCGCGCTGGCGTCGCGGCAGCGCTGTCACGGGCGCAGGGCTTGAATCAAGAATTTGCTTGAATTGAGGATTCGCATGCCGCTCTCCACCAGCTCCAACTTCGCGCGACCCGACGACGCCTTTCGCGCCATTGTGGAGGCGCATCGTGGCTTCACCGACGAGCAGAGCGCGGACTTCGACGCGGCGCTGGTGCTGATCCTCGCCAACCATATCGGCGATATCGTCGTGCTGCGGGAGGCGATTCTCCTCGCCAAGCGGCGCATGATCGACGGCCAGCAGCAGCAACAGCAACAACAATAGCCCCAAAGACTTGAAGGATGAATTGATGGCGAAGAACTTCGCATCCACCGGCGACCTCTCCGAGAAGAAGATCACCTTCTCCGAGATTGGCACCGATCTCTACGCCTTCACCGCGGAGGGCGATCCGAACACCGCGATCATCGTCGGCGACGACGGCTGCCTGGTGTTCGACGCGCAATCGACGCCGGCGATGGCCAACAAGGTGATCGAGCGCGTCCGTGCCGTCACCGACAAACCGATCAAATATGTCGTGCTGTCGCATTATCACGCCGTGCGCGTGCTCGGCGCCTCCGCCTACAAGGCGCAGGGCATCGTCGCCTCGCAGGAGACCTATCGCCTCATCGAGGAGCGTGGCCAGCAGGATTGGGATTCCGAGTACGGCCGCTTCCCGCGCCTGTTTCAGGACGCATCGAGCATACCCGGCCTGACCTGGCCGACGCTGACCTTCGAAGGCGAGATGTCGATCTATCTCGGCAAGCGCGAGGTACGCCTGATGCAGCTTGGCGCCGGCCATACCTCGGGCGACATCGTCGCCTGGGTGCCGGATGCCGAGGTGATGTTCTCCGGTGACCTGATCGAATACCACTCGGCCTGCTATTGTGGCGACGCACACCTGCGCGAATGGCCGCTGACGCTGAACGAGATCCGCAACTTCAATCCCAAGGCGATCGCGCCGGGCCGCGGCGATGCGTTGAAGGGTGTCGCCACGGTGCGCGAAGCCATCGCGATGACGCGCGACTTCGTCACCTCGCTCTACGGCGCCGCCGAAATCTCGGTCGCCAAGGGCCGCACGCTGAAGGAATCGATGGCCGCGACGCGCGAGGTCATGGATCCGAAATTTTCGAGCTTCGCCATCTACGAGCACTGTCTGCCGTTCAACGTATCTCGCGCCTATGACGAGGCGTCGGGGATCGACGACCCCGTGATCTGGACCGACAAGCGCGACCAGGAGATGTGGGCCGCCCTGCAAGGAGGAGGATCATCATGAACATCAACACCTCGCCCGATCAGATCATTCGCAGCACGGCCCAGGTCACGCCGGGCTACATGTCCGGCTTCGGCAACAGTTTCGAGACCGAAGCGCTGCCGGGCGCGCTGCCGATCGGACGCAACTCGCCGCAGCGCTGTGCCTACGGCCTCTATGCCGAGCAGCTCTCCGGCTCGCCCTTCACGGCGCCGCGCGGCAGCAACGAGCGCTCATGGCTCTATCGCATTCGCCCGTCGGTGAAACACTCGGGTCGTTTCGAGAAGGTCGACGGCGGCCTGTGGCGTTCGGCACCGTGCCACGAAAACGACCTGCCGATCGCGCAATTGCGCTGGGATCCGGCGCCGATCCCGAAGGAGGACATGACCTTCCTTCAGGGCGTGCAGACCATGACCACCGCCGGTGACGTCAACACCCAGGCCGGCATGGCCGCCCATGTCTATCTCATCACCAAATCGATGGTGGACCAGCACTTCTACAATGCCGACGGCGAGCTGATGTTCGTGCTGCAGCAGGGCAATCTTCGCATCGTCACGGAGTTCGGCCGCATCGACGCCGAGCCCGGCGAGATCGTGGTGATCCCGCGCGGCGTCAAGTTCCGGGTGGAGATTCCGAGCGGACCGGCGCGTGGCTATCTCTGCGAAAACTACGGCGGCGCCTTCACGCTGCCGGAGCGCGGACCGATCGGCGCCAACTGCCTCGCCAATGCCCGCGACTTCCTGACGCCGGTCGCGCACTACGAGGACAAGGACACACCGACCGAGCTTTACGTGAAATGGGGCGGATCGTTGTTCAGGACGCAGTTGCCCCACTCGCCGATCGACGTCGTCGCCTGGCACGGCAATTATGCGCCGTATAAATATGATCTGCGCACCTTCTCGCCGGTCGGCGCGATCGGCTTCGATCATCCCGATCCCTCGATCTTCACCGTGCTGACCTCGCCGTCGGAGACCGCGGGCACGGCGAATATCGACTTCGTGATCTTCCCCGAGCGCTGGATGGTCGCCGACAACACCTTCCGCCCGCCGTGGTATCACATGAACATCATGAGCGAGTTCATGGGCCTGATCTACGGCGTGTACGACGCCAAGCCGCAAGGTTTTGTGCCGGGCGGCATGAGTTTGCACAATTGCATGCTGCCGCACGGCCCCGATCGCGATGCCTTCGAGCACGCCAGCAACGGCGAGCTGAAGCCGGTCAAGCTGACCGGCACCATGGCCTTCATGTTCGAGACCCGCTACGCGCAGCGCGTCACCGCGCACGCCGCGAATTCCGCGACGTTGCAGCATGACTACGCGGATTGCTGGAAGGGCCTCGCGA
>NZ_JADPJF010000089.1:19921-44612 GCF_023073295.1 Bradyrhizobium sp. 23 | reverse complement strand
AAGCTTCTTACCCTCTCCCCTTGTGGGAGAGGGTGGCTCGCCGCATAGCGGCGAGACGGGTGAGGGGTTCTATCCGCGCGTGAACCTCTCCTTCGGACTCGCGGACAGATACCCCTCATCCGGCGCTTCGCGCCACCTTCTCCCACAAGGGGAGAAGGGAAAGACCGAGCCAAGTGATGCCCCATCCCAACGACCCCAGCCTCCGCTCCTTCATCGGCGTCGATCCCGCCTCCGATTTTCCGATCCAGAACCTGCCTTATGGTGTGTTCTCGACCGCGGCCAATCCGACGCCGCGCGTCGGCGTGGCGATCGGCGACTATGTGCTCGATCTCTGGGAGCTTGAGCAGGACTCGCGGCTCGACGTGGGGCCGCTCGGCGTGTTCTCGACGCCGTCGCTCAATGCTTTCATGGCCTTGGGGCCAAAGGTCTGGACGAAGACGCGGGCGCGGATCAGCGAACTCCTGCGCGCCGATCATCCCGAGCTGCGCGACAACGAGGAGTTGCGCAAGCAGGCCTTGGTGCCGATACGCGACGCAAGATTGCATCTGCCGTTTGCGGTCTCCGGCTACACCGATTTCTATTCGTCGAAAGAACACGCCACCAATGTCGGCGTCATGTTCCGTGGCAAGGACAATGCACTGCAGCCGAATTGGCTGCATATGCCGATCGCTTACAACGGCCGTGCCTCGACTGTCGTGGTCTCCGGCACGAAGGTGAAGCGCCCGCGCGGGCAGCTCAAGCCGCCGAATGTGGAGGCGCCGAGCTTCGGACCGTGCAAGCGGCTCGATTTCGAGCTGGAGATGGGCGTGGTGGTCGGCCAGCCGTCGCCAATGGGCGGCATGCTCACGGAGCCGCAAGCCGAGGAGATGATCTTCGGCTTCGTGCTGCTCAACGACTGGAGCGCGCGCGATATCCAGCAATGGGAATATGTGCCGCTCGGGCCGTTCCTCGCCAAGGCGTTCGCGACCTCGATCAGTCCGTGGGTGGTGACGCGCGAGGCGCTGGAGCCATTCCGCCTCAACGGGCCGCAGCAGGAGCCGGTGCCGCTCGACTACCTCAAGCAGGGCAAGCCGCAGAACTACGATCTCGAACTCGACGTCTCCTTGCGCGCCGCCGGAGCCAACGCGCCCGCCGGCATCAGCCGCACCAATTTCAAATACATGTACTGGTCGTCGGTGCAGCAGCTGATGCACCACGCCTCCTCCGGCTGCGCCATGAATGTCGGCGATCTCCTCGGCAGCGGCACCATTTCCGGTCCGGAGAAGAACCAGCGCGGCAGCCTGCTGGAGATCAGCTGGAACGGCACCGAGCCGATCGAATTGCCCGGCGGCGCCAAGCGGTCGTTCCTGGAAGACGGCGACAGCCTCGTCATGCGCGGCTGGTGCCAGGGCGAAGGCTATCGCGTTGGTTTTGGCGAGGTCGAGGGGACGATTTTGCCGGCGGAGTGATTGCTGGGAAGCGATGCGACCTCTATCCACATTCTCCGTCATTGCGAGCGTAGCGAAGCAATCCAGAGTCTTTCCGCAGTGGCAGTCTGGATTGCTTCGTCGCAAGGGCTCCTCGCAATGACATGGTGAGAGTCTACCGCTTCTCCGGCGGCACCTCACGTAACCGCGCGCAATGCGTCGCGACGTCCTCCAGACTGTACTTCAGATGCACCCGCTTGTCCGACGGCGCCTGGTTGGTCGTGCACACGCCCGGTCGCCATTCCTGCGTGGGCCTGATCGGGCGCGGCGCAAAACCGCCGCCGCAGTTCGGGCAGACGTTGGAGAGTTTCGTCTCCACGCAGTCCGCACAGAACGTGCATTCATAGGAACAGATCCGCGCATCGGTTGCGTTCGGGGGCAGATCGCGGTCGCAATATTCGCAGTTCGGTCGAAGCTGGAGGGCCATGGCTCAATCTCCGCAGATTGGCCGGGATCATCGCAGATCGCGCGCGCAGCGCGAATGCCGGATTTCCCTCGATTTCAGCCGGGCTTGATTTCCTTCAGCGGCAGACGCGTGCTTTCCTTCAGCCTGTCGAGCACGATCGAGGAGCGCACATGCGCGACGCTCTGGTGCGGCATCAGCACGTCGTTGACGAGGTTGGAGAGGCCCTTGAGGTCGTGCAGCACGGCCTTGAGCACGTAGTCGGCGTCGCCTGTCAGCGAGTAGGCCTCCTGGATCTCGTCGATGCGGTTGACCAGAGTCCGAAACCGCTTGGAATTGTCCGGCGAGTGGGTCGCCAGCGTCACCTGGATGAAGGCGACCACGCCGAAGCCGAGCGCCTCGCTGGAGAGATCGGCATGATAGCCCGCAATGACCTTCTCCTCTTCCAGCCGCATCCGTCGCCGCGAGCATTGCGAGGCCGAGAGCCCGGCGAGGTCGGCGAGCTCCTGGTTGGTGAGACGGCCGTCGTCCTGGAGCGCGCCCAGGATCTTGAGGTCGAAGGCATCCACCAAAGTCATGCGCGTTTCACCCACTTCATGCACAAACTGTGCATATGTTAGTCAAAAGCCGTCTCATTTGCACGCCCCTTGCGCGTCCCATGAAGGATAGTTCCTAGCAGCAATTTGGGAGAACACCATGGGTCCGTTTCCGCACGATGCACCGCCGGCCACGATCAGCGCCGAGAATCCGATGGGCACCGACGGGTTCGAGTTCGTCGAATATGCGCATCCCAATCCGCAAGAGCTGCACGCCTTGTTCAAGCTGATGGGCTATGTGCCCGTCGCGCGGCACAGAACGAAGAAGATCACGGTTTATCGCCAGGGCGACATCAATTACCTCGTCAACGAGGAGCCCGGCACCCAGGGTCACGATTTCGTCGCCGCGCACGGCCGCTGTGCGCCGTCGATGGCGTTTCGCGTCGTCGATGCGAAGAAGGCCTATGACCGCGCGATTTCGCTCGGTGCCGAACCTGCCGATGCGTCCTCCGCGCAGAAGACGCTCGACGTCCCCGCGATCAAGGGCATCGGCGGCAGCCTGCTCTATTTCGCTGATCGCTATGGCGCCAAGGGATCGGCCTATGACAGCGAGTTCGAATGGCTGGGTGCGCGCGATCCGCGTCCTGCCGGCGCCGGCCTGTTCTATCTCGATCACCTCACCCACAACGTCCACCGCGGCCGCATGGACGTGTGGACGGGCTTCTACGAGAAGCTCTTCAATTTCCGCCAGATCCGCTTCTTCGACATCGAGGGCCGCGCCTCGGGCCTGTTCTCGCGCGCGCTGACCAGCCCCGACGGCAAGATCCGGATTCCGATCAACGAGGACGCCGGCGATTCCGGGCAGATCGAGGAATATCTCAATATCTATCGCGGCGAGGGCATCCAGCACATCGCCTGCGGCTGCCGCGACATCTACCGCACCATCGAGGACTTGCGCGAGGCCGGTCTGCCCTTCATGCCAGCGCCGCCCGCGACCTATTTCGAGCGGATCGACGCGCGGTTGCCGAAGCATGGCGAGGACATCGCGCGGCTGCAGAAGAACGGCATCCTGATCGACGGCGAAGGCGTGGTCGACGGCGGCCAGACCAAGGTGCTGCTGCAGATCTTCTCGGCCAACGCGATCGGCCCGATCTTCTTCGAGTTCATCCAGCGCAAGGGCGACGACGGTTTCGGCGAAGGCAATTTCAAGGCGCTGTTCGAATCGATCGAGGAGGACCAGATCCGGCGCGGGGTGCTGAAGGTGGATGCGGCGTAGGCGGCCGTTGTCTGGAACGCGGTGGCATTAAGTGCCGCCGTCGTCCTGGCGAAAGCCAGGACCAATTACCCCAGGGAGCGGTCATTGGGCGAACTGGTAACTCCGAGTCTTCGTCAAACCGCGTTGGTGGCTATGGGTCTTGGCCCCCGTGCGCAATTGCGCACTAGGCCAGGACGACCCGGAGTGTGATGCGACAGCGGAGGACTTAACGCTCCGCCTTCCAGGCTTTGGTCACCGCGCCGATCTCCGCCACTTCCGGCTCGCGCACCGCCGATGGAGTCCGCGAAAAGCGCGGCGCCGGCGCCGGCTGCTTCACGCCGTGGCGCTCGACGAAGACGTTGCGGGCGACCATGTGCGGATGCTCGGTCGCTTCCGACATGGTCAGCACCGGCGCGAAGCAGATGTCGGTGCCTTCCATAATCTTGCACCAGTCCTCGCGCGTTTTGCTCTTGAACACCGTCTTCAGTTTTTCCTTCAGCGCGGGCCAAGCCTTGCGGTCCATCTGCGCATCGAAATCGGGGTCGGTCAGGCCGGCGTGCTCGCGCAGCAGCGCGTAGAATTGCGGCTCGATCGAGCCGATCGAGACGAAATGGCCGCAGGCGCATTCGTAGACGCCGTAGAAATGTGCGCCGCCGTCGAGAAAGTTCTCGTTGCGGCCTTCGGTCCAGCGGCCGAGCGTGGTCATGTCGAAGAAGAACGACATCAGCGATGCCGCGCCGTCGCACATCGCGGCATCGACGACCTGGCCCTTGCCTGACCGCGAGGCCTCCAGCAGCGCCGCGAGCACGCCGACCACGAGATAGAGCGCGCCGCCGCCGAAATCGCCGACCAGGTTGAGCGGCGGCACCGGCGCTTCCTTCGTGCCGATCGCGGCGAGCGCGCCGGTGATGGAGATGTAGTTGATGTCGTGGCCGGCGGCATTGGCGAGCGGGCCTTGCTGGCCCCAGCCGGTCATGCGGCCGTAGACCAGCTTTGGATTGCGCGCGAGCACCACGTCAGGCCCGAGACCGAGCCGCTCCATCACGCCGGGACGGAAACCCTCGACCAGCGCGTCGGCATTCGCAAGCAGATCGAGTACCTCCGCGATCGCCGCCTGGTCCTTGAGGTCGAGCTCGACCACCTTGCGGCCGCGGCCTGCGACCGACTTCATGTTCTTCCTGGCGCCGACCCGATCGAGCGTGACGATTTCGGCGCCCATGTCGGCCAGCATCATGCAGGCAAACGGGCCCGGTCCAATGCCGGCGAATTCAACGATGCGGAAGCCCGACAGCGGGCCGGAGGTGCGGACGGAGGAGTTTTGGGCTGATTGATCGAGCACGTGTTTGTTTCCTCGGATCCAAGGCGCATATTGCCGATGGTCGGCAAGCGCCAAGGCGTTCCTCTGCGGGGCGAGTTAATTGGCCGATTAACTTTTCTCGCCTTCACGCCAGTGAGGCAAGCGGTTTTCATGTCGCGTGGCTAAAATAAAACGGCGCGCACCGAAGTGCGCGCCGTGGAAAATTGCGTCGAGGCGCTAAGGCCCGATGGTCAGCGAGCGGCAGCCACCGCGCGCTGCGCCATCACCTTGATCAGGTTGGCGCGGTACTCCGCCGTGCCGTGGATGTCGGCCAGCAGATTGCTCGCCGAAATGCTCACGCCGTCGATCGCCGACGGTGACCAGTTCGCCTTCAGCGCCGTTTCGATGGCCGGGACCCGCATCACGCCGCTTTGCGAGGCGCCGGTGGCGGCCACCCGAACCTCGCCCGACTTCGTCTGCGCGACGAACACGCCGGTCAGCGCAAAGCGAGACGCAGGATGGCGCATCTTTTCGTAGCCAGCCTTCGCCGGAACCGGGAACGACACGGCGGTGATGAGCTCGCCCTCCTCCAGCGCGGTCGTGAACATGCCCTGGAAAAAGTCATCCGCCGTAATCGACCGCCTGTTGGTCTTCACGGTGGCGCCGAGCGCGAGCAGTGCGGCGGGAAAATCCGCGGCGGGATCGTTGTTGGCGATCGAGCCGCCGATCGTGCCGCGATAGCGCACGGCGGGGTCGCCGAGCACCGAAGTGAGATAGGCAATTGCGGGAATCGCCTTCTTCACGTCGGCATTCTGCATGATGTCGAAATAGGTCGTGCCGGCCTTGATGGTCAGCACGTCGCCCGAGAGCTCGACGCCCTGCAGCTCCTTGATCTTGCCGAGGTCGATGACGTCGGACGGACTGGCGAGGCGTTGCTTCATCACCGGCAGCAGCGTCTGGCCGCCGGCGAGGAACTTGGCTTCGCTGCTCTTGGAGAACAGGCTGACGGCTTCGTCAACCGAGGACGCGCGATGATAAACGGTCTGGTACATCTTCGTTCCTCCCTTAAGCCGCGTGGATCGTGCGCCACACCCTGTCCGGGGTTGCGGGCATTTCCAGATTGTTCTTGCCGATCGCATCCGTGATCGCATTGATCACGGCCGCTGACGCCCCGATCGCACCGGCCTCACCGCAACCCTTGATGCCGAGCGGATTGCCCGGGCACAGCGTCGTGGTGTGGGAGAGGTTGAACGAGGGAACGTCGTCGGCGCGCGGCATGGCGTAGTCCATGAACGAGGCCGTGACCGGCTGCCCGTTGGCGTCGTAGATCGCGTGCTCGAGCAACGCTTGTCCGATGCCTTGCACAAGACCGCCATGGACCTGGCCCTCGACGATCATCGGGTTGATCAAACGGCCGAAATCGTCGGCCGCGACGAAGTTGACGAAGGAGGTCTTGCCGGTGCCGGGATCGACCTCGAGCTCGCAGATATATGTGCCGGCCGGGAAGGTGAAGTTGGTCGGATCGTAGAAGGCGCTTTCCTTCAGGCCCGGCTCCATCCCGTCGGGCAGATTGTGCGCGGTATAGGCCGCGAGTGCGACCATCGGGAAGGCGATCGCCTTGTCGGTGCCGGCGACCTTGAACTCGCCGTTCTCGATGACGATGTCGCCTTCCGAGGCTTCCAGCGCATGCGCGGCGATCTTCTTGGCCTTGGATTCCATCTTCTCCATGGCCTTCAGGATCGCGGTGAGGCCGACGGCGGCCGAGCGCGAGCCATAGGTGCCCATGCCGAACTGCACCTTGTCGGTGTCGCCATGGACGATCGAGACCTGACTGATGGGAACGCCGAGGCGTTCGGCTACGAGCTGGCAGAACGTGGTCTCGTGACCCTGGCCGTGGCTGTGTGATCCCGTCAGGACCTCGATGGTGCCGACCGGGTTGACGCGGACTTCGGCGGACTCCCACAGACCGACGCCGGCGCCCAGGCTGCCGACGGCCTTCGACGGCGCGATGCCGCAGGCCTCGATGTAGCAGGACACGCCGATGCCGCGCAGCTTGCCGTCGGCCTTCGCCTTGGCCTTGCGCCCGGCAAAGCCGGCATAGTCGATCGCCTTCATCGCGGCGTCGAGCGAGGCGTTAAAGTCGCCGGTGTCATAAGCCATGATCACCGGCGTCTGGTGCGGGAACTGGGTGATGAAGTTGGTCCGGCGCAGCGCGGCCGGATCGACCTTCAACTGCCGCGCCGCCGTCTCCATCAGACGTTCGATCAGATAGCTCGCCTCGGGGCGGCCGGCGCCGCGATAGGCGTCGACCGGCGTGGTGTTGGTGTAGACCCCGACCACCTCGGCATGGATCGCCGGGATGTTGTACTGGCCCGACAGCAGCGTCGCGTACAGATAGGTCGGCACCGACGACGAGAACAGCGACATGTAGGCGCCGAAATTGGCGTAAGTCTTCACCTTCAACCCGGTGATCTTGTTGTTGGCGTCGAACGCCATCTCGGCATGGGTGACGTGGTCGCGGCCATGCGCATCGGTGAGGAAGGCTTCGGTGCGGTCGCCGGTCCATTTGACGGGGCGGCCGACCTTCTTCGAGGCCCACAGCGCCACCATCTCTTCGGGATAGATGAAGATCTTGGAGCCGAAGCCGCCGCCGACGTCGGGTGCGATCACGCGCAGCTTGTGCTCGGGTGCAATGTTGTAGAACGCCGACAGCACGAGGCGGGCGACGTGCGGATTCTGCGACGTCGTGTAGAGCGTGAAATGCTCTTCCGCCGAATCGTAATCGGCAATTGCCGCGCGCGGCTCCATCGCGTTCGGCGCGAGACGGTTGTTGGTGACGTCGAGCTTCACCACGTTGGCGGCCTTGGCGAAGGCCGCATCGGTGGCGCCTTCGTCGCCGATCACCCAGTCATAAACCTGGTTGCCTGGAGCTTCGGGATGTAGCTGCGGCGCGCCGGACTTGATCGCGGCGTGGACGTCGGCGACCGCGGGCAGCTCTTCGTAGTTCACGACCACGGCTTCGGCCGCGTCGCGTGCGAGATTCTTGGTCTCGGCGATCACGACTGCGACGGCCTGACCGACGAAGCGCACCGTCTCCGGCGCCATTGCCGGCCATGCGCCCATCTTCATCGGGCTGCCGTCCTTGGAGGTGATGGCCCAGCCGCAGATCAGGTTGCCGACCTTGTCGTCGACGATTTGCTGACCGGTCAGCACAGCGACCACGCCCGGCATCTTCAGCGCCTCGGCGGGATCGATCCCCTTCACCTTGGCATGCGCGTGCGGGCTGCGGATGAAATGGGCATGGGTCATGCCCTGCAATTTGATGTCGTCGACGTAGCGGCCCTTGCCGGTAATGAAACGCTTGTCTTCCTTGCGCACGACGCTCGCGCCAATGCCTTCAACGCCCATGTCTGGTCCTCCCGACCGGAATTTGTCTTGACCGCGCTTTCCCTCGAAAGCGGCGGCGATCGTTCTTGTTTCGAGGCGGGCCGCTTACTCGGCCGCCTGCGAGACCTTCATGCGGCCTGCCGCATCCAGCACGGCTTTGACGATGTTGTGGTACCCAGTGCAGCGACAGATATTGCCTTCGAGCTCGTGGCGGACGGTGGCCTCGTCGAGCTGGCCACCATAGCGGTGCACGATGTCGATCGCCGACATGATCATGCCCGGCGTGCAATAGCCGCACTGCAGGCCGTGATTGTCGCGGAAGGCCGCCTGCATCGGGTGCAGCTCGTCGCCCTTGGCGATGCCTTCGATCGTGGTGATGCTGGCGCCGTCGGCCTGTCCTGCCAGCATGGTGCAGGATTTGATCGCCTTGCCGTCCATATGGACGACGCAGGCGCCGCACTGGCTGGTGTCGCAGCCGACATGGGTTCCGGTGAGGTTGAGGTGGTCGCGCAGCAGCTGAACCAGCAGCGTGCGGTCCTCGACGTCGACAGCAACGGCCTTGCCGTTCACCGTCAGTTTGACTGTAGACACGGTTGAAGTCCTCCCGGGATCGATTTTGATTGTTTCTAATTAGAGACAGCGACCCGGAACTTTGCAACTACGATTTTGGCCGCCCGCGTCATGGAAAAGTCATTGATCCAGAATGCCCAACATTGGTTTGGGGGGCGAGTCGGCCGGATCGGGTTGCGGCTCCGGGGCGCCAGCTGGGATGCCAGCCTCTATATCCCTATCCGGCTCGCCTTTGCAGTCCGCCTTGGCCGATAGAGCCGGAAGCTCTGCGGACGCACCGAATTTACCGCCCCTTATCGATTCTGCCTTAGTTTTGCGCAGCCAGGTCAGGGGGCGGGGCGCCACCGGATCTCGGCTGAATGAAAATGGGGGTGGGAATGTCCGGGCGTATCGCGTCGTCGTCGAAGCGCACAATAATGCCGACCCTCAGGTTCCGCGCCAAGATCATTCTGGGCTTTGCCGCGGTGCTGGTGATCTCCGCCGGCAGCATGGCCTTCTCCTATTTTGGCTTCGAGCGGGTCTCGTCCGGGGTCGGGTCCTACCGCACCAGTGTCACCGAGGCCGATCTCGCCCGTAACATCGACCGGGAGCTGCTCGCCTATCGCTCGGCCGTCAGATATTTCGTCGTCACCGGCAAGGAGGACGACGCCAAGACGGCGCTGGACGCGGAGACCGGCCTGAAGAGCGCCATCGACCAGGCGGTCAAGAGCGCCAAGAAGCCGGCGCGGCAGGAAAGTCTGGACAAGCTCGCCAAGGAGTTTTCCAACTTCTCCGCGACCTTCGCGAAAGTCCTCCAGGCCAAGCGTGACAGCGCGCTGCTGGTGCAGAACCAGCTCATGCGCAACGCCAACCTCCTGAAATACAAGCTCGACGACATCGGCAACAATGCCTCCGATTCCGAGGCGCAGGCGATCGAGTTCGGGACCAAGCAGGTCAACGCCCAATTCCAGACCGCGAGCGGGGCGGCGACCAATTTCGTGCTGACGTCCGACCAGGCGATCGCGACCAGCGCGCTGGCGCGGTTGAAATTCGTCGAGAACTCGCTCAACGCGGTCTATTCCATGGACGACAAGATCGTCGCCGGCCTGAAGGACGCCAAGGGATTGCTCGGTGCCTATCGGGAATCGCTGGAGAAACTGATCGCCAACGCCAAGATGATCGACGAGCTCGTCACCGAGATGAGCGGCTCGGCCAGCGCGATCCTTCAGGGTGCCACCACCATGAAGGCGGACCTCGTTGCCGAGCAGCAGCGGTTGGAGTCCGAATCGGAAGCGACCATCGGGAAGACCGAGCAACTGGTGCTGATGCTGGCCGTCGGCGGTACGCTGCTCGGCGCGGTCCTCGCTTTCCTGCTCGGCACCGGCATTTCGCGTCCGATGATCGCGATGTGCAAGGCGATGCGCGAGCTTGCCGCGGGCAATTTCGACGTCGTGCTGCCGGGCCTCGGCCGCAGGGACGAGATCGGCGAGATGGCCGGCGCGGTCGAAGAATTCAAGGTGCAGGCCGTGGCCAAGGCCGAGCGCGATGCCGCCGCCAACGAACTTCAGAACAGGGAGCAGGCCGCAAGCCGTCGTTCCGAGCTGATTCGTTTCGCCGATGATTTCGAGAGCGCGGTTGGTGCCATCGTCTCCAACGTCTCGGCTTCCGCCGTGCAGCTGGAATCGGCGGCCTCGACGCTGACCCGCACCGCCGAGACCACGCAGAGCCTGTCGAGCCAGGTCGCCGACGTCTCCGAGCAGGCCTCCAGCAACATGCAGTCGGTCGCGACCGCGACCGAAGAGCTCTCGGCCTCGGTCGAGGAGATCGGCCGTCAGGTCCGCGATTCCAGCCGCATTGCCGAAGCTGCCGTGGTGCAGGCAAAGGAGACCGATAATCGCATCGGCAAGCTCTCGCATGCCGCCCAGCAGATCGGCGAAGTCGTCAAGCTCATCACGGCGATCGCCGAGCAGACCAATCTTCTGGCGCTGAACGCGACCATCGAGGCGGCACGCGCCGGCGAAGCCGGCCGCGGCTTTGCAGTGGTCGCCAGCGAAGTGAAGTCGCTCGCGAGCCAGACCGCGAAGGCCACCGACGAGATCTCCTCGCACATCACGGGCATGCAAGGCGCCACGGCCGAGTCGGTTGCGGCGATCAAGGAGATCGGCGCCACCATCGGCCAGATCTCGTCGATCTCGACCTCGATTGCGAGCGCGGTGGAGCAGCAAGGCGCCGCGACGCAGGAAATCGCGCGCAGCGTCCAGACCGTCGCACAGGGCACTCAGACCGCCGCCACCGACATCGGCCAGGTCAACCGCGGCGCCGCCGAAACCGGCTCGGCCTCGGAAGAGGTGCTGCATTCGGCCAAGACGCTGTCGTCCGAAAGCACCCGCCTGCGCGCCGAGCTCGACCGCTTCATGGGGAATATCCGGGCGGCGTAGCGCTCGACCTTCGCGCCACGCCTCCGCCGTCGTCCTGGACAAGCGCAGCGCCGATCCAGGACCCATTACCCAAGGCGGAGTTGCCGGGCGAACTGCCAACTCCGAGTCATCGCCAAACCGCTCCCTGGGGTAATAGGTCCTGGATCGGCGCTGCGCTTGTCCAGGACGACCTGGCGCTCACTCCCTCCCGAACGCCCGCTTCAGCTCCACCTTTGCCCGCTCCAGCCGCGTGCGCTGCGTCTGCGGCAGCGTCTTGCCGGCGCGGTTGATGTAGAACGTCAGCATCGACAGCGCCGAGCGGTAGGCGCCGGTCTTGCGACGCGCGCTGTGCTCGGCCGAGCGCTTCAACGAAGCCGCGATCTCCTTCGCACTGGTCAGCTTGAACACGCCTTGTTTGAGGTCGAGCGCGTCGCTCTCTTTCGTCACGCGCTGTGACCAGCGCTTCGGTGCGGCGCGTCTGGTGCTCTTGCGCGCCGATGTTTTGCGAGAATGTGTCGTCTTTCTGGCATGAGCCATGCGTCAACTCCTTGCGGCTCCACCGAAAACCAGCGCCGTCAGCGGTCGTTCCTGCTGGAACCCGCCCCTGCCGCAGACGTTGTCGCAGGTGGCAGGCGGAATGCCGCACCCCCTTGATCGGATCGCCCCCATCCACGCCATGTGAACCGGGGCCATGTCCATTGGTCAGATGCAACAACGCGATGGAATTGCAGCGAAGCCCAGCGCCGAACGATGGACCTGTGGTCTCCACGGTGGCCGCGGCCGATCGCATCATCGAAACCAGCATTCCTGCACGGCTTGACGCGCTGCCGTGGAGCGGATTTCACACCCGCGTCGTGCTTGCGCTCGGCATCACCTGGATTCTGGATGGCCTCGAGGTGACCTTGGCCGGCGCGCTCTCCGGCGCGCTGAAGCAAAGCCCCTCCCTGCATTTCTCCAATCTCGATCTCGGCATTGCCAATTCCGCCTATCTCGCGGGCGCGGTGCTCGGCGCGCTCGGCTTCGGCTGGCTGACCGATCGCATCGGTCGCAAGAAGCTGTTCTTCATCACGCTCGCGCTCTATCTCTCGGCGACGGCCGCGACCGCTCTGTCATGGAATGTCGCGAGCTACGCGCTGTTTCGCTTCCTCACCGGCGCCGGCATCGGCGGCGAATATACTGCGATCAATTCGACCATCCAGGAACTGGTGCCGGCGCGCTATCGCGGCTGGACCGATCTCGTCATCAACGGCAGCTTCTGGATCGGTGCCGCCATGGGCGCCGTGGCGGCCATCGTGCTGCTCGATCCCGCGGTGATCGGCCCCGATCTCGGCTGGCGCCTCGCTTATCTCATCGGCGCGGCCATCGGCCTCGTCGTGCTCTTGATGCGGATGTGGATTCCGGAGAGTCCACGCTGGCTGATGATCCACGGCCGTCCCGACCAGGCCCACGCGATCGTCGACGAGGTCGAGCGCTCGGTGCTCGGACACGGCCAGGAGACGAGCCACGCGCGTTTCGCCAGGATCCGCCTGAAAATGCGGACTCACACGCCGATCCGCGAGGTGGTGCACACGCTGTTCTCGGTCTATCGCCAGCGCGCGATGGTCGGCCTCGTGCTGATGATCGCGCAGGCCTTCTTCTACAACGCCATCTTCTTCACCTTTGCGCTGGTGTTGACCGATTTTTACGGGATCAGCGCCGATCATGTCGGCTGGTATCTGCTTCCCTTCGCCGCCGGCAATTTCCTTGGTCCGCTGCTGCTCGGCCGCCTGTTCGATACGCTCGGCCGCCGGACCATGATCATGTTCACCTACGGCGCGTCGGGCGTGTTGCTGGCGCTGTCGGGTTATCTGTTCTCGATCGGCGCCTTGAGCGCGCAAGGGCAGACCATCGCCTGGATGGTGATCTTCTTCTTTGCCTCGCCCGCCGCGAGCGCCGCCTATCTCACCGTCAGCGAGACTTTTCCCTTGGAAGTCCGCGCGCTCGCGATCGCGGTGTTCTATGCGGTGGGCACCGGCATCGGCGGCGTGATCGGCCCCGCATTGTTCGGGGCGCTGATCGACACGGGATCACGCACGAGCGTGTTCGCAGGCTATTTGCTGGGGGCGTTCCTGATGATCGCGGCCGCGATCGTGGCGTGGCGCTATGCCATCTCGGCGGAACGCAGATCGCTCGAAGAAATCGCGCGGCCGCTTGCGTCCATGGAGTAGACTATGAAATCGGAACTGGCTGAATTGGATCTAAAGCGCACCATGGTCGACGATGAAGCGCCCGATGCGGTGCCGGTGCCCCACGCACTCGTGCCGCATCTCAATGAAACAGCGATCCTGCTCGACATCGACGGGACACTGCTCGACCTGATGCCGACGCCGCGTGAGGTGTGGGTGCCGCCAGGCCTGTCGGAAACGCTGAACCGGCTGACGGAGCGCACGTCGGGCGCGCTGGCGATGGTCAGCGGGCGTTCGCTCAACGACATCGACCTGATCTTCGCGCCCGATGTCTTTCGCGCCGTCGCCGGCCACGGCGCCGAGATGCGGCTTTCCATTGACAACGAAGCCGATGCCGTCAGCGCGCCGCCGCTGGATAAGGAGCTGAAGCGGCGGCTCGCGGCGGTGGCCAAGCTCAGTCCCGGCATTCTGCTCGAAGACAAGGGCTATTCGCTGGCGCTGCACTACCGCCTTGCGCCGCATGCGGAGAAAGCGATCTACGAAGCCGTTTCGCTGATCCGCGCCGACCTGCCCAATGCGCCGATCGAGGTGCTGCCCGGAAAGTTCGTTTGCGAGATCAAGCATTCCGGTTTTACCAAGGCGACCGGCGTGCGCGAGTTGATGAAGCACGAGCCTTTCAAGGGGCGCCGTCCGATCTTCATCGGTGATGACGTCACCGACGAAACCGTGTTCGCGATCATGCCCGACATGAATGGGCTCGCCTTTTCGGTTGGTCGCCGCGCTATGGGGGTCAACGGGCACTTCGACGCCCCGAACGATGTGCGCACGTTCCTTGCGCGGCTGCTCGACGACTCAAGGTTGGAATAAGGCACCGACATCTCGGAGCCACATATCGCGTGCGTAATTCCTCCAGCGCGTCGCTTCATGCTGCGCGCGCCACGGTTCCAAATCCGGCTTTGTGTAGCGAAATCGTCAGGTTGCCTGGAGGTAAACCGGTTCCAACGCGCACGCCCGATTTTGGTTTCAATTGGTGCAAAGGATGATCAGGAACCATATTGATGAACGGCAGTTAAATGGGGTGGAATGAAACAGGAGGGGACGACCTGTGAACTTAGTCGTCGTTTCGAATCGCGTCGCGCGCGGCAAGCCCAATGAGCCCATGACGGGCGGTCTCGCGGCGGCCTTGCTACCCGTTGTGGAACATTCGGGCGCGATCTGGGTGGGTTCCTCGGGCCGTGTGCGTGACGGTCATCAGAAGGAGCCGTTTGCCGAGATCGAAGCACTGGGTTCGGGCGCGATTGCGACGCTGGACCTGCCGGCGGCGCACTATGGCGGCTATTACGAGGGCTTTGCCAATTCGGCGCTGTGGCCGGCGCTGCACTCGCGCAGCGATCTGATCCGCGTCTCGCGCGACGACTATGTCAGCTATCGCGAGGTCAACGCCTTCATGGCGCGCGCCTTGATGCGCTTCCGGAAAGCGCAAACCGCGTTCTGGGTGCAGGATTATCATTTCCTCGCGCTCGGTGCGGAGCTGCGGGATCTCGGCGTCGACGATCCGATCGGCTTCTTCCTCCATACGCCATGGCCTGTCGCCGCGGTGATGCAGGGCGTGCCCAATCATCGTGAGCTGATCACGGCGATGCTGGCCTACGACCTGATCGGCTTCCAGACCAATGACGATTGCCAGAATTTTCTCAGCTATGTCGCGGGCGAACTCGGCCTCGCCGTCGAAGACGGCGTTGCGATCTCGCAGCATGGCCGAACACGCTGCGAGGTGTTTCCGATCGGCATCGACGCCGAGAAGTTCGCGCAATACGCGGCGAAGTCGGCGTCGCATCCGGACGTGTCGCGGCTGCGCCGCAGTCTCAACGGCGAGCGGCTCGCGATCGGCGTCGACCGGCTTGACTATTCCAAGGGCCTCGTCAACCGCATCAGCGCGTTCGATCGGCTCTGGACCGAGCATCCGCACTTTGCGCGCAGCATTTCGCTGCTACAGATCGCAAATCCCTCGCGCGGTGCCATCGAAGCCTATGGCAATTTGCAGAACGAGGTCGCGCGGCTCGTGTCCGACGTCAACGGCCGCCACGGCGAGGCCGACTGGACACCGATCCGCTATCTCAACAAGGGCTTTAGCCAGGCCGTGCTCGCGGGCCTCTATCGCACCGCGCAGATCGGCGTGGTGACCCCGCTGCACGACGGCATGAACCTTGTCGCCAAGGAATACGTCGCTGCGCAAAATCCGGCTGATCCCGGCGTGCTGGTGCTGTCGAAATTCGCCGGCGCGGCCAACGAGCTCGACGCCGCGCTGCTGGTCAATCCGCATGACATCGACGGCATGGCGCGCGCGATCGCGGTCGCGGCGGCGATGCCGCTCACCGAGCGCAAGATGCGCTGGGATGCGATGATGAAGAAGCTGCGCGGCCACACCATCCAGCAATGGTCGGCGGATTTCGTCGCTGAACTGGAGAAGTGCCGGACGGAGAAGGCTGCAGTCGCGCCGCTCGCCAACCAGCCGCCGCAAGCGCTGCGCTGGCTCAAGTCGGCGATCTCAGGCGTGCGGTTGATCTAGTCTTCTTCTCCCCCGTTCTTTACAGCGAGGGCAGGGGCGAAGACGACAGGCTCAATAGCAGTACGACACGCCCTCCAGAATCGCACACTGCCGCTTGTTCGGCGCGTTCGGATCGTCGAGCGGCACCATGCCCTTGCCCTGGCCGACGAACACGCCGGGCCCGACATGCACTGAGCTCTTGTGGCCGATGATGACGCTTTGATGCGGCGTCGCGCTCGAGCGCGTGCCGTCCGGCCAGAGGATGGCATCGCCCGAAAGCATCCCGCGCCGTCCGTCGTCACAGCTGACATCAACCCCGTGCCGGGTGCAGACCTGGGCGGCGGCCGGTCCGGCGAAGGCAGCGGCAAGGGCCCAAATCAGGCTCAGCGCGGCAATGGTGTTGCGGATGGTCATGGTGCCCCCGGACGTGTTTGACGGTCTTGAGTGAATCGTCGCGCCAAACCCGCCGCCGGTTCAGCGGGCGGCCGGTTCCAAGCGTCGCCGTGGCGCCTGATATTGTCTATAAAGTACAATATCTTACGGAAAAATCATCCGATTTCCCCGCGATCCCTTGCAAAATCACCGGCGCCCCTTCAAGAGAGTGCGCTCCGGAGAGATGGCCGAGTGGCTTAAGGCGCACGCTTGGAAAGCGTGTGTGCGGGAAACCGTACCGTGGGTTCGAATCCCACTCTCTCCGCCATCAGCCCCGTGTCCGCTCCAATTGCCGCTGTCCAAATGGCGGCGTCAAAACCCGGTCGCGATGCGGCAACCTGGCCGCAGTTTATTCCATCATTCAACCAGTACATGCGTCGTGGGAAAAGCCCCAAAGGTGCATGAGCGTCTCTCGCGCGCCTTCGGCCGCCACAACGCGTCGTGAAGTCGCGCCATGCAGAAACGCGCCTGTACACGGTGGCGTGACCTCCATAACTTCCGCGGCGCAATGTGAGGAGATGCGACGTGGCGAAGAAGACGGCGACCAGGAAGAAATCTGCTGCGAAGAAAGCAGCGAAGACCTCCAGCAAGACAAGCGCCGTTCGCAAGGGCAAGGTCGCGAAGGCTGCAACCAAGCCGGTCAAGCAGGCAGCTCCGCGCAAATCATCGGCACCACGCCGCCCAAAAGGCCCGGCCTGGCAATGGTCGGCGGTCGAGACCGCAGCCGCCATCCGCTCCAGCGCCATCTCGGCGGTCGAGACCGTCGAGGCGCATCTCGAGCGGATGCGGGCCGTCAATCCGCGACTGAACGCGGTTGTCGTCGATCTCTCTGAGGAGGCGCTGGCCGCGGCGCATGCGGCCGACAAGCGGCGCGCGAAGGGCGGCGAGCTCGGCCTTCTGCACGGCGTACCGATCACGATCAAGGAGAACGTCGACTACGAGGGCCGTCCGAACTTCAATGGCGTCCCCGCCAACAAGGACCTCATCGCGCCGTCGGATTCGCCGGTGGTGCGCAACCTGAAGAAGGCTGGCGCGATCATCATCGGCCTCACCAACACGCCGGAATTCTCCTTCCGCGGCTTCACCGACAATCCCCTGCACGGGCTGACGCTCAATCCCTGGGATCCCAATATCACCTGCGGCGGCTCCTCGGGCGGTGCGGGTTCGGCGGTCGCCGCCGGCATAGGCACCATCGCGCACGGCAACGACATCGGCGGCTCGCTGCGCTGGCCGGCGCATTGCAACGGCGTTGCGACCATCAAGCCGACGCAGGGACGTATTCCGGCCTTCAACGCAAGCGCAACCGCCGAGCGGCCGATGCTGGCGCATCTGATGTCGGCGCAGGGGCCGCTCGCCCGCCACGTCGCCGACGTCAGGCTCGCGCTGGAGGTGATGAGCCAGCGCGATCCGCGCGATCCCTGGTGGGTACCGGCGCCGCTGGTCGGGCCGAAGCCGAAGGGGCCGATCAAGGTCGCGCTCGCCAGGATTCCTGAAGACATGGACGTCGATCCGCACGTCGCGGCGGCGTTGCGTCAGGCCGCCGATCACCTGGAGCGTTCCGGCTATCGCGTCAGCGAGGTCGATGTGCCCGACATCGACGGCGTCTGGCAGACCTGGTGCGACATCATCACCAACGAGACGATGGTGATGCAGGAGGCCGGCATGCTGAAGGTGACGTCGGAAGACTTCCACAAGGCGTGGGGCGGCATGAAAGCCAAGGCCAACGTGCTCGACCTCAAGGCCTGGATGCAGGCGACCGCCGCGCGCAACGGCCACATTCGCGCCTGGCAATTGTTCTTCGAGGAGTATCCGGTGGTGCTGGCACCGACCACGGTGAAGCCGACGCCTAGCCCGCGCGAGGACACTGTCAGCCCCCAGCGCGTGCGCGAGATTTTCTGGGGCGAGATCCGCTTCATCTCCGCGATCAACGTGCTGGGCCTGCCGGGCGCCGTGGTGCCGGTGACGCTGCACGATGGCCAGCCGATCGGCGTGCAGCTCATTGCCGGGCGCTATCGCGAGGATCTCGCGCTCGATGCAGCGGCCGCGATCGAGAAGCGCGCCGGCGTGCTCGCCCATCGGCTGTGGGAACAGATGGACTGATAGGGCAGCGAAGTTGTTTCCCTCTCCCCTTGTGGGAGAGGGTGGCTCGCCGCGCAGCGGCGAGACGGGTGAGGGGTCTCTCTCCGCTAACGCAAGCTTGGCCGTATGGATAGAGACCCCTCATCCGGCGCTTCGCGCCACCTTCTCCCACAAGGGGAGAAGGGAGTGCAGCGTGTTCGCTGCCGCCAACCGCAAAACTTCATTAATCCAATTTGACTTGAATTTTAGCCAATTCCCCAACAACCGTTAGGGTTACTTCCTCGATCTCTAGACGAATTATTGTCCGCTTTACCACCCGCCTCTAACAGAGGGACGGCGGACAACGCACATGCCTCATACAGGCCAATAAGTGCGGCCCGCTCCACGCGGAGGTGGCACGATGCGCAACGAGACGATCGCTATTCACGCCGGCTACGAGCCCGAAGCCACCACGCACGCGGTTGCCGTGCCGATCTACCAGACCGCGGCCTACGCCTTCGACAGCGCCGATCACGGCGCGGCGCTCTTCAATCTCGAGACCGAAGGCTATCGCTACAGCCGCATCGCCAATCCGACCAGCGCGGTGCTGGAAAAGCGTATCGCGGAGCTCGAGGGCGGCGTCGGCGCGCTTGCGGTCGCGACCGGGCAGGCCGCGCTGCATTTCGCCTTCGTCAACGTCGCCGATCACGGCGGCAACATCGTTTCCGTGCCGCAGCTCTATGGCACCACGCATACGCTGCTCTCGCACATCCTGCCGCGGCAGGGCATCACCGGCCGCTTCGCCGAGAGCGACAAGCCCGAGGCAATCGAAAGGCTGATCGACGAGAACACCCGCGCCGTGTTCGCCGAAACCATCGGCAATCCCGCCGGCAATGTCTGCGACATCGAAGCACTGGCGAAGGTCGCCCACGCCCACGGCGTGCCGCTGATCGTCGACAATACCGTTGCAACGCCCATCCTGCTCAAGCCGTTCGATTACGGCGCCGACATCGCCGTGCATTCGCTGACCAAGTTTCTGGGCGGTCACGGCACCACGCTCGGCGGCGCCATCGTCGACTCCGGAAATTTCCCCTGGGCCAAGCACGCCGACCGCTTCCCCGGTTACAACAAGCCGGATGCCTCCTATCACGGCCTCGTCTATGCCGAGCGCTTCGGCCGCACAGCCTATATCGAGCGCGCGCGCAGCATCTATCAGCGCACCATGGGTTCGGTGCTGTCGCCGTTCAACGCCTTCCTGCTGCTCCAGGGCATCGAAACCGTCGCGCTGCGCATGGAGCGCCACTGCGAAAACGCCCGCAAGGTCGCCGAATTCCTGCGCAAGGATCCGCGCGTGGCCTGGGTCAACTACACCGGCTTCCCGGACAGTCCCTATTATCCGCTGGTGCAGAAATATCTCGACGGCAACGCCTCGTCGCTGTTCACCTTCGGCATCAAGGGCGGCATGGAAGCCGGCAAGTCCTTCTACGATGCGCTGAAGCTGATCACGCGCCTCGTCAATATCGGCGATGCCAAGTCGCTGGCCTGCCATCCGGCCTCGACCACGCACCGGCAGATGTCGGCGGAGCAGCAGCGGGTCGCCGGCGTTTTGCCGGAAACGATCCGCTTGTCGATCGGCATCGAGCATTGCCAGGACATCATCGAGGACCTCGATCAGGCACTGGAAAAGGCCTGCCCGTCCGCGCGCCTCCAGGCCGCGGAGTAGGCGGCTGCGCCGATGACGATCCTGATCGACAGGGATCAAGCTATATCGAGCCCGGCGCTGGTGCCGGGAGCGGGCGATCTGGCGCGCGAGCCCGGCGGCACCGAGCTCACGATCGGGTTGATCAACAACATGCCGGATCCGGCGCTGAAGGCGACCGAGCGGCAATTCATGAAGCTGCTGCAAGCCGCAGCAGGTCCGCGCCGCATCCGCTTTCACTGCTTCTCGCTGCCTTCGGTGAAGCGCTCGCCGGAAGCGAGATGGCATGTCGAGAGCGAATACTCGGAACTCACCGAGCTCAGACGCCACAGGTTCGACGGCCTGATCGTGACCGGCGCCGAGCCGATCGCGCCTGAGCTCGACCAGGAACCGTATTGGCGCGATCTCACCGAGCTGATCGACTGGGCCAAGGTCAACACGCGCTCGACGATCTGGTCGTGCCTCGCTGCGCATGCCGCGGTGCTGCATCTCGACCGCATCGAACGGCGGCCGCTGCCGGCCAAATGTCACGGCATTTTCGACTGCGAAGCCGTGACCAGGGATCCGCTGACGCGGGCCGCGCCCGCTCCCCTCAAGGTCTCGCATTCGCGTCTCAACGAGATCGCCGAGAGCGACCTCGTTGAGGCCGGCTACCAGGTGCTGACGCGTTCGGCAAAGGCCGGCGTCGATACCTTCGTCCGCCAATATGCCAGCCGATTCGTGTTCTTCCAGGGCCATCCGGAATATGACGCGCTGTCGCTTCAGCGTGAATATCTGCGCGACATCGGCCGTTATCTCGCGCGTGAGCGCGACAATTATCCGCATCTGCCCGTGAGCTATTTTGACGCTTCGACCGAAGAGAAGCTGGTCCGCTTCGAGAAACAGGCAAGGCACCAGCGCCACCCCGCGCTCAGCAACGAGCTGCCCGCGCTGAATTTGCGTGCCGATATTGCCGCGGGCAGCGCCGCGGCGGCATTGTTCCGGAACTGGCTGCAATATCTCGGCGCGGGGACCGACGCGTCGGTGCTTGCACGTTAGGTCGGGACGACGGCATCGACGTTAGGACTAACGAAGTGTGTAGCTTGCCTCGAGCGGCGCACGAATGCTTCAGTGACGGCGGGGCAGACAGGAAATGCGAGTCGTGTGGTCGGCACTCCAGGGACGCGTGAGCAATCGGCTGGCCCGGCACTTTCGTGCCGCGCCGCACCGTCTGCCCGCGCATGCGCCCATGGTGAGCTTCACCTTCGACGATGCCCCCGATAGCGCCGCAGGCGAGGGCGCCGAGCTTCTGGAGCAGCATGGCGGCCGCGGTACCTTCTATCTCGCGGGCAGCCTGGTCGATCGTCCCTCGGACCATTGGCACGGCCTGTCGAACGACGCGATCGTGCGGCTTCACCGGGCGGGGCACGAGATTGCGTGCCACACCTTCTCGCACCAGAGTGCGGTCAATCTCGACGAGACCGCCATGGCCCGCGAGATCGAGCGAAACCGCAGCCATTTTCGCGGCATCGATTCCTCGATCACGCTCGAAAATTTTGCTTACCCCTATGGCATCGCGTCGGTGTGGCGCAAGCCGCAGCTCGCCAAGACCTTCCGCTCGGCGCGCGGCATCCTTCCCGGCGTCAATCGCGACGTCATCGATCTCCAGTTCCTGCGGGCCTCGCCCCTGGTCGATCGCGAGATCAATACGACGGGTGTCGATGGCTATTTCGACGAGGCGGTCGAGAGCGGCGGATGGCTGATCTTCTACGGTCATGACGTCGCCAACGCGCCGAGCCCGTATGGCTGCACGCCGGACCTGATGCGCCATGCGCTGCAGGCCGCCGCGAGGCGCGACATGCCGATCGTGACGGTCGCGGAAGCGCTGCGGAGGATCGGGGCGTAAGAAAGTTTTCTTCCCACGAAGGGTGGAAGGCGGCGTCCTGCGGAGCAAACAGCCTTGCCACGCCTGCGCGGTCATGCGACTGGCCTTGTGACGAATCTCACGGCCTCACCCCGACATGCCCATGTCCTCTCCTTCCACCGCTCCGCTGCCTGCGCCGGCCCAGGGCCGCGATGCGCTGTCGGTGCTGCGTTCGGTGTTCGGCCTGCCCGGGTTCCGCGGCGCGCAGGGCGAGATCATCCGGCACGTCACCGGCGGCGGCAATTGCCTGGTGTTGATGCCGACCGGCGGCGGCAAGTCGCTGTGCTATCAATTGCCGGCGCTGCTGCGCGAAGGCTGCGGTGTCGTGGTGTCGCCCTTGATTGCGCTGATGCGCGACCAGGTCGCCGCCATGCTCGAAGCCGGGGTCAACGCGGCCGCGCTGAACTCGTCGCTGACCCCGCAGGAAGCCTCCGACATCGAGCGGCGCCTGATCGTGGGTGATCTCGACCTGCTCTATGTCGCGCCGGAACGGCTGCTGACGCCGCGCTGCCTGGCGCTGCTGGCGCGGGCGAAGGTGGCGCTGTTCGCGATCGACGAGGCGCATTGCGTCTCGCAATGGGGCCATGATTTCCGCCCCGAATATGTCGGCCTGTCGATCATCGCCGAGCGCTTTCCCGACGTGCCGCGCATCGCGCTGACCGCGACTGCCGACGAATTGACCCGCAAGGAGATCGTCGAGCGGCTTCAGCTTGCAGACAGTCCGCACTTCGTCTCCAGCTTCGATCGTCCCAACATCCGTTATGAGATCGTCGACAAGCGCAACGCGGTGTCGCAGCTCAAGGATTTCATCCGGGGGCGTCACGCAGGTGATGCGGGCGTCGTTTATTGTCTCTCCCGCAAGCGGGTCGAGGAGGTCGCCGCGGCGCTCGACGACGCCGGCATTGCCGCATTGCCCTATCACGCCGGGCTCGACAGCAGCGTGCGCTCGCGCAACCAGGACCGCTTCCTCAACGAGGACGGCATCGTCATCGTCGCGACCATTGCCTTCGGCATGGGCATCGACAAGCCGGACGTGCGCTTCGTCGCGCATCTCGATCTACCCAAGAGCATCGAGGCCTATTACCAGGAGACAGGACGCGCCGGCCGCGACGGCAAGCCGTCGGCGGCCTGGATGGCCTACGGTCTCTCGGACATCGTGCAGCAGCGCCGCATGATCGACGAGTCGAGCGGCTCCGACGAATTCAAGCGGGTCTCGATTGGCAAGCTCGATGCGCTCGTTGGCCTCGCCGAAACGCCGCACTGCCGGCGCCGGCGGCTGCTCGCCTATTTCGGCGAGATCGTGATGGGCGAGGGCTGCGGCAATTGCGACAATTGCCTGACGCCGCCGAAAATGCGCGACGGCAGGGTGCTGGCGCAAAAACTGCTATCCTGTGCCTATCGCACCGGGCAGCGTTTCGGCGCGATGCACCTCATCGACGTGCTGATCGGACGCCTGACCGAGAAGGTGACGCAGTTCGGTCACGACAAGCTCACCGTTTTCGGCATCGGACGCGAGCTCAACGAGAAGCAGTGGCGTACGGTGCTGCGGCAGCTCGTGGCGATGGGACATTTGCTGAGTGACAGCGAATCGTTCGGCGCGCTGAAGCTGACGGATTCGTCGCGCGGCGTGCTGCGGGGCGAAACGGAAGTGTGGCTGCGCGAAGAGGCGCCCGGCGTCCGGATCCGTTCGAGCCGCGCCAAGTCCCGCCGCGGTGATCTGGCCCCGGCAGCCGACGCGCCGCAGGGCGATGTCGATCCTGAATTGCGCGCGCGGCTACGAGCGTGGCGCTCGGACATTGCCCGCGCACGTGGCGTGCCGGCCTACGTCGTGCTGCATGACGCCACCATCGACGGCATCGTTCGCGCATGGCCGACCACGCTGGACGAACTGCGCAATGTGCCCGGCATCGGAGACAAGAAGCTCGAGCATTACGGCGACGAGCTGCTGCAGATCGTCAGGACGCGGTAGGGCGCGGGCACACCTCCGCCGTCATCCCGGACAAGCGCAGCGAAGCGGAGCGCCGATCCGGGATCCATAGCCACGGGCCGTAGGAAAAGGCACGCTGACTGCCTCAGCGTGTTTCAACAATTGGCAGTCGGGGTAATCGGTCCTGGCTTTCGCCAGGACGACACTCGTCGGGAGGTGCGCGCCGCCTCACATCACCGACGCGCTAGCCGTTCCGGAACGCATATCCATAGCCGTTCAGCGCCGGCGCGCCGCCGAGATTGGCGTAGAGGATCTTTGCGCCCTTCTCGAAATAGCCCTTCTGCGTGAGATCGATCAGGCCCTGCATCGACTTGCCCTCGTAGACGGGGTCGGTGATCATGGCTTCGAGACGCGCGGTGAGGCGGATTGCCTCCTTGGTTTCTTCCGACGGCACGCCGTAGGCGGGATAAGCATAATCCTCGATCAGCACGACGTCGTCGGCGACGAGATCCTTGCCGAGCTCGACGAGCTTGGCCGTGTTCTGTGCGATCGAGAGCACCTGCGCCTTGGTCTGCGCCGGGGTGAAGGAGGCGTCGATGCCGATCACCTTTCGCGCGCGGCCATCGGCGGCGAAGCCGACCAGCATGCC
>NZ_JADPJF010000089.1:12577-19847 GCF_023073295.1 Bradyrhizobium sp. 23 | reverse complement strand
GGCATGGGTCGAGCCGGTGACGGTGCAGACCACGATGTAGTCGAACTTGAAGCCGAGTTCGGCTTCCTGCTTGCGCACTTCCTCGGCGAAGCCGACATAGCCGAGGCCGCCGAATTTGTGCACGGAGGCGCCGGCGGGAATCGCATAGGGCTTGCCGCCCGCCGCCTTCACCTCCTCGATCGCGTCCTCCCAGCTCTTGCGGATGCCGATGTCGAAGCCGTCGTCGACCAGGCGCACGTCGGCGCCCATGATGCGCGACAGCATGATGTTGCCGACGCGGTCATAGACGGCGTCCTCGTGCGGCACCCAGGCCTCCTGCACCAGGCGGCACTTCATGCCGATCTTGGCCGCGACGGCCGCGATCATGCGGGTGTGGTTGGACTGCACGCCACCGATCGAGACCAGCGTGTCGGCGTTCGAGGCGATCGCGTCGGGGATGATGTATTCGAGCTTGCGCAGCTTGTTGCCGCCATAAGCGAGGCCGGAATTGCAGTCCTCGCGCTTGGCATAGACCTCGACATTGCCGCCGAGATGCTTTGACAGCCGCTCCAGCTTCTCGATGGGCGTCGGACCAAAGGTCAGCGGATAGCGCGCGAATTTTTCGAGCATCGTCAGGTCATCCCGATTGGCGTTAATGTCTCCAAAAATGCTAGCATCGCTCTGCAAAAAGGTGCTTTCAAATATTGCGCCTCTATTGCGGATGATCTTGCGATAATGGACGAGATGTGTGGTATTCCTTTCGGACTAGGTACTAAGAACGGAAGCTTCTTCCATGTCCGCTCGTCTTGATCGTGTCGACCTTAAGATGTTGCGATTGCTGCAAAATAACGGCCGGCTCAGCAACGCCGAGCTGGCCGAAACCGTCGCCATCAGTCCCGCCACCTGCCATCGCCGCACCCAGCGCCTGTTCGAGCACGGCTTCATCGCCGCCGTCCGCGCCATCGTCGCGCCGAAGAAGGTGGCAAAGGGTACGCTGGTGATGGTCGGGGTCGTGCTCGACCGTTCGACGCCGGAGAGCTTTGCGATCTTCGAGCAGGCGATCACCAGGCTGAAATTCGTGCTCGACTGTCACCTCGTCGCCGGCGACTTCGACTATTTCCTCAAGATCCGCGTCGGCGACATGGAGGACTTCAACCGTATCCACGGCGAGCAACTGATCGCGCTGTCCGGCGTGCGCCAGACCCGCACCTTCTTCGTGATGAAGGAAGTCGTCGACAACGCGCCGCTGGAGTTTTGAGCGGCCTCACAACGCTTGTTCGACGATGCCGTCCGCGACCTGCTCCCGGCCGGCGTCCTCCGGCCGCATCGCGATCACCGCGATCAGCCCGAGGCCGACGCCGATCATCACATAGAAGATCGGCGCCAACGGGGAGCCGGTGAGCGCGATCAGCCATGTCACGAAGAACTGGGCAAAGCCGCCGAATACCAGCACCGCGACATTGTTGACGATGGCAAGCGCGGTCGAGCGGACCCGGATCGGGAACAGCTCGACCAGCGTGGTGCAGTAGACGCCGAGGAAGAAGGCGCTGAAGCAGCCGATGACGACCTGGGCGACCAGGAGCTTTGCGATCGACGGCTCGGAGATCACCCAGCTATAGAGCGGATAGAGCGAGACGAAATAGCCGATGAGCGAGACCAGCAGCAGCGGCTTGCGCGGGTAGCGGTCGGAGATGGCGCCGGCAATGGGGACGACGATCACCATCACGATCGCCGCGATCATCTGAACCAGGAAGCTCTGCATCAGCGGCAGCTTCAGCACCTCCTTGGCGTACGTCACGGTGTAGCCGAAGGTGACGTAGAACGACACGGCGCTCGCCACCACCATGCCCATGCCGATCAGGAAATTGCGGCCGGGATTCTTCAGCGCGGCGATGAAATCCTCCTTGTGCACCGTCGCCATGCTGCGCCGGGACGCTTCGGGCTCGATGACGCTGGCGCGCATATAGAGCAGGATCGGAACGATCACGAGGCCGACGAAGAAGGGAATACGCCAGGCGCCGGCGGCAAGCTGCTCCTGCGTGAAGGTCAGCGTCAGGGCGGCGCCCAGCACTGCGCCGAGCACGTTGGCCATGAGCTGGCCGGCGATCTGCCACGAGCCATAGAAGCCGGTGCGGCCGGGAGGCGCCGCTTCGATCAGATAGGCGGTCGAGGTACCGAACTCGCCGCCGACCGAAAAGCCCTGTAACAGCCGCGCCAGCAGCACGATCAGGGGTGCCCCAATGCCGGCCGTGGCGTAGGTCGGCGTCAATGCCAACAGCGCGACCGACAGCGCCATGATGCCCATGCCGAGCGTCATCGCCGCTTTCCGCCCCTTGCGATCGCCGAAATAGCCGAGCACGAGGCCGCCGATCGGTCGCATGAAGAAGCCGGTGCCGAACAGCGCGGTCGTCAGCAGTAGCGCGTTGATCTCACTGCCCGGAATTTTCGGGTCGACCGGAAAGAACAGGTTCTTGATGACCGGTGTCATCAGCGCGAACACGGTGAAGTCGTACCACTCCATTGCGTTGCCGGCGACCGCGGCCACGATGGCTTTCCTGTTCGTCTGCATCTCTCGCTTGCCTGTCCGGTTGCGCCTATTCGGCGAGTTGATGGGTGGCGTCGGCATCCTGCCATTCGTCGCCAACGAGTTCCGGCGTTGCGAAGGCCTTGAGGTTGGCGAAATGAATCTCGCGATCCTCGACGAAGAGGCGGCGGACGATGCCGCGCGCGAGCCGGTCGGCGCCCTCGCTGATCGCGGGAATATCGCCGGAAAGCTTTCCGTGGCTCAGCGTCGCCGGATAGTTGAAACAGTGCAGCCGTGCCAGCATCGGGCAGGCGCCTGACTGCTTCTCCAGGAACTGAAAGCTGTCGCCGAGGTCGGGCGAGTTTTCCAGCTCCGCATTGTCCATGCCGTCAGGCGTCGGGAAGCGGTCGCTCCAGAAGCGGATATGCGGCGCAAACGCGGCAAGCTCGTCGCGCAACGCGAGGTCGACCTTGAAGCCGGTTCCGAAGATGATGAAGTCGGTCGCATAGCGGCCCTTCGGCGTCGTCACCATGAGATGATCCTCTTTGACGACGAGATCATCGATCGGACTTGCGAGATGGAAATGCGCCTGCGGATAGGCGGAGACGCGCAGCACGCTCTGCCGCGGCGGCGGCGTCTGCGCTTTCAGCGTGTGATCGAGGAAGCGCCATTTCCAGTCGTCCGTCAGGCCGGCAAAGCCGTGCACGACCCCTTGGCTGCCGATACCGGTGAACTTGTTGACGCGCGGGATGTCCGCGCGCCGGATGAAGAGGTCGAGGCGCGCGGCGCCCGACTCCAGCGCCATCGCCGCGTTGTCCATCGCGGATGCGCCCGCGCCGACGACGGCGACGCGCTTGCCGCGGAGCTTTTCGAAGTCGATAGGATCGGCGGAATGCGCCCAGAAGCGCCGGTCGATGCCGTCGGCGAGCGGCGGCACGTAAGCGCCGCCGAGGCCGTCGCGCCCCGTCGCCAGCACGACATGCCGGGCGAGAATGTGTCGCGACGTGCCGCTCTCGCTGATGTCGAGAGCGAACAATTCATCGGGGCGCGCGTGGATACGCGCAACCGAGACCCCGTTGCGGACCGGCAGGCCCAGCACTTTGCGGTACCATATCAAGTAATCCATCCATACCGTGCGCGGCGCGCGGTCGAGCGCCTGCCACGCCTGCTCGCCATATTGCGCTTCGTAGAAGGCGCGGAAGGTCAGCGCCGGCATGCCCATCGCGGGGCCGGTCAATTCCTTGGGCGAGCGCAGCGTCCGCATCCGCGCGAACGTGACCCAGGGACCTTCCTCGCCTGCGCACGCGCGGTCGAGCACGAGCTGGTTGTCGACGCCGAGACGCTTGAGCATGGCGGAGGCGACAAGGCCGGCCATGCCGGCACCGACGATGACGACGTCGAAGACACCCTCGCCATCGACGACGCGGCGGGGCACCCATGACTTGGCGGGCAGTTCGAGCCAGGCCAGATCCTGCTTCAGGCGCGCTTCAAGTGCCCCGAGGCCCGCCGCACCAGGTGTCATCGTCATGAGGAAGCTTTCTCGAATTGACTGGTTTCGTCGCCGGCCTCGGCTAGCGCGGTGGCGCCGCTATGCAGCCTTGCGCCCGGCATCAGCGCGACCGCGGCGCGCAGTGCGCCGTTGAGTGCGGCAACCGTTGGCGTCGGCTCGCGCCCGGTCGGCGCAATCGCGGCGAACAGGAACGAAATGGACACGTCCAACGGCCGGGTGACGACGCCTTCAACCGGCAGGCTGGACGTCAGCACCGGCTCGACCACGGCGATGCCGAGCGACTGCTTGGCCATGGCAATCGCCGTCAGGGAAGCGTTGGTATCGATGACCCCAGCGGGCACGACACCTTCACGCTCCAGCGCCTCCTCCACGCGGCGGCGAAGCCGGTAGGGGTTGGCCATCGTCAGCAGCCGGACGCCACCAAGGTCCTTCAGGCGAATGACCTTCTTCTTCGCCAGCGGGTGATCCAACGCGAGGCACGCAACGCACGGCACCTCGCAGACCCACTGCACGTCGAGCCCGGGATGCTGGATCGGCAGGCTCGCAAGACCGAAATCGACCGACTGCGACAGCACCGATTGCACCACATTCTCGGCCGAGAGCGCCTGCACGTGGATCTGGCTTGGTAGCAACTCGCGTTCGAGCGCTGCGAGCGCAGCCGGGACGAAGCCGGCCGCCAGCGCCGGGATCGCCGCCAGGCTGAGCACGGGAAGCGCACCCGCGCCGATCGCGTTGGCGCGCTGGCGGATGTGCTTCAGGCCCATCAGAAGCCGCTCGACCTCGGCATGAAACAAGACGCCTTTCGGCGTCGGGCTGATGCGCGGGCCATTCCGGGTGAACAGGAGATAGCCGACGTCAGCCTCGAGATCCTGGATCTGACGCGTCGTGACCGGCTGCGAACGGCCGAGCAACCGTGCCGCACCCGTGATGCTGCCGGCCGACATCACGGCGGCAAAGGCCTCGAGAAGGCGAATGTCGATAACGTCCTGGTTCATGGTCTGGTGCCCGCATTATGCGAATATAGAATGAACAATATTTCTTGATGTGCAATAGGCATTATGAGAAGTTGAGGGTCATGTCGATGGAGCCGAACCCCTTTCGCCACCACAATCCGGCCGGACCGGCCTATCGGCGCGGCTGGGTCGATGAGGCCGTGGCGGCGATCGAGGCCGACCAGTGCCGCACCGCCGACACGCATCTGATCCGGCTGATCGTGCCGGCGCTATCAGGCATCGACATCTATCTGAAGGACGAGTCCACGCATCCGACCGGCAGCCTGAAGCACCGGCTCGCGCGCTCGCTCTTCCTCTACGCGCTCTGCAACGGCCACATCCGCGAAGGCACGCCCGTGGTGGAAGCCTCGTCGGGATCGACCGCGGTGTCGGAAGCCTATTTCGCACAGATGATCGGCGTGCCCTTCTATGCCGTGATGCCGCGCACGACATCGGCGGAGAAGATCGCCGCGATCGAGCATTATGGCGGCAACTGCCATCTGATCGATGACGGTCGTGCACTCTATGCGGAAGCGGCGGCGCTCGCCGCCCGCCTGAACGGCCACTATATGGACCAGTTCACTTTCGCCGAGCGCGCCACCGACTGGCGCGGCAACAACAACATCGCCGAATCGATCTTCACGCAATTGAAGGGCGAGACGCGTCCGTTGCCGGACTGGATCGTGATGGGGGCGGGCACCGGTGGCACCTCGGCCACGCTCGGACGCTATTTGCGCTATCGCCAGTACCCGACGCGGCTCTGCGTTGCCGATGTCGAGCATTCCGCCTTCTTCGACTGCTTCCGCTCGCAGGACCGCTCCCATGTTTGCGAGCGGCCTTCGCTGATCGAAGGCGTCGGTCGGCCCCGCTGCGAACCCTCCTTCGTGCCGGGCGTCGTCGATCGCATGATGAAGATCCCGGATGTCGCAACGATCGCAGCGATGAACGTGCTGTCGCGCCGGCTCCGCCGGCCAGTCGGCGGCTCGACCGGCACCAATTTCCTGGCGCTGTGCCGCATTGCCTCGGAGATGAGCAGCGCCGGTCAAACCGGATCGCTGGTCACGCTGATCTGCGATTCCGGCGAGCGCTACCGGCAGACCTATTATGATCCCACGTGGCTGAAAGCTCGCGGCCTTGATCCGATGCCGATCGAGGCTGCCCTGTCGGCGTTTCTCGATACGGCGCAGCCGCCGGCGCTCGCCGTCGAGGACGTCGCCAATCCACAGAGCTCGCGGAGCAATGCTTGACCACGCTGATCGAAACCATTGTCGGCGTGCCCGCGGCGTCGCGGCTCGGCCACGCTCTGAACGCCCGCACCGAGATTTTGCGCCTCAGCGAAGCGGCCCATGACGCGGTGCTGCTGCCGCGCGAGCCCGGCGGTCTGAGCCACGGCTTGCGGGCGGCACTCGCGGCGCGGATGTGCCGTCATGTCGGCGACGGGGCGCTGATCGCGCATTACGAATCCTACCTGGCGCATTCGAGCGATCTTGATTTGGCCGTGCTCACCCGGCCCGGCGGTGTGTGCGGCGATCCTCTTCACGATGCCATGGCCCGCCACGTCGATCTGCTGACGCTTTCGCCGCGCGAGGCGACGCGACAGGACATTGCGGCGCTGAAGGTGGCCGGCGTCAGCGAGGCCGATATCGTGCGGCTGTCCGAGCTTGGCGCCTTCGTGAACTACCAGCTGCGGGTCCTGGCCGGCCTCAGGCTCCTGAAAGAGGTCGAAGCCTGATGAGCGAGGTCGTCCATAGCTTCACCACCACGGTCCCGACCTGGTCGCCTTATGTCACGCCAGTCGAGCTCGCCTCGGCAACGCCCGAGCAGCTCGCGGCGATGAAGGTCACCCCCTCCAACAAGGGCGTCTCGCCTTACGTGCTGACGCTGGCGCATGACCCGGAGTCGCTCGCGGTGCGCTCGCCGCTGTTCAACCTCATTATGTATGGCAAGGACGGCCTGTCCCCGGCGGAGCGCGAGCTCGGCGCGCTGAGTGCCTCGGTCGTCAACCGCTGCATCTATTGCGCCGCCGTGCACGCCTCACGCTTCATCAATTACTCCGGGCGCAAAGAGGTCGTCGAGGAGATCTTTGCCGACGAGCGCGATGCCACGCTGGAGACGCGCCAGCAGGCATTGTTCAATTTCGCTACAAAACTCTCGACGACTCCGATCGAAGCGAGCGCAGACGATGCGCACGCACTTGGCGAGGCCGGGCTGAGCGAGCTTGAGCAGCTCGACCTGGTGCTGTCGGCCGCGATCTTCGGCTGGGCC
>NZ_JADPJF010000089.1:0-12484 GCF_023073295.1 Bradyrhizobium sp. 23 | reverse complement strand
GGGCGAGCCGCTGGTGCGGCCGGAAGCATCGTAACCGACGCCATCGGCTCGCCCCAAACCGAATGTCACGGCAACTTCACTTGCCTTGCGAGCGCCTGCGGGCGAGTTTCGCGGCTTCTTAACGAGGAGACCTGCCGTGCGCCTTCCCATTCTCGATCCGAAAGACCTGAGTGCCGAACAGAAGCCGCTCTATGACGACATGCGAGCGGGCATCAAGGACCACTTCAAGGGCTTTGTGAACATGCGCGACGACGGCGCGCTGCTCGGGCCCTGGAATCCATGGATCCGCGAGCCGCGCTTCGGCAAGCCTGTGTGGGAGCTGGTCAAGGCGATCGCGGCGAACCCGCTGCTGCCGGCTCCGGTGCGTGAGGTCGCGATCCTCGTCACCGGTTCGCATTTCCGCTCCGGCTACGAGCTCTATGCGCATGTGCTGGTTGCCGAGCAGCGCGGCCTCTCCGACGAGAAGCTCGCGACCATCGTCGCCGGACAGCGGCCGGTCGATCTCACCAAGCAGGAAGCCGTCACCTACGACGTGGCGTCCGCATTGGTCAGCGGCGGCGTGCTGCCGGAACTGACTTATCGGGCCGCGGTCAAGGAATTCGGCGAGCACGGTGCGGCCGAACTGTCCTATCTCGTCGGCGTTTACTGCATGGTGTCGGTCACGCTGAACACGTTCGACGTGCCGGTGCCGGACTGACCACACTGCCCCAGCTGCTGGACTGGACGGAAGCGTCACGGTACCCTGCCGCCGCCATGGCGATGCATTCGCCGGTCACGATCGAAGTGCAATGAAGAGGGAACGACAGCCATGGACACGTCACGCCGCATCCTGCTCGCCGGACTGGCGGGACTCGCCGTTGCGCCGACCGCCGCTGGAGCCGCGCCCTCGACCGCGGCCGATGATGTGACGGTCGCCGAAGAGCGCTTTGCGCGCATGATCGCAGCTGCGCATGCGCCCGAAATCACCTGCGCGCGACAGGCCGAGCGTTATGCGGATGCGCATTGGCCAAACTACGTCGCGGCGGCGCGTTCCGTCATCGGGGCAAGAGCGTGAGGCATTCTCTTTCCTCTCCCGTTGCGGGAGGCGGCAACACCAGGTGCTTCACGTCCCCACCGCCCGCCTGACCTGCTCACCGATCTGCGACAGCACGAGCTGCGCCTGCGGCAGAATTGCGCCCATGGCGTGGAAATTGTGGACCATGCCCTCGTGGCAGACGTGCTCGACCGTGACGCCCGCAGCGAGCAGCTTGCGGGCATAGGCATTGCCCTCGTCGCGCATCGGGTCGAACTCCGCGGTGTGAATGATGGCGGTCGGCAAGCCCGCAAGCCGTGTCGCGCGCAAGGGCGAGATGCGGGGATCGGCAGCGTCCAAGGCTTCGGGCAGATAGTCGGCGAGATCGGCTTCGATCGTGACGCGGTCGATCAGGTGGCCCTCGGCGAACGCCTCGCGCGAAGGCGAGGCCTCCTCGAAATCCAGCACCGGGCAGATCAGGCATTGCGCGACGATGGAAAGACCAGCTGTCTGCGCCGCCTCCTGACACACGATCGCAGCGAGCGTTGCACCGGCGGAATCGCCGCCGAGCACCAGACGCCCGGCGTCGATGCCGAGCGATGCGGCCTCGCGCGCCACCCATTCGGTGGCAGCAATCGCATCGTCCACGGCGGCGGGGAATTTGTGCTCTGGCGCCAGCCGGTAATCGACCGAGACGAGGCGGCAACCGGTCGCATGTGCCAACGCCGCCGCGATGCGGTCATGCGTGGCGATGCTGCCGGCAACGAGCCCGCCGCCGTGAAAGAACACGAAGCCGGGCGCGCGATCATCGGCGCCTGCGGGTGAATAGAGACGATAGGGCAGCGCGCCGCCGGGACCAGGCAGCACGCCGTCGGACGTCGGCACGTCAGGCGCATCGGCGCGCGCAAACTGCATCAGCTTTGCCAATGATTGCCGCCGTGCTTCCACGCTCGGCCGGCTCCGTGCCTGCGGCGCAGCCGCAGCCATCATGGTCAACAAGCGCTTTGCGAGCGGATCGAGCGGCATGGTGCTTCCTTTCCCCTCGCGGGAGGGTAACTCACCATTTTCCCGCAGGGAATCATTTAGAAATTGCGCCCAATAGTGGCGCTATAATGCGGCACCACGCCAAGGGAGAGGCCGGTCATGGCCGAGATCAAAAAGCCCATCGAATATTCGCCGAGCTGGACCTTCTTCGAGGGCAAATGGCACGACGGCAATGTGCCGATCATGGGCCCGCGCACGCATGCGGCCTGGCTCGGCTCGGTCGTGTTTGACGGCGCGCGGGCGTTCGAAGGCGTCGCGCCTGATCTCGACCGCCACGTCGCCCGCGCCAATCAATCCGCGATCAACTTTGGCCTGAAGCCGGTGGTCGATTCCGGAACCTGGATGACACTCGCAAACGAGGGCATCGCACGCTTCGCGCCGAATGCCGAGCTCTACGTTCGTCCGATGTACTGGGCGCGGAACGGCGCGGGCGGCGGCGTGCTGTTCGACCCCGAGACCACCGATTGGTGCCTGTGCATCTACGAGGCGCCGATGCCAAAGCCGGTCGGCAACGCGATCACGCTGTCGCCGTTCCGCAGGCCCACCGCCGAATGCGCCCCGGTTGAGGCCAAGGCCGCCTGTCTCTATCCGAACAATTCGCGCGCGCTTGCCGAGGCCGCCTCGCGCGGCTTCCAGAACGCGCTGATGCTCGACATGCTCGGCAACGTCGCGGAGTTCGGCAATTCCAACGTGTTCATGGCCAAGGACGGCGTGGTCTACACGCCGGTGCCGAACGGCACCTTCCTCAACGGCATCACCCGCCAGCGCGTCGTCAGCCTGCTTCGCGCCGACGGCGTCACCGTGGTCGAGAAGACGCTGCGTTACGCCGACTTCCTCGCCGCCGACGAGATCTTTTCGACCGGCAATTTCGCAAAAGTCGCGCCGGTGATCCGCATCGACGATCGCGAGCTGCAGCCGGGCCCGCTCTACACGCGCGCGCGCAAGCTCTATTGGGACTTTGCCCACGCAGTGAAGCTGGCGGCGTAGCTTCCCCACCTTCGCCGGTACGACGGCGGAGTTGTGGCAGCAAGGCGCGTTAGCGCGTGGCAGGAACCCCTACTCGTCCTTCTTCGACATCCGCTCGAGGCGTTCCTGCATGTCCTTCATCTGCTGGCGCAGATCGTCGATATTGCTGTCCTTTGGGGCTTCGGCGGCCGGCTCGGGCGCCGGCTCCGCGGAGCCCGCGGGGCGGGCTGCGCCGGGCGCGAAAGGCTTGAACATCGAGAAGGTCTGCTGGAACAGCTCCATGTTGCGGCGGACCTGTTCCTCCAGCGGCGCAAACGGGGTTCCCGACAGCGAGGTGGCGATCTGCTTGCGGAACTTCTCCTGCTCCTGAGTGAGCGAGGCGATGGCCTGCTCCAGATATTTCGGCACCACCATCTGCATGCTGTCGCCGTAGAAGCGGATCAGCTGGCGCAGGAAGGTGGTCGGGAGCAGGTTCTGGCCGGCCTTGTTCTCCTGCTCGAAGATGATCTGGGCAAGCACGGAGCGGGTGATGTCGTCGCCAGTCTTGGCGTCGTAAACCAGGAAATCTTCGCCATCCTTGACCATGGCGGCGAGGTCTTCCAGCGTCACGTAAGTGCTCGTCCCGGTGTTATAGAGCCGGCGGTTCGCGTATTTCTTGATCGTGGTGGGTTGGTCTGATTTCGCCATGGGCTCTCACTTGCAAGCGCGGAGAACGGGAACCTGACGGGCTATGCCGCAGGGCGGGAAGAGTACGCAACGCAACAAAATAAGCATTTTCAAAGGGGTCACGCTACCGTTTTGTGCGCCACGGTTAATCGGGCAGCAAAAACGTGCTTGCGAAAGCGCCAAGAACGCTATTTTGAATGCGCTGCGGGATGAATTCGGCCACCGGCCGATTGACATGCCTCAACGACGTTAACAGGATGCCGTCCGAGACTGGCGAGCCGTTTCCCCAGCCCCGTCTGCCCCCATTCAACCCAGGAGATGCCCATGTCAGACGATGTCGTCATCGTCAGCGCCGCCCGCACCCCGGTCGGAAGCTTCAACGGAGCGTTCGCAACCCTTCCCGCCCATGATCTCGGCGCCATTGCCATCAAGGCCGCGCTGGAGCGCGGCGGCATCGAGCCCGGCCGGGTCTCCGAAGTCATCATGGGCCAGATCCTGACCGCCGCCCAGGGCCAGAACCCGGCCCGTCAGGCTTCGATCAATGCCGGCATTCCGGTCGAGAGCCCGGCCTGGGGTGTCAACCAGCTCTGCGGCTCGGGCCTGCGCACCGTTGCGCTCGGCTATCAGGCGCTGCTCAACGGCGATTCCGAGATCGTGGTCGCCGGCGGCCAGGAATCCATGAGCATGGCTCCGCACGCCCAGTACCTGCGTGGCGGCGTCAAGATGGGTGCAGTCGAATTCATCGACACCATGATCAAGGACGGTCTGTGGGACGCCTTCAACGGCTATCACATGGGCAACACCGCCGAGAACGTCGCGCGGCAGTGGCAGATCACCCGCGCCCAGCAGGACGAGTTCGCGGTCGCCTCGCAGCAGAAGGCCGAGGCCGCGCAGAAGGCCGGTAAATTCAACGACGAAATCGTTCCCGTCACCATCAAGGGACGCAAGGGCGATGTCGTCGTCAGCGCCGACGAATATCCGCGCCATGGCGCAACGGTCGACGCGATGGCGAAGCTTCGTCCCGCCTTCGAGAAGGACGGCACGGTCACCGCGGGCTCGGCGTCCGGCATCAACGACGGCGCTGCTGCCGTGGTGCTGATGACCGCCAAGCAGGCCGCCAAGGAAGGCAAGAAGCCGCTCGCGCGCATCGTGTCCTGGGCGCAGGCGGGCGTCGATCCGAAGATCATGGGCTCGGGCCCGATCCCGGCCTCGCGTGCCGCGCTGAAGAAGGCCGGCTGGAACGTCGGCGATCTCGACCTGATCGAGGCCAACGAAGCCTTCGCTGCGCAAGCCTGTGCCGTCAACAAGGACCTCGGCTGGGATACCTCCAAGGTCAACGTCAACGGCGGCGCGATCGCGATCGGCCATCCGGTCGGTGCCTCCGGCGCCCGCGTGCTGGTGACGCTGCTCCACGAGATGCAGAAGCGCGATTCGAAGAAGGGCCTCGCCACGCTGTGCATCGGTGGCGGCATGGGTATCGCGATGTGTGTGGCGCGCGACTGAGATAGTTGACGCGTCATTTGCGCGTGCGCTGCACACGTGACTGAGTGCGTTGCACGCGATTAAAAAGGCAGCGGTTGCAAATCAAATATTCTTCGCAACCGTACAAGCCTCGACTAAAGAGAAACGCCCGGCTCGACGCCGGGCGTTTTGTTCTTGATGTCCGTCAAACGTCCCCCATAATCCGCACTTAAAAACGATCACTCAGAAACGTCCGAAGAGTCCAAGGGAAGGAAATACGATATGGCACGTGTTGCATTGGTGACGGGTGGTACGCGGGGCATCGGAGCTGCGATCAGCAAAGCGCTGAAGGCGGCCGGCTACAAGGTTGCGGCGAGTTATGCCGGCAACGACGCGGCGGCGGAGAAGTTCAAGGCCGAGACCGGCATCGCCGTCTACAAATGGGACGTCAGCAGTTTCGATGCATGCGCCGAGGGCGTGAAGAAGGTCGAGGCGGACGTCGGGCCGATCGACGTGCTCGTCAACAATGCCGGCATCACCCGCGACACCGCCTTCCACAAGATGACGCTCGAGCAGTGGAACGCCGTCATCAATACCAATCTCGGTTCGCTGTTCAACATGACGCGTCCCATCATTGAAGGCATGCGTGCGCGCAAGTTCGGCCGCATCATTTCGATCTCGTCGATCAACGGCCAAAAGGGACAGTTTGGCCAGGTCAACTATTCCGCGGCGAAGGCCGGTGACATCGGCTTCACCAAGGCACTTGCGCTCGAGAACGCCAAGGGCGGCATCACCGTCAACGCGATCTGCCCCGGCTACATCAACACCGAAATGGTGCAGGCAGTGCCAAAGGACGTCCTGGAAAAGAACGTGATCCCGCAGATCCCGGTTAACCGGCTCGGCGAACCGGAAGAGATCGCACGTGCGGTCGTGTTCCTGGCGGCGGACGAGGCCGGCTTCATGACCGGCTCGACGCTGACCATCAATGGCGGCCAATATCAGGCCTGATGGCGCCCATTCTCTTGGCGCAACGTCGCTGAGGCAAAATATGTAGCTTCAGTCGCGACAAGGCGATAGTGAGGACGAAAATGCCCGGCCTTGTGCCGGGCATAAACGTCCTCAGAGCCTTTGATCGATGACTCCCCGCACCGCAACGCTGATCGGATTGACCGCGATCCTGATGTGGTCGCTGCTGTCAGTGATGACGGTGGCGACCGGAAAGATCCCGGCATTCCAGCTGGCCGCGATGACGTTCGCGATCGGCGGGCTCGTCGGCCTGCTCACCTGGATCGGCCGCGGCGCAGCGGCCAAAAGCCTGCGTCAGCCGCTGGTCGTGTGGATCGTCGGTGTCGGCGGACTGTTCGGCTATCACGCGCTGTATTTCCTCGCGCTGCGCTTTGCGCCACCGGCTGAAGCCGGCCTGCTGAATTATCTGTGGCCGCTCCTGATCGTGCTGTTCTCGTCGTTTCTGCCGGGCGAGCGGCTTGCCGTGCATCACGTCGTTGGCGCCCTGCTCGGCCTCGTCGGCACCGTGCTGCTGTTCGCCGGTAACACCTCGGGCTTCACGCAGGGACAATTGCCGGGTTTGGCCGCGGCCTTCATCGCAGCGTTCGTGTGGGCGATCTATTCGGTGTTGTCGCGGCGACTGAAGGCGGTGCCGACCGATGCGGTCGCGGGATTCTGCCTCGCCACCGCGGTGCTCGCCGCGCTGATGCATGGACTGCTTGAAACCACGGTGTGGCCGGACACGACGCTGCAATGGCTCTCCGTCATCGCGCTCGGCATCGGTCCCGTCGGTGCTGCGTTCTACGCCTGGGACATCGGCATGAAGCGTGGCGACATCCGCGTGCTCGGCGCCGCCTCCTATGCGACGCCGCTGCTCTCGACCGGCTTCCTCATCGCCGCTGGCTTTGCCAATGCCAGCGCCAACATCACCATCGCCGCGATCCTGATCGCCGGCGGCGGCCTGATTGCGGCGAAGGACATGTTGCTGCGGAAGCGGTAGCATCATTGCCGGCGCAAGCCGAAGCGACAGGGCCTTAGGGCTCCCAGCCCTTCGGCGCGAGCTCGAACTTCGCGAACTCGAAGGCGGGCGCCACGGTGCAGCCGACCAGGGTCCACTCGCCGGTGGTCTCTGCCGTCTGCCACGCATCGGCCGGCACGATCGCCTGTGGCCGCTCGCCGTTCAACAGGTCCGTACCGAGCCGTACCTCGTGCTGGGAGCAGCCTTCGTGCGCTATCCGCAGGGTCAGCGGGCTGCCGGCGTAATAGTGCCAGCTCTCGACAGCATCGATGCGATGCCAGTGCGAACGCTCGCCGCGCGCCAGCAGAAAATAGATCAGGGTCGAGCGCGCGCGGCCGTTGGCGTCGGTGGTCTGGTCGCGAAACGTCTCTCGGTAATGCCCGCCTTCGGGATGCGGGCGGAGTTCGAGGCGCGCGATGATCTCGGCTGCGGTCGGCATCGATTCCCGTCAGGATCTGTTCTTCAAGACTTGTTCTTGCGCTCGCGCAGCTCGCCGAACACCGCGGTGGCATCCGCGCCCTTCATGTGCAGCCTGGCTGCGATCGAGGGTTCGTCGGCGCGCAGGAACACGTTTGTCCGCTTCTCGTCACCAAGCAGCGCGGGAATGGTCGGCTTGTTCTCGGCCCGCAGCCTCGCCACCTCCGCCGCGCGCGACTGCAGCGCCGCATTGTCGGGGTCGACGGTCAGCGCGAACTTGACGTTGGAGGCCGTGTATTCATGGCCGCAATAGAGCTTGAAGTCGTCGGGCAGGGCACGCAGCTTCAGAAGCGAATCCCACATCATCGGATAGGTGCCCTCGAACACGCGGCCGCAGCCGATCGAGAACAGCGTGTCGGCGGCGAACAGCGCTTTGTCGGTGTCGAACACATAGGAGATGTGGTCGAGCGTGTGGCCGGGCGTCTCCAGTACGCGCCCCAGCAAGCTGCCGACCCTGACGATTTCGGCATTGGCGACGCGCAGGTCGACGTCTGCGATCTCCGTCGTCTTGTCATGCGGCGCGACGACGCGGCAATTGTATTTCTGCTTGAGTTCGGCGACCCCGCCGACATGATCGCCATGATGATGGGTGATCAGAATGTCGGTGAGCTGCCACCCCTCGCGCTCGAGCGCCCTCACGATGGGGCCGGCCTCCGGCGCGTCGATCGACGCCGTCGCCTTGGTTTCCACATCGTGGATGAGGTAACCGAAATTGTCGTTTAAACAGGTGAAAGTACGAATTTCGGCGGCCATGTCATCTCCGATCGCGCTCAGCTCCGTCAGACAAATATGGCGTTAACGTTGCGCAGGCAATGCAATATTCCGCGCGCGGGGGCCGCCTCGTGCATGTTACATTGCGATCATGACCATTGATGTCGTCGACCTCCGCGAGTTCTACTCCCGTCGCCTCGGGATTGTGGCGCGGCAAATGATCAATCGCGGCATTCGGGAGCGCTGGCCGCGCGTCGATGGCCAGCGGGTGCTCGGCTTCGGCTATCCCACGCCCTATCTCGGGTTGTTCCGCGAGGACGCGGAGCGCTGCATCGCCTTCATGCCCTCGGCCCAGGGCGTCCTGAAATGGCCCACCGGACGGCCGGCGCTTGCCTCGCTGGTGGACGAGTTCTCGCTGCCGCTTCCCGACGCCGCGGTCGATCGCATCCTGCTGGTCCACGCACTGGAAATGTCGGACGATCCGGCCGCGCTGCTGCGCGAGGCATGGCGCGTGCTGTCGCCGTCCGGTCGCGTGATTGCGGTCATCCCGAACCGGCGCGGGGTGTGGACCCGCACCGACAGCACGCCGTTCGGTCACGGCCGGCCCTATTCGCGTTCGCAGATCACGGACCTGTTGCGCCAGACCTGGTTCACCCCGACCGCCTGGGGCGAGGCGCTGTTCATGCCGCCCTATGCCGGGGGCTGGGTGCTGAAATCCGCACAGATGTGGGAGCGGGCCGGCGCGGCGCTGTCGCTGCCCTTCGCCGGCGTGCACATCGTCGAGGCGACCAAGCAGGTCTACCGCGCGATCCCCGCCAAGCGCGAGCGGGCGCGGCTCATTCCATCACTGGCGAAGCCGGTGCTGGTACCATCCTCGACGACGGCGACGCGCGGCTAAAAACAAATCGTCCCGGACATGCCGGGACGATTCGGGTCAGGACATCTGGCGCAAGATGTCCGGCGAAAGGCTTACTCGCCGGGAGCCACTTCGTCGCTTGAGGCGGCCGGAGCGGCTTCGCGCTCGGGGCGCGGGCCATTCGGGCGGCGGCGCCGCCGCGGAAAGCGCTCGCCACCACCACCTTCGAAGCCGGCCTGGCCGGGCGCGCCACCGCTCACCTGCGGCTGCGGGCCGGTGATGAAGGAAGGCAAACGATCGACGCTGACGGCGTCGGCGACGACGGGCTGAGGCTGGTTCAGCGGTAGCGGTTGCGGCTGGGGCTGATATTGCGGCTGCGGACGATGGTCGCGTTCGCGATGCTCGCGCGGCTGCTGGTTGTCGCGCTGATAAGCATGGTTGTCGCGGGGCTGATGATCACGCGGCTGATGATCGCGCGGGCCGTCGCGGTCGCGGGTGAAGGGCGGCGGTGGCGGCTGTGGGACAAAACCCGGTTCCTGGCCGAAATTCGAGAAATTCTCGCCGTCGTCCTCGCCGTCGTCACCGCTGTTGTTGCTGATGGGCTCGTCGCCGCGCGGTTGCTGGTTCTGCCGGAACTGTTCCTGAGCCGTCGCGATCAGACGAAAATAATGCTCGGCATGCTGGTAGTAGTTCTCGGCCGCAACGGGGTCTCCGGAGGAGCGCGCGTCGCGCGCGAGCTGGAGATACTTTTCAGCAATATGCGAAGCCGTGCCGCGGATCTTGATGTCAGGTCCGTTGGACTCGTAGACCCGGGTCATCGGGTTCTGGCCGCGCCGGTTATTATTGTTGTTATTGTTATTATTATTGTTGCGGTTGCGCATCCGCTGCTTGTTCTGACCGTTTCTCATGTCCTGCCTTTAATTCCAGCCCTAAAGGTTGCACGCATTACTGATTGCCGAGAGTGACCTGATGACAGCGGTTCACATCGCTTGCGCGCAACCGCACGCAAGAGCGGATTGATCCCTGCCGATGTTCGTCGACCGTCGCGTTCAACAAAAGACGCGTTCCCCACCGCCAGCATCCATCGCCAGCGAACCCATTCATATCGCCTGCCGAAACAAGCCCTGCTTTGTTGCGTAAGTCTTCAAGCGCAATATCAGGCTTTCGTTCACGTTGCGGTCGGTAAGCAGCGCAGCTCAAATGGCCATCGCGCTCAACAGGACCTGCGGCTTGGAACCATTATCAGTAAGCTCTCGCCCGAGAGCCCGGCTTTCGCCCGTAGGTCTACGGGGCCGGCACCGATGTGTTGATAGGAAGGTAGTCGTTCCCAAGGGATATTCCAAGAGGTTTTTTGCAGCCCAATCCGGCTTTTATGGGGGCATTTTCCGGGCCGAAACCGCCCGTGGGATGCCCGCCAGATCGGCCTTGGGCGGCCTGTCCACGACCAACGCGGCAGCCGTCATCAAGGTTTCAATATTGCGGGCCTGGCCCTGTCCGGCCTCGACGATCAGTGCTCCGCCGGGAGCGAGACGTTCAGTCGCCTGCGGGATCAGGGCGCGATAGGCGTCGTAACCGTCATTGCCGCCGTCGAGCGCCAGGTGCGGATCGTGCTCGCGCACCTCGATGCTCAATTTCGGAATTTCGGCCGACGGGATATAGGGCGGATTCGACACGACGAGGTCGAACGGGCCGCGGAGCGCCGCTGCGTAGGAGCAGCCGACGAAGCTGGCGCGGTCGGCGAGGCCAAGAGCCGCGGCGTTGTCTCTGGCGGTCTTGAGCGCGGTCAGACTGAGATCGGTGCCGACGCCGACGGCGCCGGGAATTTCGTGCAGCAGCGCGAGCAGGATGGCGCCGGATCCGGTGCCGATATCGGCGATGCACGGGCGCCGTCCCGAATTCGTAAGCCCATGAAAGATCTCGAGCGCCAGTTCGACCACGGCCTCGGTATCCGGCCGCGGGACCAGCGTCGCCTCGGATAGCTGGAACGGCAGGCCCCAGAATTCCCGAGCGCCGAGAATGCGGGCGACGGGCTCATGCGCGAGCCGGCGCTGCGCATACGCTTCCAGCCGCGCAGCCTCTTCAGGCGCGAGTTGTCGGCCCGCCTGCGTCACCATCCCGGTCAGATCAAGCCTCAGCGCAGCTCCGACGAGCAGGCGCGCATCGAGGGCGGGCTGCTCGATGCCGGCCGATTGCAGCCGTGCCGCAAGCACGCGCCGCGCACTCTCGATGCTGTGTCCTGGATCGAAATCTGTCGCCAATGGAACCATCCTGCCTAGCATCGTGGATAGATCGGCTGGCTTGCTTGCGTCAATGAAAAGGAGCGCGTCAGATCGCGCCTCGCAACCAAGGAGGGTCCATGACGCCCTACGACGATCAGAACGTCTTCGCAAAGATCCTGCGTGGCGAGATCCCCTGTTTCGAGGTTTTCAGGGACGACCGTAGCCTCGCCTTCCTCGACATCATGCCGCGTTCGCCCGGGCACACGCTGGTCGTTCCCCGGGCGCCGGCACGCGGCATCCTCGACATCGCGGATGACGACCTCGCCGCGGTCGCCCGAACCGCCAAGCGGATCGCGATTGCCGCGATGAAGGCGTTCGACGCCGAGGGCATCATCCTTCAGCAGTTCAGCGAGCCGGCCAGCGGCCAGGTGGTCTTTCACCTGCACATGCACGTCATGCCGGTCAGGGCCGGAATCGAGCTGCTGCCGGCGCAGACGCGCAAGGAGGACACGGCGGTGCTCGCCGCTCACGCCAGGCGAATGATCGCCGCTCTCTAGACGCCGAGATAGCGCTGGAGCAGCTCCGGCTGGGCCTTGAGCTCCCGCGCCGGCCCTTCGTGCACGATATGTCCGTTGTTGATGATGTAGATCCGTGTCGCCAGCGCCAGCGTCGCCGCCAGGTTCTGCTCGACCAGCACGATGGTCTGGCCGGCGGCGGCGAGCTCGCGGCAGGCCTTGACCAGATCGTGGACGATGACGGGCGCGAGTCCCTCGAACGGCTCGTCCAGCAGCACGATCTTGGGATCACGCACGAGCGCCCGTGCGATCGCGAGCATCTGCTGTTCGCCCCCGGATAGCTCGGTGCCGCGGTTGTTGCGCCGCTGCTTCAGCCGCGGAAACATCTCGTAGATGCGATCGAGCGGCCAGCGTTTCGGCGCGGTGATGCCGGCGAGGACGATGTTTTCCTCCACCGACAGGCTGCCGAAAATGCGGCGTTCCTCGTGCACGAGCTGCATGCCGGCCTGCGCGATTCTGTGGCTCTTGCGCCCG
>NZ_JADPJF010000022.1:126334-134782 GCF_023073295.1 Bradyrhizobium sp. 23 | reverse complement strand
TGCCGTTGGTGCCGTCGCCGAAGGTGACATTGACCGCCGTGCCGCCGTTGAAGGAGGAGAAGGTCAAGGTCTTGCCGCTGATGCCGCCGACGCCGGAGGTGCGGGCCGCGGTGAAAGCGGTCGCGGTGCCGGTGTTGCCGGCGAAGCCGAGCGAGTTCAGCGCATTGCCGGTGCCGGTGATCGACAGGTCGGCGTTGACGCCGGTGGACAGCTTGAGCTGGCCCGACGCGTTGATCGACGAGTTGGTCTGGCCCGAGGCGGTCGACAGCGTCGCAGTGCCGTTGGCGGCAATGCTGGCGGACTGAACGCCGGTGGCAAGATCGATCGCATTCAGGACGTCACCGATGGTACCAGCCTGCAGATAGACCGTCGAGTTGCCGGCGCCGTCGGTGATGACGTTGCCGCTCTTGCCGAAGCCGGACGGAATGGCCGGAGCACCCGCGGAGCCCGGAACCGGGGCGTTCTTGAAGCTGATGACGTGTCCGTCAACATTCAGCGTCGAGCCGTCCTGGATCAACTGACCGAGCGAGGCCGCGCTGGTGGTGCGGGCCACGTTCACCGTCGCGTTGCCGCCGCCGACGGCCGAGCTCAGACCGAGAGCCTTGAGCAGATCAGCCTTGCCGGTGACGCTGAGGTCGGCACCGGTCGAGCTGCGCAGCGTGACCTTGCTGGCCGTCGTGGTGCCGACGTCCGATGGCGTCGCACCAGCGCTCGTGCTGATGGTGGCCGCACCGGCGCTGATGGTCGCAACCTTGACGCCGCTGGCGAGATCGATCGCGGTGGCGAGGTCGCCCACGGTCGCAGCCGGGGTACCGCTGGTGCCGAGATAGACTGTCGAGTTGCCGCTGCCGTCGGTGACGATGTTGCCGCTGAAGCCCGAGCCGCTGGGAACAGCAGTGGCGGCAGGAGCAGCGCCGGCACGGAACGTGATGGTCTTGCCGTTGACGGTGACCGTGTCGCCGTCGGCCGGCTGGGCGGTGCCGACCAGGCCGGTCGCCGTCGCCGCACCGCTCGCGATCAGGGTGATGCCAGCGGAGAGAGCCGTCGTGCCGTCACCAGCCGTTGCAGTCGCACCGGTGTTGACGCCCTGGGTCGCGCCCAGGGTGATCGCCGAGGTCGCCGCGTGCGTGCCGCCCGCCGTGCCGTCATACAGCACGTTGCTAGTGGCAACCGTGCTGGCGAAGGAAGTCGTGCCGCGCAGGTCGGCAGAGGTTGCACCCGAGATCGTGGCCGAGACGTTGGACTTAGTGGAGTAACCGACGGTGGTCTGCAGCGCCTGGTTGGCGATCGACTTCGCGCTGTCGATCAGCTTCTGCAGCGAGGTGATGCCGGTGTTGGCGGCCTGCAGCACCTGCACGCCGTTGGCAATGCCGTCGAGCAGATTGTTGATGTCGCTGGCGCGGTTGTCGAGCGACTGGGCGGTGAAGAAGTTGGTCGGGCTGTCCAGAGCCGAGTTGACGCTCTTGCCGGTCGACAGACGGTTCTGCGTGGTGGCGAGAAGATCAGCGGTGGACTGGAGGGAGAGCAGGTTCTGACGAACCGAGGAGGAGAGAACGATACCGGACATTGGGTGTTACCTTTCTGGTAAACGACGCTTACTGTTACGCGTCTGCTTGGATCGAGCATGATCCAGCGACCGGCGGACCGTGGCGCCGAGAATCTAACGAAGCATGAAATGAAACCGGCGCTTTCGCTGAGTCGCGGCATGATTCGGAGGGGCAAACGGCTTCTGCCGCTCCGGCGCCGCATAGTTCGGCGTTGAAATGATTGGGGTTTTTCGTCCCCAGACCCGAAATTTACAACTCGTTAACTAGTCTTGATGGAGTATTGCGCCCTGATCCGCCGCAACACACGCTCGGTTACGAAAGCGTTGATGGAGAACAGGCATGGCCCTCAAGGTCGAGCTGAGACCGCACGAACGCATCATCGTCGGTAACTGCGTGATAACCAACACTGAACAGCGCGCCCGCCTTCTGATCGACGGCGACAACGTGCCGATCCTGCGCGAGCGCGACATTCTCACGCCGGAGACCGCCGATACGCCCGCCAAGCTCGTCTATCTGGCGGTCCAGCTCATGTACATCTCGCCGGATCCGCAGAGCCAGCACGGCACCTATTTCAACCTGGTGCGTGACATCGTCACGGCGGTGCCGAGCGCCTGGCCTATCATCGAGGACATCAACAACCACATCATGAGCGGCGACCTCTACCGGGCGCTGAAAGACGCCCGCAAGCTGATCGCCTATGAAGACAAGCTGCGTGAGCAGTTCGAGGCCACCCATCCCAAGGATGAGGTCAAGGAAGACGTCAGCTCGGCCGCCTGAGCGCTTCACGCATTGCAAACAAAAACGCCCCAAACCAGGTTCGGGGCGTTTTTCGTTCAACCGCTTTCAAGCGAAGGTACCGCTTCGCTTGAAGAAACCGCGTCAAAAAAACCTGATGTCACTGCGCCACAAGCGGCGGCGCCTCGACCTCGATCACGCCGCCGCTGCGCCGTCCGCCGAACTCCAGCACGGCCGCGACCAGCGCATCGATATCCATCTCCGCGGTGCGGTGGTTGACGATCGCGGCACGGATCGCGAACCTGCCATCCAGTGTCGTGCTCGACGGCGCCGCGATGCCGGACTCCTGGATGTCGGCGACAATCTCGCGATTGATCGCATCGCCGGCGCGGTAGCGGAAGCAGACGATGTTGAGGTTCACTGGCGCCAGCAATTCCAGTCGCGGGTCGGCCAGAACGCGCGTCTCCAGATATTTCGCCAGCGCGCAGCTGCGCGCGATGACCGCGCCCAGCCTGTCGGTACCGAACGTCTTGAGCGTGAACCAGGACTTCAGCGCGCGGAAGCCGCGTGACAGATCGGGGCCGAGATCGCACGGCCAGACCGCGCCGGCCGCAAGCCCCCTCGCCTCGCGGCTCAGATAAGCCGCCGGCTGGGCAAAGGCCCGCCGGTGCTGCTCGCCGTCACGCACCAGCAGGAAGCCCGCGTCGTAGGGCACCTGGCCCCATTTGTGGAAGTCGAGCGCAATGGAATCGGCAAGCTCGATGCCGCCGAGCAGCGGTGCGAGCTCGGGCGAAAGAATTGCGAGCGCACCGAACGCCCCGTCGACGTGAAACCAAAGTCCCTCCTCGCGGCACAGCGCGGCGACGGCCTTGAGGTCGTCGATCGCGCCGACATCGACCGAGCCGGCGGAGGCGACGACGAGGAACGGTTTGAAGCCGACCTCGCGATCGGTAGCGATCTGCGCACGGAGCGCGGCAACGTCGATGCGATGATCCGCGTCGACCCCGATCTTGCGAAGGGCGTCGCTCCCAAATCCCGCGATATCCATCGCCCGCGATATGCAGCCATGCGCGGCCCGCGAAGTATAAGCCGTAAGCAGCGCGCCATCGTTGCCGATGCCGTACTGCCGCGCCAGCGCGCCGAGCGCAGCGGTGCGCGCGACCAGCACCGCCATCAGATTGGCCATCGACGTGCCCGTGACGAAGATGCCGCTCGCGCTCTCGGGAAACGCGAACAGGCGGCGCATCCAGTCGACGATCTGGCGCTCGACCTCGATCGGCATGTGGTCGCGCCCGCCGAGATTGGCGTTGAGGCCCGCGGCGAGCATCTCGGCGATCATGCCGACGGCCGTGCCGCCGCCATGCACCCAGCCCATGAAACCCGGATGAACATTGCCGGTCGCATAAGGCGCGACATGCTCGGCGAATTCGCGGTAGACATCGGCGAGATCGCTGGCATCGCGCGGCACGTCCGTCCTGAATGCCGCACGGACCTCGTCGGGGATCGCCTGCCACACCGGGCGCGCGCGAATATTGGCGATGCCGTCGATCGTCTCGTCCAGCATGCGATGGGCGAGCGCGCGGAAATCGCTCCAGTCCTGCGGATCGAGCGAGGTGTGCGTGACGGAGCTGTGCGTGTTGCGGATGAGCTCGTTCATGCCGCACTCTCTTCTCTGGCCTGTGCATGCCGCGACAGCATCGCCGTGAATGCCGCAAAGATCTTGCGCATCTGCGGCGGCTTGTACGGAAACACGGCCGGCGGATCCATGTTGTGCACGACGGCGGTATTGTCGGCTTCGAAGACCAGCAGCTCGCGGTTCTGGTTCTCGGCGCAATCGACGATGAAGTAGTCGAGGCCGACGCGCCTGCTCATCTCGTCCAGCGCGATTTTGTGGCGCGCAGCGAAAGCACGGTCGAAGTTGAGCATGAAGACGGCTTCCTCGGCCCGCTTCTCCTCGCTGAACGCCATGAAGGCGTTGAGATACCAGATGTCCCAGCGATCGGCGATTGCCATGTGGCAGGCATAAGGTTCGCCGTCGACCATCGCGAGACGATATTTGCGGTAGAGCCCGTCCGGACTCGCATAGTCGACGAAACGTGCGACGAAGAAGTCCTGCTCTTGTCGCTCGGCGAGATAGGCCGCGAGCGCTCCAGCATCGTCGAGTTTCGCGAGACCGACGCCGGCATGCGTACCGCGCGGCCGCACGATCATTGGAAAGCGCAGTTCGCCCGTGATCTCCTCGCAAACGATCCTGCCTCGCGAAAGCTCCGACAATTGCGCACGCGTCGTGGGGGCGGTCACGGGAATGTCGAGGCCGGGCACGCCCGTCAGCAGACGATACAGCTTGTCGCGATCGAGATTGCCAATGAGATCGGGACGATTGAGCAGCGGCTTCGGCCAGTGCGGCGCGGCCTTCTCGATCAGCGCGAGCGCCTCCCGGCACTCCTCGGAATCGGATGCGATCACGATGGCGACGTCGTGCTCCGGCAGAGTATCCGGCAGGCCGATGCCCTTGACAACGTAGAGCGTCAACAGCTCGATGTCGGAATCTTCAAGCAGGAAGTCGATCGGCGTGTTGCCGCCCATGTCGATATCGGCGGCGAGCGCGAGCACGCGCAGGCGGGGTTTTGGAGCCGCGCAAGGCGTACGAAACAATTGGTGGAAGGAGAGCACCTCGGTCTGGATCACCAGCCCAGCCTCCTTCTCGCCGAGAAGCTGGGCAATCAGCGAGAGATCGAGGCCTTCGCCGGCCTCCGCCGTTCCCTCCTCGATCCGCGCCAGCAGCCGCTCGCGCAACGGATACAGGTCACCTCCCTCGAAGGCGCTGCGCGTCAACTGCGCAAAGCCGATGCGGTCGGCATAGGTCGGCGCGGTCACGCCGCTCGGCGCGGAAACTGGATGTTGCATCTCACACCTCGAACGCGAACTTTGCCGGCACGGCCGCAACCGCGCCACGATCAAGCAGCAGCTCGATCTTCACCAGCACATGGGCGATGCGATCAAGAACGTGCTGCACATTGCGCTGCGCCTGCATTGTATCCGGCGACCATGCCTCGGTCACCAATCGTGCGCCGACGCAGAGGCGCAACACGGCCTGCGGCGCACCGTCCTGCCGCTCCAGTCGGACCGGCTGGCCGACGAGACAGCGCTGGGCGGCCACTTGCCGGTCCGCCGCGCTGCCGCTGATCTCCTCGGCCATGTCGCACGCCAGCGCCCGATGCACGGCGCTGGTCTCGGCGAGCGAGACCGGCTTGCCGCCGCGCAGCAGCGTGAACGGAAAGATCGTGGCTTGCACGAATTCCTCATCGTCTGCGCTGGACTTGTCGATGGCGGTTGGAATGGCACGAAGCGACGGCGACAACGCGATCATGCTGTCGATGCCGGCTGCGAGCTCGGCCAGCATCCTGGCGCGGAAGGCCCCGGGCACGGCGTAGTAGCTGCCGATCTCGGCCAGCGCGGCTTCCCAGCGCAGCCATTGACCGAAATTCGGCCGGCGCTCAAAGCGCGAGCGCAGCATCGTCCACGCCACCGGCCAGTCGCAGCGACCGGCATAGTCGAAGATGCCAGGCGCGATCCGGCACATCCGGTCGATCGACCGCGACAGGCCTTTCGGCAACAGCAGCGCACCGCTGAAGGCCGGTCCGCCGAAAAATTTCGAGCCGGTGATCAGCACCATGTAACCACGGTCGAGATAGGCGCGCAGCCGCCGGCGACCGAGCCGCGCCTGACAGGCATCGACGACAATTTGAACCTTGCGCGGCCAGCGCCGCGCGATCTCGTCGAGACACGCCTCGCTTGGGGCACGCCAACCGAGTTTTGACGAATCCATGATCTGCAACAAAACGCGCCGGCCTTGCGCGAGGCTGGTCTCGACCGCATGCAGCACCGCGGCATCGGCATCGGTGCGCATCGCAATGCCGGCCGCCATGTCGATCAGCGGCACCGCAATGCTGTCGCCGGCGAGCCCCGTCACCGCGCCGTCCTTGCGCACGGCCATGCCGCCTGCCGTCATCGTGCTGAAATGGTGGCCGCGTGCGGTATGCGACGTCCCGCTTCCGGTCTGGTCGGCGCCGACCACGATCCTCACCGGCGCCGCGCCGAGCACCGCGCGCGTCACGAACAGGGCGTGAAGCTGGGAGTCCGTGCCGGACGGCGAGAACACGATTTCGATGCGCGACGAGAGCGCAAGGTGGCCGCGCAGCTCCTCGCGCATGTCCTCGCAGCGGGCGTCGAAGGCGATTTCGACCTCGTCGAATAGGCACTTGTGCATCAGCTCTTCGCGCGCCAGCGCGGCGCGGTCGTAGGCCATCTGCGAGATCGTCGACGCGGTCGCGGAGGCGAAATTCCAGAGCTCCGGCTCCGGCGAAGCCGCGCAGCCATAGGCGTTGACACGGTCGTTCCGATCGAGCGCCAGCCGCGGATCTCCGCCGGAGGCAAGCAGCGTATCCAGTGGCGTGAAGAGATCGCGCAGGCGATAGCGCGAGCCGCTGTCGGACGGGCGCTCGCTGGCTGACAGACGGGATGCGCCGGCGCTCATCCCGAAAGGCTCACGCTGCATCGGCCGCCGCCGCGGGCGCCGGTGCGAATTGCGAGGTGATGTCGCCGTGGAACACCGACGGTCCGACGTGATCGAGCGAGCTCTCGATGTCGGCCCAGATCTCGCCGCCGATGTCGGTCCAGCGCTTGCAGAAGGCGAAGTCCTCGGACAGATAGGTGCCGGTCGCCGGATCGATCATGCATTCGAACAAGGCAAACCGGTTCTGGCTCGCCGCCAGCGTGTCATGCGAATGCTCGCGGAAGAATTGCAAGGCGGCGTAGTCCGGATGGCGGCACATCGCCTCCAGCACGGAGCGCCGGATCATCAGGAAGCCGGTGCCGGCGTAGCGCACACGGGTGAATCCGTTCACCACCACGATGCGGTCGGGGTCCTCGATCTCGAGCACGTAGTCGAGCGATGCGGCCGGCACGTCGGTGCGGCCGGACTGGATCGCCCGCGCGGCCTTGTCCCAGTTGATCCGCTTGATCGGATAGCAGCCGGCGACGACGTCCGCGCCGCACTCGATCAGCCGGAACACCTGCTCCGGCTTGAAGCCGATGTCGGCATCGATGAACAGGAAATGCGTCGCTTCGGGATCGTCCAGGAACATCGCGGCCAGATTGGCCCGCGCGCGCGTGATCAGCGCATCGCCGTCGCGCAGCAGCACCTTGAGCTCGAGATTGGCCATGCCGTGCACGGCGCGCTGAAGCGCGAAGATCGAGCTCGCATAGATGCTCGTCACCTGCCCACCGAAACATGGCGTGGCCACCACCAGTTTCATCTTCTCCGACATCGTCAGCTCCGCCCCGCTGCAATCCTCACCAAGAGGTAAAGAGGCATGGTTAACGGCGCCTTAACGCCCGCTTACAGGAACTTGACGAGCGAGAGCTGCGCGAGGTTCGAGGTCACCTGGTAGGACGCCTGGAGCGCATTCTGGAGCGACAGGATCTCGCTCGCGACCTGGTCCGGCGAGGCTGATTCCGCCTGGTCGATGATGGTCTGGAGCTGCGCCTTGGCCTGGGTCTGGCGCGTGCCTGCGTCCTTCATGGTGTTCTGGGCCATCGCGATGTCGGTCTGGATGTCCTCAATGCGCTGCTCGCCTGGCTGCTTCGTCAGGGCCTGTGTCACCCGCAGACTCAGCGCGGCGACCTGCCCGCCCGAATACTGCCCGGTCGGTGAGGTCGAGAACGTCCCGAACACGGCGACCGCCTGCAGCTCCTTGCGGATCGCGTCCTCGTTCGCCTGCGCGCCATACTGCACCGTGACGGAATCGTCGACCCGGGCCATCGCGGTGGAGCGCGGCGATCCGGGGCCGTCATTGCCCAGGTACCATTGCACGGTGGTGGCCGAGCCGTTCACCAGCGTCGTCGCCGAGCCGAGGGGCGACGAGCCGACGCGCAGCGGAGCCTTTGCCGCCGTGACCGGGGAGGTCGTGAAGCCGAGCGCCGCGAACGCCGTGCTGTTCGAGCTCGTGATATTGAGGCTCCCGGGATCGTCCGTGTTGATCGTGATCACGCCGCCATGGATCGTCGACGGCTTCGTGGTGCCGGTGATCTGATCGATTTTGCCAAGCAGAGTTGTGATGTTGTCGGTGATGTTGATCTGGTTTGGGCCGCTGGCGCCCGAGGC
>NZ_JADPJF010000022.1:119594-126204 GCF_023073295.1 Bradyrhizobium sp. 23 | reverse complement strand
CCCGCCGACCCCGCCTGGAACGCCGCTGAGAGGACTTCCGGGCCGCCCGTAGTCGCAATGCCGCTCAGCACAGTTGAACCGGTGATCTGAGGCGTCGACGCCACGCTGCCGCGCGTCACGCTGCTGAGACCGAGCGCCGTGGCCGCCGCGCCGCCGGTGACCGCCACGTCCGTGCCGGTGCCGGTCGCGATCTGGATATTGCCGCCGGCGCTCAGAGTTACGTTGGCGGCGGGGATGCCGGCGGCCGTCGCGATCGCATTCAAGATATCAGACACCTTCGCGGCGCTGCCCGAAGCCAGTCCGATAGTGGTATTGCCGCTGGCCGTTGTGGTGACGGTAGTGACGGTAGGGTCGAAGGTGATCGTGTGGGCGCCGCTCGCGCCGGTGATGGTCAGTGTGGTACCGGTCGGAGCGTTGGCGAGCGCGTTGAGAATGGTCCCATTGAGATGGGGTGTCGCCGACGAGTCGAGCGACGTGGTCGTAGACGCAATCGCCAATGCGCTGTCCTGCAACGCGACCGAGCCCGTCCCGGTCGTCGAGGTATAGGAGCGCAGATTGCCGGTGGCCGCCACATTCGCGGTGGCGGATCCCGCCGTATTGAAGAAATTGTCACCGGCCGTGATAGCGGACGCCGCCACCAGCGAGGTGCCGGCGAGCTTCTTGATCGCGGTATTCAGCGCAGTGTTGAGGTTCGTCGCCGTGATGTTCGGGTCCGGAGGAACGACCGGAACGACATTGGGATTACCGGGGTCGATCGCAAAGCTGCCGACAGGTGTCGGCGTCGCCGTCGATGCCGTCAGGTCGATCTGCTCGGTCGAGCCATCGGGCAGCGTGAACTGGACGCTGAGCTTGTCGCCATTTTTCGGGTTGACGCCGTTGAGGTCGACCGAGAACGACACCGGCGAGCCGCTCGGGCCGGTGACCGTCGCGCCGGTCAGCGTCGAGGAGACTGCGGCGATCTTCAGGCCGAATGGCGATGCGGGCGCGTCCTCGGAGACCTTCACCGAGCTCGGCGTCGGCTGTGGCGTCGCCAGCACCAGCCGGCCCATGCCGTTGGCGCCGAGGTCGGCGGCCTGACGCTCCGCCATGACGGTCTTGAAGCCGGCCTGCGTCGTGGTGCCGTTGATGATGTCGCCGGCATTCGCGACCGACGGCGTGTTGAAGGCGGTTCCGGAGAACAGATAGCGATTGCCGGACTGCGTGTTGAGAACGCCGACCATCGAGCCGAATTGCGCAGCCGCAGTGTTCTGCGCAACCGTCTGGCCGTTGACGTTGAGATCCTGCGCGGTGTTGGCCGAGCCCGTCTGCACCGTGTTGCGGATCGTGGTCAGCGACTGCAACGCGGTATTGGCGAGGTTGATGCTGACGTTGACGTTGGTCATCGTGTCGGTATAGGCGGCAATGTTGGAGAGCTGCGCGCGCCCGGCGATCGCAAAGCCCTCGTTGGTGCCCATCCCGGAATAGTTCTGCGACAGCTTGCCGGTCGAGAGCTGCGTCGACAGGTCGGTGAGCTGCTGGTTGATGTTGCGGATCTGCGAGCCGAGAACCGACGAGGAGTAGTTGATGCTGCTGATTGACATGTTTCAGAGCCCTGCTACTTGTTACACTTGAGCCTGGAGCAACGTATTCATCATGCTCTGCACCACCGACATGACATGGGCGTTGGCGGCATAGGCATTCTGGAGCTGGATCAGGTTCGACATCTCCGAGTCCAGGTTGACGCTGGCGGTCGAGTTGAACTTGGCCTGCAGCGTCGAGACCACGACGCTCTGGCCCTGCTGGAGCTGGGTCGCCTGGGTCGCGGCATTGCCCTGAACGCTCAGGAACTGCTGGAGGTAGTTCGAGACGCTGCCGGTGAAGGGCTGGCTCGCCGAGCCCAGACCGGATTGCGGCGAATAGGAGAACACCGCCGAGGTGAGCTGCGAATAGAGATAGTCCGAGCGCGTGGTGTCGCCGGTGGGAGTCACCGGCGAGGTGTTGTAGACCGACAGCCTGGTCGGGTCGGTGGTGAGCTGCGTGTTCACGGCGATACGTCCGGCAAGGCCGGTCATCTGCGAGCCCGATGCGGTGATCGCGCCGGTGTAGAGCGCCTGCCCGCCATCGGTGAACAGCGGCAGTTGCGGATTGCCCGAGGTCAGCGACGAGATCGTCTTGGTGATCGAGGCCGAATTGACCTTGGCGAGGCCGCTGTTGTCGTCGGTAACCCGCAATGTGGTCGCCGTTGCCGGCGACGGGGCGGCGGCGAACGACAGATGCGAGCCGTTAAGCGCGGTGTTGAGCGCCGAGGCGATCGCGCCCATGCCGCCGGAGAAGTTCACCCCGATCTGCATCGGATTGGCGTTGGTGGGGTTCTGGAGCGGCAGCGCCGCCGGATCGGTCACGTTGACCAGCGTGACCTGCCGCTTGGTATTGGTGGTCGTGTCGGTGTAGGTGAAGTTGACGCTGTTGCCCGGCGCCGCCCCGGCAAGGTCGAGATCGAAGCCGGCCGGCGGGCCGGTGACCGTGCTGCCGGCCGTGGTCTTGTCCGACAACGCGCTCGACATCGTCGCGGCGAACTGGTCGATCTGGTTCTGCGCCTGCACCAGCGTCTGGTCGCGCAGCTTCAGATCGGCCGCGATCTGGCCCGAAGACACCACGTTGTTGGCGACGACGTCGACCGAGGATCCGTTCGGGAGCTTGATGTTGAACGCGCCGACGCCGGATTTGGCCGGATCGATGTTGTAGAGCGAGGTCGCCGACAGCGCGCCAGCGGACGCAAAGGTGAATTGCGACGCCAGCCCGGCGCCGACCAGCTGGATGCCGGTGGTGGTGTAGATGTTCGCCTGATTGGACCCGTCGGTGGTGACGTGGACATCGACATATTTTGACAGGTTATTGATGGCCTGGTCGCGCTGGTCCATCAACGTCGCAGCCGAGGGGTCGTGTTCCGACAGGCCCTGGAGTCTGGAGTTGATGTCGGCGACTTGCTGCATCGCCGCGTTGGCAGCTAGCGCCGAGGTGCTGAGATCCTGCTCGACGTTGGAGCGCAGCGACTGGATGCCCTTGGTGGTGAGGTTGAGCTGCTGCGCCAGCGTCTGCGCGGCGCCGAGCGCAACCGTTTGCGCCGACGACGAGCCCGCGTTGGTCGACAGCGCCTGCAGCGCCGTGGTGAAACTGTTCAGCGCGGTTTCGAGCGTACCGCTGTTGCCGGGCGTGCCATAGACATTCTGAAGCTGCTTCAGGATGTTGGCCATCTGGTCGGCGTAGCCGCTGCCGCCGGTCTCGGTGCGCAGCTGTTTCTGCACATAGGTGTCGAGCTCGCGGCTGACGCCGGTCGTCGTCACCGTCGAGCCGAAGTCGCCGGTGGTGACCTCGATCTGGTTCGGCGTCTGGACGACGTAACCCGGCGTCTGCGAGTTGGCGACGTTCGACGAAACGATCGAGAGCGCAGCCTGATTGGCACGCAGACCGCTCATCGCACTGGCGAGGGCTGAACTCAAACCCATGTTGACTTGCCGCCTCTGGTTACGTCACGCACCAATCAGCGCAACACGTTCAAAAGATCCTGAACCATCGTATTCGCCGTCGTGATCACCTTGGTGTTTGCCGAATAGGCCTGCTGGGTCACGATCAGCTTGGTGAATTCGTCTGCGATGTCGGTGTTCGAGCCTTCCAGCGACGAGCCGCTGATCGAACCGGAAGCACCGTCGATGGCAGGGCCCGACTGTTCAGTCGCGGCGTAGGCGCCGCCGTCCTGCGCCTTCAGGTAGTTGGTGCCGTTGAAGTGCGACAACGAGACCTGTGCGAGGTCGAGGTTCTGACCGTTGGAGAAGGTCCCGACCACGAGGCCGTTGTTGTTGACGGCGACCGATCGAAGCTGACCGGCGGCATAGCCGTTCTGGGTGATGGTGTTGATGGTGACCGCGCCGCTGGTGCTGGCATATTGCGTCAGGCCGCCCGAGGAGATGTTGAAGGAGACCGAGCCCAGCGACTGGCCGCTGACGCTGACGTTGTTGATGGTGATGCCCGAGCCGCTCGGCGAGGTCAGCGAGCCGTCGGCGGCAAAGGTGAAGGCCTGGCCGGTATTGACCCAGCCGACGGTCGTGCCGGTCGCATTCGGGTCGGTCTGGTAGAACATGTTCCAGGTATCGGCATGGCCCGCGCCAAGCGAGGCACTGTCGGTCTTGGCCCAGCGCAATTGCAGGTTCACCGGCGTGCCGGCCGCGTTGTAGGCCGTCACCGCACCACCGCTGATCGATTCCTTGGTGAAGGTGGCGATGTCATTGCCGATCACGCCGCCGGTGCCGGCAACGCCACCACCGTCACGATTCTTGGTGATGGTCGAGGTGAACCCGAGCGCGGCGAAGGCGGCGCTGTTGGAGCTCGCCACCGAAAGGTTGGAAGCTGTGCCGGTGTTTAGGGTGATCACGCCGCCACTGCTGACCGACGACCCCGTTGCACCGGAGAGAGCGTCGATCTTGCCGAGCAGCATCGTGATGTTGTCGGTGACGTTGATTTGGTTCGGGCCTGACGCGCCGGCGGCCACGAAAGTCAGCGGCTGACCATTGACCGTGATGACGTCGCCGGCGGAGAAGCCCGATGTGATCACCTCGGCGCCGCCGGCCGCTGCTGCGCCGCTCAGCACCGTGGCGCCCGAGATCGCGGGCGAGGACAGCACGTTGCCGCCGCGCGTCACGCTGCTGATGCCGAGCGCCGTGGCCGCCTGGCCGCTACCAACCGCTACGTCGGTGCTCGTGCCGCTGGAGATCACGATGTTGCCGCTGGCGCTGAGCGATGCGGTAACGCCGGCGCCGCCGGCGGTCTGGATCGCGCTCAGGATGCTGGCCACCGTGGCCGTCGTGCCCGCGCCGAGACCGATCGTGGTGTTGCTGCCGACCGTCGTGACGGTGGTGCCGCCGTTGAACGTGACCGTGTTGCCGTTGATGTTGAGCACCTGGCCGCTCAGCGCGGTGAGGGTGGTGGAGGCGAGATGCGTACCCAGGGCGCTGTCGAGCGAAGTTGTGGTCGATGCGACCGCCGCAGAGTTGTTCTGGAGCGCCGTTGTGCCGGTCGCCGTGGTCGACGAGTACGGCGAGCGGACATTGCCGGTCGCGGCAGCGCCGGACGTCGTGGCGTTTGCATAGGGCGGAGGCGGCGTGCCGACCGGCAGCGGGTTGGCGGCGAAGTCCGACGGGTTCAGTCCGCCGGCGGCCAGCAGCGTCTTGGTTGCCGCCGTCGTGCTCGCCACGGTGTTCGGCTGGGTCGGCAAGTTCGCCGCGTATTGGATCGAGGTCGTCGCCTGCGCCGGAATGAAGTTGTTCTGGAATTTCAGGACCGTCGCAACGTTGCCTTGCGGGTTGCCGGTCTTCGGGTCGACCGTGACGCCCATCAGGTAATAGCCGGCGCCGTTGACCAGATTGCCGTTGGCATTGAGCTGGAAGTCGCCGCGCCGTGTGTAATAGGTGACGCCGCTGAACACCGGCGCATTGTCGACGACGCCCGTCGCCTTCTGGATCGAGAAGAAGCCGTCACCGGTGATCGCCATGTTGGTGGCGACGCTGGAGCCCGAGATTGTGCCCTGCGTGGTGATGGTGGCCTTGGCGTTGGCGGTCACGCCGCCCGCGACCTGCTTGCTCGGGACCGAGGAGTCGGGAATGAGATCGACGAAGCTGGTGCCGATGCCCTTGTAAGCGGTGGTGGATGAGTTCGCGATGTTGCCGGAAATGTTCTGCAGCGCGTAGGACTGCGCCTGCAGGCCACCCACCGAGGTGTTCATTGCATCGAAGATACCCATAACTTTGTCTCCAGATCCGATCTCGGCGGCCGGTCGACCATGGCCGCAGTCGGAGGAGACTGTCGCAAGGGCTATGCCAATGCGGGTTTTCTCATGAAATCAATGGCTTGAGGAAAAAGCCCCGGTCTGATGACCGGGGCACAATTGCCGGGACCGGCAACAATTGCCGGACGAAACCTAGGTTGCGGACGCCGCCGCGGGATGGAAGACCAGCCCGAAACCGTCGATGCAGTAGCGCAATCCGGTCGGCTTCGGACCGTCGTCGAAGACGTGGCCGAGATGGCCGCCGCAGCGCCGGCAATGCACCTCGGTGCGGAGCATGCCGTAGGTCCGGTCCTCGGTCTTGCCGACATTGCCCTCGATCGGCTGGTAGAAGCTCGGCCAGCCCGTGCCGCTCTCGAATTTGGTGTCGGAGGCGAACAACGGCAGGTCGCAACCGGCGCAGGCGAAGACGCCCTTGCGGTGCTCCTTGAGCAACGGGCTGGAGCCCGGCCGCTCGGTGCCCTCCTTGCGAAGGATCTCATATTGCTGCGGGGTGAGCTGGGCACGCCATTCGGCGTCCGTTTTCTCGATCTCGAATTTTAGCGCGGCTTTCTCTCCAGCCTCCGCGGGCGATGCTCTGAGCCAGCGGAAGGCCGCAAGGCCGAACAGGCCGGCGACGGTCGTCAACAGGATGCGGCGGTCAAACATCTCATTCTCCATGCGGGAGCGTCTACGCCCTGAGATACGGGCTCTCACGGCAGACGTTACACTTCCGGGCGGGATTTTTCTCGGATCTCTTGCGGGACGCTGTCGTCGCGCGGGGCTGGTTCCGAGGCTGGTTCAATGGCTTCGGCC
>NZ_JADPJF010000022.1:118505-119507 GCF_023073295.1 Bradyrhizobium sp. 23 | reverse complement strand
TTTCGGCGGCTGGGCAAGCCGCGGCCTGACGCCTGACGGAGGCCGGCGCGGACCGGTCCCGGCGGCCCGGTTGGCTTCGGCCAGCCGCGCCTCGCGTTCCCGGTCCTTGACCTTGGCACGCTCGCGATAGCGGGCAAGCGAGCCTGCGGCGGCGGAACTCGCCCTGCCCCAGATTCCGACCAGTTGCCCGGCAACCCGCCCCGTCGTTCCCCCCGCCCAGACCAGCTCGAACGGCGAGAACAGCTTCCAGCGCTCGTCGCCCCACAGGATGCTGCGGGCGATCATCTGCCCGGCCATGGCCGAGGTGTTCATGCCTTGGCGACCGAAGCCGCTTGCGACCCAGAGGCCTTTGCGCAACTGGCCGATCTGCGGCATCCCGTGCACGGTCTGGCCGGTGGCGCCGCCGAACATGTCGGTGATCTCGACATTGCCGAGCTGGGGAAAGATCGACCGGATCCGCCGTCTGACGCTGCCTGCAAAGCGCTGCGGCCGTGCGGCCCAAGTGGTCTCCGGACTTTCCCACATCAGCCGGTCGCCATCGACGATCCGGAAATGGTCGACGCCGTCGGAATCCATCACCGATCCCTTGAAGCCGATGATCTCGTGCACGCGCTCGCCGAGCGGCGCGGTGATGCCGGCATAGCGCCAGACCGGCAGCAGCGTGTCCGATAGGCGCCGCAACGGCGCGCCGAGATGGATGTTGCCGGCGAGCACGATATGGGTGGCGCGCAGCCGCGCCGAGGGCGTGACGATGCGCTTGCGGATGCCGGAATGATCGATACTGACGACCGGCGTGTCCTCGAAGATGCGGGCGCCTGCGCGCCGCGCCAGCGCCGCGAGGCCATGCACATATTTGCACCCGTCGACCTGGAATGCCTTCGGATAATACACGCCGTGGAAGTAGCGATCGGTCTTGAGTGCCGCGCGGACGCGATCGACCTGCCAGCCCTCGGCCTCGGTGTCGAAATCCTCGTTCAGCATCCGCAACCGGCTGATCAGCCG
>NZ_JADPJF010000022.1:114613-118419 GCF_023073295.1 Bradyrhizobium sp. 23 | reverse complement strand
CGCCGGCATCGACGTTGGAGACCTCGAGCACGCCGTCGGTCGAGCCGATCCCGGGCATGTTCTCTTCGGTGGCGTTGGCCCGGACGAACTCGGCGCCCTCTTTCGACAGTGTCCACAATTCCCGCGCATCCTCGAAGCCGATGCGCTCGATCAGCTCGGCGAGCGGCAGCGCGAAGCCCGGCATCACGGTGCCGAGTTGATTGCCGGAAGCGTTCCAGCCGATGTGGCGGCCCTCGAGCACCGCGACGCTGGCCCCCAGCCGGGCCGCCTCGAGCGCAATGGAGAGCCCTGCAAGCCCCGCCCCGATCACGCAGATATCGGCGTCGAGATCAAACGACAGTCGCGCGCGTTCACGAAAGCCGGCTTCTTCCTGGGACACGCTTGTGAAAGTCTCGCTCATGCCGTTTCTTAGAGCATGATCCGGAAAAGTGTGCAGCGGTTTTCCGAAAAGATCATGCTCAAAACAAAAATTTAAAGCGCGATGGGGATTGTCCTAATCTCATCGCGCTTTAGAGGACTGTGCAGGCCCTTGTCACCTTGCCCTCAACCGGCACCTGTAGATTATTCTGGAACGCATAACGATTCGAGAGTGCCATGCGCCGTTTGATGCTGCTGCGTCACGCCAAGACCGAGACTGACGCGCCGAGCGGCCGTGACCAGGACCGCCGGCTCGACGACCGCGGCCACAAGGATGCCGCCGAGATCGGCGACTGGATGGCCGCCCATCCCCCCTTTCCCGAGGCCGTACTGGTATCGCATGCCGTCCGGGCGCGGCAGACCTGGGACATTGCCTGGGAGACCATGAAGGACCGCGTCGCCGCGCCGCAGGTCGAGGTCCTGCCGGAACTCTACGCCGCCGATCCCGCCCAGATCCTGGAATCCATTCGCACTGCAACCATTCCGGCTGATCCGAGACAATTGCTGCTGGTCGGCCACAATCCGGGCATGCACGAGATCGCCCTGATGCTGACGGGCGGCGGCGATCCGGCCGCCGCCAAGGCGCTCGCCGACAACCTGCCCACGTCGGGGCTTGCGATCTTCGATTTTGACGTCAAGGATTGGGGTGACGTGGCTTACGGCCGCGGTAGGCTGGTGCTGTTCGTCAGTCCAAGGCTGCTTCGAAGCTAAAGCTACTTCGAAGTTAAGGTTGCTTCGAAGCTAAGGCTGTTTCGATCGGGTTGATCGCGCGACGTGCCGGCAAGACGTCCTGACTGGAAGATTTGGAGGCGCAGATGTTCAAGTCCATCCTCGTGCCCATCGACCTCGCCGACACCGACCTGGCCAAGCCGGCGATCGCGACCGCCGCAACGCTGTCGCAGACCTGGAGCGGCGTGGTGCGCCTGCTCAACGTGCTGCCGATGACGCCGGTGATGCTGGCCGAATACGTGCCCGCCGATTTCGACGAGCAGCAGCGCCAGACCTCGGAAGAAGCCCTCGCCATCGTCGCACGCGAGTCCGGCATCGAGCCTTCTCGCATCTCCAGCGTGGTGCGCCAGGGCGGCATCTATCACGAGATCCTGGAGGAAGCCGTGCACATGAAGGCCGAGCTGATCGTGATGACCTCGCACCGGCCGGCGATGCGCACCTACTTTCTCGGCTCCAATGCCGGGCACGTCGTGCGCTACGCAAAATGCTCGGTGCTGGTGGTCAGGCACTGAGCTCGGAGCAATGTCGTGAAGCAATGGTGGCGGAGATGGACGTACGAGATCCCGCTCGCGATCGGCGATGCTTTATGGGAGGTGCTGGTCGTGCAACTGGCCGCACTGCTGGACAGGCTGACGGTGCGGAAGGTGATCGCCTTCACCCCCGTCGTGATCCTCGTACTGGCTTACTACCACAGGATCCCAATCCCGCCGGAATTGATGCTGGTCGGCGACTTCCTCGCCTATATCGACATCTTCTCGGTGCTGATCCTGCTCGGCGCGCTTAGCCGCGTCACGACGATGATGTTCGTCCTTAAACAGGCCGCCGCACGTATCGCCAAGTTCGCGGGCAACGTCGCTGCACATTTGCCGCGTCGGGATGTCCGGCATCGGCGCCAACGCGGCGTAGCGACACGACCTCACCGCAAGCCCGAGCGCTCCGAAGACGATCGAGCTCTCGGCGGTGTTTGGAACCAGGCCGCCTTCGCCTGAGCCATATACAAGCTCGTAGCCCGGATGAGCGAAGCGATACCCGCGACGACTCGTATCACGATTCCCGGATATCGCTTCGCTCATCCGGGCTACGAGCCCTTGCATTGCCCGTCGGGCAAAACACCCAAGCTGTCGGTCAACGCCCGCCGCTGAAAATATTCCACTTTACCGAAATTCGGAAACGGCGTATGTGTCGCCGCAACCCGGCCCAAGGAAGAGGGGCGGATCGCGATCGTCACGAACGCGGGCCGGACAGCGGCGGACGCTGGGCCACACCGGCGCGAATGGTTTCGCAGGGCGGAGCAACCGTGAGCGAAGGCGTCGCGCACACGACCGGTGCTGACAGCGTACGGCAAAACCGTGTCGTCCTGACGCCCGGGGTCTGTGCGTTAGTGCATCGCTCCCCGGGGAGAGCACGGCATAAGCCGTAACGCTGCGCAGGGAAGGCGTGGACGTTTTGGCTTCACCTGTATGCCGCTGTGCAGATTTTTTACTGCAACTTCGCACAGTAGACCGCGGGTGCCAGCCGGCGCCCGGTCTTCCCTGCGTCCTCTTTCATTCGAGGGTGAGGCGATCGAGCAAAGCTCGGGCGAACAAGCCGCGAGCGGGCGAAGGTGTGTCTGCAATGAAAGCGCGAGCTAAAGGAGCGACAGTGCTATCCACAAACGCCCGTCATTGCGAGCGCAGCGAAGCAATCCAAAGTCATTCCGCAGTGGGATTTCTGGATTGCTTCGCGGCGCTCGCAGTGACGATGTTGAAGCAGGCGTGCCCGAAACGCCAGTCTCGTGCCCCGGACGCAGCGCAGCAGCCTCAGAACGCTGCTGCGCGTCCGGGACAAAGGCGAAAGCGTCCTACAGATACCGCGTCAGCTCTGCTTTCGCCTGACCGTAGACCGCGTCCTCGATCTGGCTGCGCGTGATACCGATGTCGCGCAAGGCGCGGTCATCGAGGTCGTTCAGCGTCTTGACGGCGGAGCGGCGCTCCAGACTGTCGAACAGCGCATAGGCGCCGTTGGCCAGCTTGCGGAAAAATCCGTTTGACGAGGATGAGCGTAAACTCCGCCCGGCGGTCTGCGAGATCGTGGTCATTGTCCTTCTCCGGCCTGTTGCCCACGCGGCGAAGCGGATGCCGTTGGCGCAAGCGCCCGAGCGCCTGCACCTCATTTGCCTCGGATTGCTGTCGCTCTCCTCGGCTCAATCGTGAAGCTTGATGGAACTTAAATGCTCCAGTACACTACTCGGAGCAAGTGAAACATTGCTCTCGGTGCAATAATGTCCAAGTTCGAATACGTGAAGCTTGCCGATGCCATTGCTCTCGATATCTCTAACGGCATGTTAAGGCCGGGCGACCGGCTGCCGCCGCAGCGCAATTTTGCCTATGACCGTGGCATCGCGGTCTCGACCGCGAGCCGGGTTTATACGGAGTTGCTCCGCCGCGGCCTCGTCGTCGGCGAAGTCGGCCGCGGCACCTTCATCTCCGGCGCCATCAGGCGCGAGGTCGAGGCGCTGAGCGAGCCGCGCGACGCGCGGATCGATTTCGAGGTCAATTACCCGCTGCTGCCGCAGCAATGGGCAATGATCGCCAAAAGCCTTGCGGGCCTCGAGCGTGTCGAGGCGCTCGAATCCGCATTGCGCGTCTCCACCAGCACCGGGACCAAGAGCGCGCGCAATG
>NZ_JADPJF010000022.1:104126-114533 GCF_023073295.1 Bradyrhizobium sp. 23 | reverse complement strand
CGCCTATCTCGCGCGCAAGGATTTTGCGCCGCAGGCCGAGCAGATCGTCTTCACCGCGAACGGCAAGCAGTCGCTCGCGGCCGCCCTCGCAGCCCTCGTTCCCACCGGCGGCCGCTGCGGCGTCGAGGCGCTGACCTATCCTTACGTCAAGAGCATCGCCGCGCGGCTCGGCGTGACGCTGGTCCCGATACCGATCGACGAATTTGGCGCGCGCCCCGACGCCATTCAGAAGGCGCATCGCGAGGCGCAACTGTCGGCATTGTATCTCCAGCCCATCATCCAGAACCCGCTCGGCGTCACCATGAACGCCACGCGGCGCGCCGACATCATGCGCGTCGCCGAGAAGCTCGATCTCACCATCATCGAGGACGCCGTCTACGGCTTCCTGGCCGACGACACGCCGCTGGCCGCGCTCGGCCCCGACCGCTGCATCGTGATCGACAGCCTGTCCAAGAAGGTCGCCCCTGGCCTCGCGCTCGGCATCCTGGTCGCGCCGCCGCGATTGCGCGAGGGCGTCATGAGCGCGGTCCGCACCGGCGGCTGGATCGCGTCCGGCCATGCGCTGGCGTCTGGACAGCGGCTGATGGCAGACGGCACCGTGGCCGAGCTGACGCGGCTGAAACGCATCGACGCCGCGCGCCGCCAGCAGACCGCGGCGAGGCTGCTCACCGGCTACCAGCTCGCCGCCGATCCGCGCTCCTATCATCTCTGGCTCACGCTGCCGGCACACTGGCGCTCGCAGACCTTCGTCGCCGCGGCAGCCCGGCGCGGCATCGCGCTGACACCGTCCTCGACCTTCGCGATCGCGCATGGCCACGCACCGAACGCAGTGCGGCTCGCGCTCGCCCCGCCTTCGTTCGAGCAGCTCGATTCCGGCCTGCGCACGATCGCATCGCTGCTCGGCACCAAGGAAGAGGATTTCGACTCGACGGAGTAATGCGGCGCTTGCCCCAAGCTCAGGCCTCCGGCCATTCCGCGATGAAGCCCCTCGCCTTGTAAGGCTCGATCTTGTCCCATTCGTGCAGCATGCGGCGGCGAAATTCGGGATCGGTGTGCCAGAGCGCGCGCGGCGTCGCAAAGCTGTCGACTGTGAGCAGCATTTTCTCGACCTCCGGCCAGTGCCGGTGCAGCGTCATCGGATAACGCCGCGCGGTCCAGGTGTTGCCGAGGCAGATCACGCTGCGGACATTGTGCAGCCCGAGCGCCGCGTCAATGATCGGCAGCGAGAGGATCACGTTCTCGCCGGTGTTTTGGGCACGATGTTCCTCGAGAATTCGGTCAGCCGGAATGCCCGCCGCGACCATCGCCGCCTTGATGATCGTGCACTCGGATTGCTCCGAGCCCGCCGTCACGCCGCCGCTGACAATCGACCAGCGGAACAAACCCTCGTGCCACAGCCGGGCTGCTGTGTCGGCCCGCAGCGTGACGTCCTCGCGGGTGCCGAACATGAACAACAGGTCGGCCGGCCGAAGTCGCGTATCGATCAGGTGCGCGCGGTTGATCCTGGCGATCTCATCCGCCGAAGGCCTCCGCGTGCTGCGATCCAGGGTTGACATGGCAGCACGATGCGACACTGCCGCAACGGCGCGAAGTCACGTTTGATTGCGGCCCGTTGCACCTAGGGCAGCAAGGCGCTCGGCACGCGATCGAAGCTGTAGCTCCGCGGCTGGTTACGCCGCACGAAGCCGCCGATCTGCCAGGCGAACAGCGCGGCAAAACCGATGATGAACAGCGCGCCGGCGAATTCGCCGATCGCAAGCGCCCGGATCAGGAGCCCCGTCATCGCCACTGCAAGCACCGCAAGAAAAGCCAGCATTGTCGCGTAGGTCCTGCGGCCAAGACCCGCGGTCAACTCGGCGTGGCTGCCGGCCTGCGCCATGCGCGCATGCAACCCGACGATGAAATTGCGAAAGCCATTGTCCTGCGGCGCCATCAGGGCCGCGGTCTGCCAGCTCGTCGAGAGGATTGCGATACGGCCGCCACCGGTGTGGCTGACATCGGCGCGAAAGCGGTGCTGCTGCATCGAGACGGGGCGGAACGACAGCCGGATTGCACTGATCTCGTCATAACGCCACAGCGAGGTGCGGCCGGCGATGTGCCAGGACAGCCCCTCCTCGGTCAGTTCGAAGCGATGCGCCGAGCCGATCAGCGACGCCTTGTAGGCATAGCTCGCACCCGCAGCCGGCTCAACTCCCGAATCCCGCATCTTCACAATCGATCCTATCCGGGCAATCCAGTCTGCGACCCGCTTGCGTGAGCGCCCTGCCCCATCCTACAAGCGAGACATGGCTGAGACGATTTTTTTTCCGCGCCGCCTGATTCTCGGCGCCGCCGTGATCTCCGGCGTGCTGCTCGCGCTCGCCGTGCACATGCTGGGCGCGCGCTACGGGCTCGATCTCGGCGGCCTCTGGCACTCGGACTCGCACGAGTTCATACCGGCGGGCGCGGCGATCGCCTGGTGGCTGATCGCCTCCGTCGGCTTCTCCGGCGGCTATTTCACGGCGACGTTGATGCAGAGCGCCGTCTCGGGCCAGATCCCGCAACGGATGCGGCAATTCCTCATCGCGGTCGGCGTGCTGCTGCTTGCGGGGGCTGGCCAGGTGGCCTCGGCGCCGAGCCCGGTCCCGACAGTCTCAGGCGTGCTGGCCGGGATTGCCGCGCTGGGCCTCGGTGCCGTGATGGCGTTCTGCGGCGCGCATTTCGCACTGCGCCGCGGCTAATTCCTCCGCACAGTTCATCCGCGCGACGGCGCGCCGATCCCGATCACGGCGGCAGCGAGCACGAGGACGGCGGCCGATACCACCAGCGATGCGTGCAGGCCGGTCATGAACGCGCCTTCCGAGGCCACCAGCGAACCGAACAGCGCAACGCCGAGCACGCTGCCTGTCTGCCGCGTCGCGTTCAGGACGCCCGCCGCGATGCCGGAGCGTGCCTTCTCGACGCTGCCCAGCAAGGTCGAGGTCAGCGGCGGCACCAGCAGCCCAAGCCCGCTGCTGATCGCGATCATCTGCGCAAAGATCGCCCAATAGCTTGTGCCGGCCTCGATCCACAGCAGGCCGAGACAGCCGAGCGCCGAGACGCAGGCGCCGACGACGATGGTCGGGCACGACCCGATGCGCTCGGCGAGACGCGGCGCCAGCAGATTGACCGGCAGCACCACCGCCATCATCGGCACGAAGGCGAGACCGGTCCACCACGCCGACAGGCCGTTGATCCTCTGGAAGTAAAGGCTGAGCACGAAGATCAGCCCGTAGATCGCGACGTTCACGAGCAGGCCGACGAGCGCGGTCAGGCTGAACAGCCGGTGATCGAACAGGGACAGGGGCAGCATCGGCTGCGTCGCGCGGCTCTCGCGCCAGACGAACAGCACCGGCAGGAAAGCGGCTGAAGCGAACGCCGCGAGCACAGCCGGATGCTGCCAGCCAAGCGCGCCCCCCTCGATGATCGCGCCGGCGAGCGCCCCCAGCGCACCAATTGCCGCGAGCTGGCCGGGCAGATCGATCTCGCGTGAGGGCGCGCGCGTGGTCTCGGTCGCATAGCGCCAACTCAGCCAAAGGCCGATGAGGCCGATCGGAAGGTTGACGAGAAAGATCGCGCGCCAGCCGACCAGCGTGATCAGCGCGCCGCCGACGAAGGGGCCCGCGGTGAGCGCGAGGCTCGCACCGGCGGCCCAGATCGCGACGGCGCGGCCGCGCTCGCGGTCGTCCGGATAGGCATGATTGAGCAGGGCAAGAGAATTCGGCACCAGGATCGCCGCCGCCAGACCCTGGACCAGGCGCGCCCCAATCAGCACGGTCGCATTGGGCGACAACGCACAGGCGAGCGATGCGGCGGTGAAGATTGCGAAACCCGCCATGAAGACGCGCTTGGCGCCGATGCGGTCGCCGAGCGCGCCGGCCGTCAGGATGAAGGCGGCAAACGCAATGGTGTAGGCACTGACAACCCATTGCAGCTCGGCGACGCCGCGGCCGAGCGTCCTGCCCATCGCGTCGAGCGCGGTGTTGACGATGGTGACGTCAAGCTGCACCACGCCATAACCAAGGCTCATCGCGGCAAGGGTGAGGGACGTCGCAAGGCGGGAGCCGGAATGCGGCGCGCCGGCTTCGAAGGCTTCGTATCTGGCGGTGCTTACTCGCATGCTGCCATCTCGGTTGCAGCCCCATGCGAACGATACGCTTCCTGCCCCTCGTCATGTTACGACAAGGGTCGAATGATGGATGCGGGACGGATGCGTCATGTTCGAGCGTCGCGCGGATGACCGCGCGACGCTCGATCCTGGCTACGCCTGGCCCTCAGCTCGCAGCGCGCAGATTCACCTTGCTCTCGGCGATCGTGGTCAGCTTCTTGTCGGTCGCCTTCTCTTCTTCCAACGTCTTGGCGAGCACGCTGGCGCAGTCGTTGCGGCCGAGTTGCTTGGCCCAGGCGATCAGGCTGCCGTAGCGGACGATCTCGTAATGCTCCGCCGCCTGTGCCGCGTTGATCAGCGCGGCGTCGAGCACCGCCTTGTCGGCGACTTCGCCGGCGGTCTCGTCGGCTTCCTCGATGATGCCGTCGATCGCGGGGCAATCGACCGCCTTCACCTGCGCACCGTGCATCTTGAACACTTCCTCGAGGCGCTTGACGTGCTCCCTGGTTTCTTCGAGGTGCGTCAAAAAGCCCTGCTTCAGCTGCGGATCGGTCGCCTTATCCGCCATTTTAGGCAGAGCCTTGGTGAGCTGCTGCTCGGCGTAATAGATGTCCTGGAGCTGATGCACGAACAGGTCGTTCATGGTCTTGATGTCTTTTGTGAACAATCCCATCGGTCCGATCCTCTCGGGTTGTGGGAACACGGAGGCACCGGCTCGCAGGAGAAGCCGGTTATTCCGCCATGTTCGATTGCTGATGGGGCACTAACCAGCGCACGGCATCGTCGTTCCAAAAAAGCCCGCATCCCTTGCGCTGGAACAATGCCGGCCATGCAGGGTCTGAGACTATGTCACGGACGGACGCGACCGGTGCCACGACTCATATGCTTAACGCGCGTCCGATGTGAACCGCGTATGACAAAGTAGCTGGTCCAAGGCAGAACCAATCCTTGTCAAGGGCTGCACAAGTCACTGTTTTTGCCTTAAATGAGCTACATCATGCCTAGCGATCCAAGCCCACATCGGGCACTGATCGCATCCGACCGGCCAATGTCTGGCCTGGTCGGTCTTGCCCCCCGCCGGGAGGATGAATGCACGGACTGCTGACCGCGCTGAAGCGCGGCTTCAAGAGATGGATCGGCTGGCGGCGACTCGGCGTTGCGGCGAGCGTCTTCATCATCGCGTTCGCGATCACCACGCTGGTGCGGACGCTCAAGGGCATCGACACCGGGGTCATCCTGACCGCGTTGACCGAAATCCCCCGCGGCAATATCGGGCTGGCGGCGATCTGCGTATGCTTCGCGTTCTGTACGCTGACCTTCTACGACTTTTTTGCACTGCGAACGATCGGCAAGAGGCACGTGCCTTATCGCATAGCAGCGCTCTCCAGCTTCACGTCCTATTCGATCGGCCACAATATCGGCGCCACCGTCTTCACCGGCGGCGCGATCCGCTTCCGGATCTATTCGGATTACGGGCTGAATGCGATCGACGTCGCAAAAATCTGCTTCCTGTCGGGCCTGACCTTCTGGCTCGGTAACATCTTCGTGCTCTCGATCGGCATGGCCATCCATCCGGATGCCGCCTCCTACATGGATCAGCTGCCGTCGTCGATCAACCGGCTGATTGCGATCGGCGGCCTCGCCTCGATCGGCGCCTATCTGGTCTGGCTGTGCATGGGCGAGAAGCGCCGCGAGCTCGGCCAGAAAGGCTGGAAGGTGGTGCTGCCGTCAGCGCCGCTGACGTTGGTGCAGATCCTGATCGGCGTCGTCGATCTCGGATTCTGCGCGCTGGCGATGTACCTTCTGGTGCCGGCCACTCCGCAGATCGATTTCCTGTCGCTCTCCGTGGTGTTCATTTTGGCGACATTGCTCGGCTTCGCCAGCCATGCTCCCGGCTCGCTCGGCGTGTTCGACGCCGCCATGCTGGTGGCGCTGCCCGAATTCGGCCGCGAGCAGCTTCTGGCCACGCTCCTCGTCTTCCGCATCCTCTATTTCGTGATCCCGTTCGGTCTTGCCATCTCCATCATGGGCGCACGCGAGCTCTGGATGAATGTGGTGGAGCCCTGGCAGGAGCGCCGACGGCTGGCGGAGGCCTGCGCGCAGGCCAACCTGCCCAAGCAGGTGGCAGCGATGGAGCGCGAGCGTTCGCTGCGGCAGGCCAGCAAACGCTGAGCGTGATCCGGACAAGTGCGAAGTGGTTTTCCGAAAAGATCATGCTCCCACGATAGTCCGCTAGACGCCGGCCGGCAAAACCGTCAGACCAATGTTGCAGGCGGAGAGCAGCTCTCTTATTTCCGCCTCAACTTTGCCGTTGAAGACGCGGGCCATGATCCCTTTATTCCATCGCCGTTTCCTCGCCGGTGCCCTGCTGCTCGCCGGGCTCCTCACCGCCTTCCCGCCGGAGCGGGCGGCCGCGCAGGACGCGGGCGCCATGCAGATCAGCTGGGAGGTGCGCAACCGCTTCCGGCTGTTCCGCGAAGAGCGCGACTTCCTGCTCCATGTCGAGAACGCGCGTAACCGCAGCATCCTCGCCGCCGAGCAATCGCTGGAGCTCCAGAGCGAGGGCCGCGGCTGGGCCCGCAACATGGTCAACCGGCTCTGCATCGACCTCCAAGGCCGGGTCAACCAGCCCTGCACCCGCGACAACACCAAGGAAAACTATCTCACCCCCCTCGACCATCCCGTCACTGTGCGCCTCGCCGGCGCGGTGCCGGTCGGCGCCACCTGCGCCTGGTCGTTCGACGACGGCGACGGGCCGCAACAATCCACCTTCGACTGCGCCGAGCCGATCAATCTGAGGGTCCGCTACGGCAAGCAGACGGTCGCAAGCGTCGATGTCTCCTCCGGCTCCAATCCGACCCAGCGGGTCCAGACCGAGATCCAGGTCCGGGACATCTTCGTCGCTGGCCTCGGAGACAGCATCGCCTCGGGCGAAGGCAATCCGGACCGGCCGCTGGCGCTGTCGGACGAAGGTTTTTGCTTCCGGTCCTATCTCGGCACCGCCGGCGCGCAGTATTACCGGCCGAGCCGCGCCGGCTTCAAGGGCGGCCGCGCCTGCGAAGCGCCGGATACGCTTGCCAACTGGCAGCGCTACAGCGCGCTCTGGTTCAACTCGCCCTGCCACCGATCGCTCTACAGCTACCAGGCCCGCACCGCGCTGGCGCTCGCGGTACGCTACACCCACGTCGCGGTGACCTTTCTGCCGCTCGCCTGCACCGGCGCCAGCATCAGCGACGGGCTGCTCGGCTCGCAACGCGCCCGCGAATGCCCGCCCGGCAAGACGGGCGTCTGCAACATCAGCGTGAACGCGCAGGTCGCCGAGCTGCGCGAGGCGCTGACCGCCGCCAGGAAACGCCAGCCAGAGCGCACGCTCGACCTCGTGCTGCTCTCGGTCGGCGCCAACGACGTCTATTTCTCCGGCCTCGTCGCCGACGTGATCGTCGAGACAGCAACCGAGCGCGCGATATTCCGCCGCTCCGGCGTGATGGCGAGCGTCGATGATTCCCGCGATGCGCTGGCGCGCGAACTGCCGCAGAATTTCGTCAAGCTGCGCGAGGCGCTGAAGCCGCTGGTCGGCGGCGACCTCTCGCATGTGGTCTACGTCTCCTACGCCAACCCGGCGCTCGCCGATGGCGGCGTGCCCTGCCGCGGCGGCCGCGCCGGCTTCGACATCCATCCGTCCTTCAACGCCGATCCGCAGCGCCTCGCCCGCGTCTCCACTTTCGTCGACACTGAATTCCTGCCGCAACTCAAGGGGCTCGCCACCTGCACCCGTGGCGCGCTGTGCCGCGATCCCGAGGCCGACCGCATGACCTTCGTGGATTCGCATCAGGCGGCGTTCGCCGATCACGGCTTCTGCGCGCATTCGGGCAACGATCCCGAATTCGACCGCACCTGCTTTACCGAGAACGGCCAGAGCTTCAATCCCGACATCGTGAGTGCGGCGAGCCAGCCGATGCTGTGCGGCCGCGGCGCCTCCGAATTCCGCGCCTATTTGCCGCGCGCGCGGTGGATCCGGGACGCCAACGACAGCTATTTCGCCGCGATGACCTATCCGCAAGGCCTGCCGGCGGCGAGCCAGCCGACCGACATTCATGACGCGACCTGGGGCGTGCTCTCCGCCGTCTACGGCGGCGCCGTGCATCCGAGCGCCGAAGGCCACGCCGCGATGGCGGACGCGGCACTGCCGGCGGCAAGCGCCGTGCTGGGTCTGGATGCGGCACCGCCGGGCGTGACACGCGGGCTGCTCGCGCCGCTGCTGCCGGCCGCGCGGCAGTAGACGCGCGCAGCCTCTAACCGCACACTGTCATCGTCCGCGCAGGCGGGCGATCCAGTACTCCGTGACAGACGTGATTGAATCGAGACGTCGCGGCGTACTGGATTCCCCGCCTTCGCGGGGAATGACAACGGCGCGCGTGGTGCGATCGGGTTCGCCGTCACCTCGATCGTTCCTCCCACCTGCCGTTCCATCAATCCAAAAGCAGCATCGATCGATACTGCCTTGAACTTGGACACTTTGCCGCGCGCACCTCTAGGAGTCGCAGTGGGGAAACGTTTCGAGTTCTAAGGAGGCGCGTCATGAGCGCAGTGATGTCCGCAGCGGATGTGAGAAGGTCTCGCGTCAGGCTGTTCATCGTGACCATGTTGTTCCTGGTCACGACCGTCAATTATGCCGACCGCGCCACGTTGTCGATCGCGGGGCCCGCGCTCTCCAAGGAGCTGCACCTCGATCCCGTCGCGATGGGCTACATCTTCTCGGCGTTCGGATGGTCCTATGTGATCGCGCAGGTGCCGGGCGGTTGGCTGCTCGACCGCTACGGCTCCCGGCTTGTCTATGCCTTCAGCATCATCGTCTGGTCGCTGTTCACGACGATGCAGGGCTGGGTCGGCTTCTTCAGCGCCGGCACCGCGATCACCGTGCTGTTCGGCCTACGCTTCCTCGTCGGTATCGCCGAAGCGCCGTCTTTCCCCGCCAACGCCCGCATCGTTGCGGCCTGGTTTCCGGGCAATGAGCGCGGCACCGCGTCTGCGTTCTTCAATTCCGGGCAGTATTTCGCCACCGTGATCTTCGCACCCTTGATGGGCTGGATCGCGCACGACTACGGCTGGCGCTACGTATTCTTCGTGATGGGCGCGCTCGGAATCGTCATGGGCCTGGTCTGGATCAAGACCGTCTACGGGCCGAAAGAGCACCCCGGCATCAACGAGGCCGAATTCGATTACATCAAGGCCGGTGGCGCGCTGGTCGACCTCGACGCTCCCAAGGAGGAGCGCGCGCCAGAGCCCGGCTCCGGATGGGACCATATCCGCCAGCTGCTTTCCAACCGCATGATGCTCGGCGTCTATCTCGGCCAGTACTGCATCAACACGCTGACTTATTTCTTCCTGACCTGGTTCCCGGTCTACCTCGTCAAGGAGCGCGGCCTGTCGATCCTGCAAGCCGGCTTCGTCGCGACCTTGCCGGCGCTGTGCGGCTTCATCGGCGGCGTGCTCGGCGGCGTCATCTCCGACGCGATCCTGCGGAAGACCGGCTCGTTGACGATGGCGCGCAAGATCCCGATCGTCGGCGGCATGTTGCTGTCGATGTCGATCATCGCCTGCAACTATGTCGACGGCCAGGCGCTGGTGGTCGGCTTCATGGCGCTCGCCTTCTTCGGCAAGGGCATCGGCGCGCTCGGCTGGGCTGTCGTCTCCGACACCTCGCCGAAGGAAGCCGGCGGCGTCTCGGGCGGCCTGTTCAACACCTTCGGCAATCTCTCCTCGATTAGCACCCCGATCGTGATCGGCTACATCCTGGCCGCGACCGGCTCCTTCAACGGTGCGCTGATATTCGTCGGCGCCAATGCGCTGGTGGCCGCATTCGCCTATCTCGTGGTCGTCGGCAAGATCGAGCGCGTGGTGCTCAAACGTTCCTCCTGAGGGCTCCCCATGGGAGCTTGACCAGGCAACTTAACGGCGGCTTCACGGCCGCCGTCTTTGTTTTGGGAGTAATCGATGCTAGAAGCGCCGGGGAAACGCCTTATCCATCTAAGGCATGTATCGATGTTCGACCTCAACCAGCTCCGCTGTTTCGTCACGGTGGCGGAGGAATTGCATTTCGGCCGCGCCGCCGCGCGGCTGAACATGACCCAGCCGCCGCTGTCCCGGCAGATCCAGGTGCTCGAGCACATCATCGATGCGCCGCTGCTGGAGCGTACCAGCCGCTCGGTGCGCCTGACGCCTGCCGGGCGCAGCTTCCTGCCGGAAGCGCGGCGCATCCTGAAGCTTGCTGAAAGCGCCTC
>NZ_JADPJF010000022.1:87999-104053 GCF_023073295.1 Bradyrhizobium sp. 23 | reverse complement strand
CAGGTCGCCCGCCGTATCGCGCTCGGCAAGTCCGGCTCGCTGAAGATCGGCTTCACCGCAGCCGCAGCCTACGGCTTCCTCCCGGAGCTCGTCGCCGCCTGCCGCGCCAAGCTGCCCGAGGTGGACTTCTCGCTGAAGGAGATGGTGTCGGGCGACCAGTTCGAGGCGTTGACCTCGGGCCAGATCGATGCCGGCCTGCTCAGGCCGCCGATCGCGCGCCCCGAAATCGCCAGCCGCCGCGTCGTCGCCGAGCCCCTGCTCGCCGCGATCCCGAAAAAGCATCCGCTGGCGAATGCCGAGAGCGTCACGATCAAGGATTTCGACAACCAGCCCTTCGTGATGTATTCGCCCTATGAGAGCCGCTACTTTCACGACGTGCTGGTGGCGCTGTTCACCCGCGCCGACATCCTGCCGCGCTATGTGCAGCACCTGAGCCAGATCCACTCCATCCTCGCCATGGTACGCGCCGGCCTCGGCCTCGCCATCGTGCCGGCGGCGGCCGCGAGCCTGAAGATCGCGGACGTCCGCCTGCGGCCGCTGAAGCTGCGCACCCGCGTCCCGGTCGAGTTGTTCATGGTCTGGCGCCGCGACGACGAGAATCCGCTGCTCTCGGCACTCGTCAAAATCGCGAGCGAATTGTCCTCGGCGGAGGCGATGGAAGATTGATGCTGATTTCGCATTGGTCGATATAGGCTTTGGCTTGGACCCGCATCGAACGGTCTCCTAAACCACGGTCGCATGGACGCGCAGCCTTTGCGTCCTCCACAACACGAGACCAGGGAGCAGCGCCCATGAGCAAGATGACCCCGCAGGAAATGGCCCAGAAGATCGGATCCGGCCTCCTGTCCTTCCCCGTCACGCCGTTCAAGGCGGATTACTCCTTCGACGAGGCGACCTACCGCGCCAACATGGACTGGCTGTGCGGCTATGACGTCGCAGGCCTGTTTGCCGCAGGCGGCACCGGCGAGTTCTTCTCGCTGACGGCGGCCGAGGTTCCGCAGGTCGTCAAGATCGCCGTGGACGAGACCAAGGGCCGCGTGCCCGTCCTCGCCGGCACCGGCTACGGCACCGCCACCGCGCGCGAGATCGCGATCGGCGCGGAGAAGGCCGGCGCCGACGGCTTGTTGCTGCTGCCGCCCTATCTCACCCATGCCGAGCAGGACGGCCTTGCTGCCCACGTGGAAGCGATCTGCGCCTCCGTGAAGATCGGCGTCATCGTCTACAACCGCGACAACGCCATCCTCCAGCCCGATACGCTCGCCCGCCTCGCCGAACGCTGCCCGAACCTCGTCGGCTACAAGGACGGCATCGGCGACATCGAGCTGATGACCCGCGTCTACACCAAGCTCGGCGACCGCCTGACCTATATCGGCGGCCTGCCGACCGCTGAGACCTTCGCACTGCCCTACCTCGACATGGGCGTGACCACCTACTCCTCGGCGGTATTCAACTTCGTTCCGGAATTCGCCACCAATTTCTACGCCGCCGTGCGCAAGCGCGACCACGCGACGATCCACGCCGGCCTGAAGGACTTCATCCTGCCCCTCATCGCGATCCGCAACCGCAAGAAGGGCTATGCGGTCTCGATCATCAAGGCCGGCATGAAGGTGATCGGCCGCGATTCCGGCCCGGTCCGCCCGCCGCTGACCGACCTCACCGAGCAGGAGATCGCGGAAGTCACGGCGCTGGTGAAGAATCTGCCCGCCATCCGATCGTCACAACAGGCTGCAGAATAACAACAACACAGGGAGGAGCCTGCGATGGTCAAGACCGAGATCACTGGCGCACCGGTCGTCACCGCGATGCAGGTGATCCCGGTCGCAGGCCGTGACAGCATGCTCCTCAATTTGAGCGGCGCGCATGCGCCGTTCTTCACCCGCAACATCGTCATCCTCACCGACAATGCCGGTCACACCGGCGTCGGCGAGGTGCCTGGCGGGCAGAAGATCTGGCAGACACTGCAGGACGCCCGTGATCTCGTGATCGGCAAGACCGTCGGCGCGATGAACAACATCCTCGCCGATATCAGGACCGCCTTCGCCGATCGCGATGCCGGCGGCCGCGGCAAGCAGACTTTTGATCTCCGCGTCATGATCCACGCCGTCACGGCCGTGGAGTCCGCGCTGCTCGATTTGCTCGGCCAGCATCTCAACCTGCCGGTCGCAGCCCTGCTCGGCGAGGGCCAGCAGCGCACCAGCGTCGAGACGCTGGGCTATCTCTTCTTCGTCGGCGACCGCCGCAAATCCAAGCTCGACTATGTCGGCGGCGAGACCGGCAAGGCGGAATGGTTCAACCTCCGCCATCAGGAGGCGATGACGCCGGAGACCGTGGTGCGGCTCGCGGAAGCCACCCACGACCATTACGGCTTCGCCGATTTCAAGCTCAAGGGCGGCGTGCTGCGCGGCGAGCAGGAGATCGAGGCCGTCACCGCGATCGCCAGGCGCTTTCCGAATGCGCGCGTGACTCTGGATCCGAACGGCGCATGGTCGCTCGACGAGGCCATCAGCCTCTGCAAGGACATGCACGGCATCCTCGCCTATGCCGAGGACCCCTGCGGCGCCGAAGGCGGCTTCTCCGGCCGTGAGATCATGGCCGAGTTCCGCCGCGCAACGGGCCTGCCGACCGCGACCAACATGATCGCGACCGATTGGCGGCAATTGTCCCATGCGCTGCGCCTCGGCGCGGTGGACATTCCGCTGGCCGATCCCCATTTCTGGACCATGCAAGGCTCGGTGCGCGTGGCCCAGACCTGCCGCGACAACGGCCTGACCTGGGGTTCGCACTCCAACAACCATTTCGACATCTCGCTCGCCATGTTCACCCATGTCGGCGCCGCCGCCCCCGGCAAGGTCACCGCGATCGACACACACTGGATCTGGCAGGACGGTCAGGCCCTGACGAAGGAGCCGCTCCAGATCAAGGCCGGCAAGATCGCGGTGCCGGATAGGCCGGGCCTGGGTATCGAAATCGACAGGGCCGCCATCGACGCCGCGCATGACCTCTACAAGCAGCATGGACTCGGCGCCCGCGATGACGCTATTGCCATGCAGGACCTGATCCCCGGCTGGACCTTCGACGACAAGCGTCCTTGCCTGGTTCGTTAAAAACTCTGGAGGAAGCTATGACTGCGATCCTGAAGAACTTCATCGGCGGCGAATGGGTCGATGGCTCCGCCGTCACCAAGAACATCAACCCCTCCAACACCAACGACGTCGTCGGCGAATACGCCAAGGCCGACAAGGCCCAGACCGAGAAGGCGATCGCAGCCGCCAAGGCCGCCTTCCCCGCTTGGGCGCAGTCGACACCCCAGGCGCGTTATGACGCGCTGAACAAGATCTCTCTCGAAATCATCGCCCGTAAGGAAGATCTCGGCCGCCTGCTCGCCCGCGAGGAAGGCAAGACGCTGCCGGAAGGAATTGGCGAGGTCGCGCGCGCCGGCCAGATCTTCGCATTCTTCGCCGGCGAGGCGCTGCGCATGATCGGCGAGAAGGGCGCTTCCGTCCGTCCCGGCATCGACGTCGAGCTCACCCGTGAGCCGATGGGCGTCGTCGGCATGATCACTCCCTGGAATTTCCCGATCGCGATCCCCGCCTGGAAGATCGCCCCCGCGCTCTGCTATGGCAACACGGTGGTGTTCAAGCCTGCCGAACTGGTGCCGGGCTCGGCGCATGCGCTGTCCGAGATCATCACCCGCTCCGGCATCCCGGCCGGCGTGTTCAACCTCGTTGTCGGCTCGGGCTCCGTGGTCGGCCAGACCCTGATCGAGCATCCCGACGTCGCCGCGATCACCTTCACCGGCTCGGTGCAGACGGGGCGCAAGATCGCGCAGGCTTGCGTGACCTCGAGCAACATGAAGAAATTCCAGCTCGAGATGGGCGGCAAGAACCCGCTGGTCGTGCTCGACGACGCCGATCTCAAGACCGCCGTCGAAGTCGCCGTCAACGGCGCCTATTTCTCCACCGGCCAGCGCTGCACGGCGTCCTCGCGCCTGATCGTCACCGAAGGTATTCACGACCGTTTCGTTGCGGCGGTGACCGAGCGCCTGAAAGGCCTCACGGTGGACGACGCGCTCAAGGCCGGCGTGCATATCGGCCCGGTGGTCGACCAGAGCCAGCTCGACCAGGACCTGCGCTACATCAAGATCGGCCAGGACGAGGGTGCCAAGCTCGCCTGGGGCGGCGAGTTGCTCAAGCGCGAAACGCCCGGCCACTATCTCCAGCCGGCGCTGTTCACCGAGGCCAACAACAACATGCGCATTTCGCGCGAGGAGGTCTTCGGCCCGGTCGCCGCCGTCATTCGCGCCAAGAACTACGAGGAGGCGCTCGCGATCTCCAACGACACCGAGTTCGGCCTCGCCTCCGGCATCTGCACCAGCAGCCTTAAATACGCCTCGCACTACAAGCGCAACAGCGAGTCCGGCATGGTGATGGTCAATCTGCCAACGGCCGGCGTCGACTATCACGTGCCGTTCGGTGGCCGGAAGGGTTCGAGCTACGGCGCCCGCGAACAGGGCTCCTATGCCCGCGAGTTCTACACGACGGTGAAGACCGCCTATACCTATCCCGGCTAACCACGGGCAAGATATCGTAGGGTGGGCAAAGCGAGGCGCGCCCACCGCTTACGTTCGGCACGAAGCATGGTGGGCACGGCGCTTTGCGCCTTTGCCCACCCTACGACTTGAGTTTCCGAGGTAAAGCAGATGGACCAGTCAGTCGCAGCGAAAGAGCAGCCTCGCTACATCAAGCTCAACGAGCGCGACAACGTCGCGATCGTTGTCAATGATTTCGGGCTTCCCGCCGGCTCCCGCTTCGCCAGCGGGCTGACGCTGCGCGCCTTCGTGCCGCAGGGACACAAGACGGCGCTGGTCGACATCCCGCAGGACGCCCCGATCATCCGCTATGGCGAGGTGATCGGCCATGCGCTCGCGCCGATACTGGCCGGCGAATGGGTGGACGAAGCGCGCATCCGCATGCCGGAGGCCCCTGCCCTCGACAAGCTGGAAATCTCCACCGCCGTTCCCGCGCCGCTGCCGCCGCTCGAAGGTTTCACGTTCGAAGGCTTTCGCAATTCCGACGGCTCGGTCGGCACCAAGAACATCCTCGGCATCTCCTCCTCGGTGCAATGCGTCAAGGGCACGATGGAATATGCGGTGAAGCGCATCCGCGCCGAGCTGCTGCCGAAATATCCGAATGTCGACGACGTCGTGCCGCTGACGCATGCCTATGGCTGTGGCGTCGCCATCAACGCGCCTGATGCCGTGATTCCGATCCGCACGCTGCAAAACATCGCACAGAACCCGAATTTCGGCGGCGAGATACTGGTCATCAGCCTCGGCTGCGAGAAGCTTGCGCCCGAGCGTCTGGTGCCGGAAGGCGTCAGCAATGCCATCGTGCGCATGCAGGATGAAGCCTTCGACGGCTTTGGCGCCATCGTCGAGGCAATCATGACCCAGGCAGAGGCCCGCCTCAAGATCCTCAACAAGCGCACCCGCGAGACCTGCCCGGCCGCCGATCTCGTCATCGGCCTGCAATGCGGGGGCAGCGACGCGTTCTCCGGCGTCACCGCGAACCCTGCGGTCGGCTTCGCCGCCGACCTGCTGGTGCGCGCCGGCGCCACCGTGATGTTCTCGGAAGTCACCGAAGTGCGCGACGCGATCCAGTTGCTCACGCGGCGCGCCATCAACGAGGACGTCGGCCGCGCGCTGGTCCGCGAGATGGCCTGGTACGATTCCTATCTGGCCCGTGGCGGCGCGGACCGCAGCGCCAACACCACGCCCGGCAACAAGAAGGGCGGCCTCGCCAACATCGTCGAGAAGTCGCTCGGCTCGATCGTCAAGTCCGGATCAAGCGCGATCACCGGCGTCCTCTCGCCCGGCGAGAAGGCGACGCAGAAGGGCATGCTGTTTGCGGCAACGCCGGCGTCCGACTTCATCTGCGGCACGCTCCAGCTCGCCTCCGGCATGACCTTGCAGGTGTTCACCACGGGCCGCGGCACGCCTTACGGCCTTGCGGCTGCGCCCGTGATCAAGGTTTCGACCCGCAGCGAGCTGGCGCGACGCTGGAAGGACCTGATCGATTTCGATGCGGGAGGCATCGCCACCGGCGAGAAGACCATCGAGGAAACCGGCTGGGACCTGTTCCGCCTGATCCTCGACGTCGCCAGCGGCCGCACGAAACCCTGGTCGGATCGCTGGGGCATCCACAACGATTTGACGCTGTTCAATCCGGCGCCAGTGACCTGAGCGCCGCGCGCGGACGCTGCCTCGCCGCGTGGATGCATTGGTGCCGTTTCGGCACGTAGGGCACCGACACGTCACCGCGCGACCACTTCCGCGAAACCGCCCGGAAACATTGGCGCGGAAAACTTCCTTCGCGCTTCGTCGCTCGACATCACGCAATCAAATAGATCAGCGACCGCGATCTAATGTTCGCACACAGGCGAACCTGTTGCGGCATCACCGCGACCTAACCTCCGATTGGCACTTCTCACGGAGATTTTCCAATGCGCGTTCTTTCGATGGTTGCCGTTGCCGCAGCGATGATTGCCAACTCGTCAGGCGCGTTCGCCGGCGAGCTTCCCTCTTACGAAGTGACGTCGTTTCCGATCTCGGCGACGCAAGTCCAGGTGCTCGGCGGCCCAGGCATCGAGGAGCAGTCGACTGCGCCCGCGATGATCGTCGCCGGCATGCCCGCCTCGCCCGCGCAGATGTCGGTGCTGTCGCCACGCGTGAAGCGGCTTGCGAGCGTCAGCGCGAACAACGAGGCGCGCTAAGCCTTGACGCCATTCCGGGTTCGACGCTGCGCGTCGCCCGGGATGACGTTTCACTCTACGTCATGCTGCCCGGCATGAAGCAGCGCACCCGCGGATGGCCGTCGATATAGTGCTTCCACACCATGGTGCGGCCGATCTTGTTCGGCTCGGTAATGACGGCGCCGTCGGGCACGACCACCCATTCGCCCTCGAGATGCACGCGATAACGGCCCTTGTCGGATTCCCAGTCGACGTCGGCGACCATATAGCCGTCGGCATCCGAGCAGCATTGGCCGTATTCGCTGTGCAGGCTCTCGAACCAGGGTTTTAATGGCGAGTTGGCGTAGCGCCCGTCGTCGCGCGCCATCATCGGGGCCGTCAGCAGCACCGTCAGGACCAGCAGCATGGCGGCACACGATATTGCACGTCTCATGTCGTCTCCGCGGATCGAGATCATCGCCGCGGGGCGATAACTGCCGTCCGCCTTCCGCGACTCGGCGAAGGCGTCAAGGACGGCGACTCATCCCCCAACAGCTTTGCGGATAGCTATGCAAATCCGGCGCCACCGCGCATTCCGGGGAACTACTGGCGCAAGTCCGGCACGCATTGGTCTTTCGACGGGTATGACCGCTGCTCGCGGGCCAAGATCTCCGCTGTCATAGCTGGCCGCATGCGCGATTGCGCACGGGGGGACACCGCGCAAGAACGCGGGCAGGCTGCAGCGTACTGGATCCCCGCCTTCGCGAGCAATGACGGCGGTGTGTGGAGCTACCGAAGTTCAGGCGGCACAGCGCGCGACGTAGACCTACTGCTTCGGCACCGGCGCCATCATTGCGCCGCCCTTCTTCGCCGGTGCCACAGGCACCGGCTTGGTCGCGGCGGTCGCTTGCGCCGGAAGATATTTCGCGACGATGGCGGGATCGACCTGCGCGATGTTGGCGTCGGGAAGACGCGTCCAGGTCTCGTCCTTGCCGAACAGGGAGATGCCGAGGAAACCGCGCATCGTCAGGGTCTGTCCGTCCGGGCTGACCGTCATCTTGGCCTTCCAGATGTTGCCGTCGCGAGGATTGACCACGTTGCCGCCGTCATACTTCAAGCCGTCGCGCTTCATGTCACGGATGAAGGAGAGCCCGAGCACCGGCGCGTTCTTGCGATCGTCCGTGCATTTGGCGCAGATCTCGTTCGGGTCGTCGCCGGGCCGCGGGAAGGTTTTTGCGATGACGCCTTCGAACACACCGTTGTGGTCGATGAAGAGAAACCATCCCACCGTCTTGCCGTCTTCGACCTTCTGCCAGAGGCCTGCGGCGGTCGGCTGCTGCACTTGCGCCACAACCGGGCTCACCGCACCGAGCGTCATCGCGAGCGCGAGAAGCGAGAACAGCCGAAAGCTGAAAAAGAGAGTCCGCATTTTCATCACCTTGCTGAGCCAATCGCCTTGCTAAGCCGCCAGCTGCAATGGCCGCAGACTACGGCGATTTCGCGAACTGTTCCAGCACCAGAAACATGAGGCATCGCCCCCGCCATCAGTTGACGCCGAGCTTCTTTTGCAGGCTGGAGGACGACGTCGTGTACTGGAACACGAGCCGCTTCCCCGGATAGACGTAGCGATGGGCTTTTTGCGACATCAGCGCGCCTTCGTGGAAGCCGCACAGGATCAGCTTGATCTTGCCGGGATAGGTGTTGATGTCGCCGATCGCGAAGATGCCTGGCACGTTGGTCTCGAACGCGGATGTCTCGACCGGCACCAGATTGTTCTCCAGCGCGATGCCCCAGTTCGCGACCGGACCGAGCTTCATGGTCAGCCCGAAGAACGGCAGCATGGTGTCACAGGCAATTTCGTTCACGCTGTTGTCGTTGCCCTTCACGGTGGCGCCGCTCAGCTTGCCCTCATTGCCTGACAGCGCAGTGACCTGGCCGAGCCGAAGATCCATCTTGCCGGCCGCGACCAGCGCGCGCATCTGCTCGACGCTGTGGGGCGCGGCGCGAAAATCGTCGCGACGGTGCAGAAGCGTGATGCGCTTGGCGATCGGATGCAGATTGAGCGTCCAATCGAGCGCGGAATCGCCGCCGCCCACGATCAGCACGTTCTTGTCGCGGAACGTCTCCATCTTGCGCACGGCGTAGTGCACCGAGCTTCCTTCATAGGCTTCGATCCCCGGCACCGGGGGACGCTTGGGCTGGAACGAGCCGCCGCCGGCAGCGATCACCAGCACCTTGCATTCGAACACCTTGCCGGCGTCCGTGGTGCAGCGGAACAGCGGATCGCCGATTTTCTCCATGGTCTCGATCATCTCGCCGAGATGGAAGGTCGGATGGAACGGCTTGATCTGCTCCATCAGCGCGTCGGTGAGGCCCTGCCCCGAAACCTGCGGAATGCCAGGAATGTCGTAGATCGGCTTTTCCGGATAGAGCTCTGCGCACTGGCCGCCGACCTTGTCGAGGATGTCGACGAAATGCGTCTTCATGTCGAGAAGGCCCAGTTCGAAGGCGGCGAACAGACCGCAGGGGCCCGCGCCAATAATCAGCACATCGGTTTTGATCGCGTCGCTCATGTCGTCTCTTTATCGGTCGATATCGGTGGGACGGCGCCCTTTGGGCCGAGGTGACCCTGCCTGTCTAGCCAACGGGGATGGATCAGGGAAGGCATAAAAGCGGGAGCGCCCCGCGGCCGCGCCCACTTGCCGGGTCAGGATAACTGGGCTGTAACCAGCAACGATATGACGGAGATCAATCGGTGAACGCACCAAGCCGCCTCGATACGACGCCGCGCCTGGAGGACTACCCTTTTCGCCTCAGCGACAATGTCCGCTTCGGCGATCTCGACCCTAACCAGCACGTCAACAACGCGGTCTACGCCACCTATTTCGAGACCGGCCGTGTCACGCTGATGAAGCTCCCGGAATACGGCCTGACGCCGCCCGGACTTGCCTGGATCATGGTGCGGCTCGACATCCATTTTCGCGCGGAGCTGCACTGGCCGAATACGATCGAGCTCGGTCTCGGCGTGGTGAAACTGGGGCGAACGTCGGTGACGTTCGAGCAGGTGGTGTTTTCGGAAGGGAAGTGCATTGCATCGGCGACATCGGTCGCCGTGATGATCGACGAAACGTCGCGCCGGCCAACGCCGCTGACTGCGGAAGTGCTCGAGAAGCTCAGCCCCTGGCATAAGCGCGGCATCCAGGTCGCGCAGCCCAGCACATGATAGCTAAGAGAGTTAGGCCTGCCGTTCCGGCGTCGCCACCACGAGGCCGTCGAGATCGTCGGAGACCTTGATTTGGCAGGACAGGCGCGAGTTCGGGCGCACGTCGAAGCCGAAGTCGAGCATGTCCTCTTCCATCGGCGTCGGGCTACCGACCTTCTCGCGCCACGCTTCGTCGACATAGACATGACAGGTGGCGCAGGCGCAGGCGCCGCCGCATTCGGCCTCGATGCCGGGAATGCTGTTGCGGATGGCGGCTTCCATCACAGTCGCGCCGTTCTCGACGTCCACCGTACGGGTTTCGCCCTTGTGATCGACAAAGTGGATTTTGGCCATGTGTGCTCGTGCTGCCGCGATCTAGGGAATGAAGGAGGGTCCGGGCTGTCCTATAACGGGTCGGTCAGCCCGGCGCCATAGCGTTTTGATGAAGTCGCGAATACCGCTTCGCGGGAAGAAGACCCGTCAAAACAAAAGACTACAGCACGGTTCGGGCCCTGTTGGCCTAAGGATTCAGGATCGCCTCGATGGCGGCGCGAGCCTCGGTCACCGCCTCTTTCAGCGCGGCGAAGGCGTGAGGCCGGCCCTGGCCGGTCTGGATCGCAGTCTCCAGGCTGGCTGCGGCATCCGCCACTGCAAAGGCGCCGATCCCGCGCGCCGAGCCCTTGAGCTTGTGGGCGAGTGCGCCGGCTTCGGCCGGCAGCGCTGCCATCGTCGCGATCAGGCGCACCGTCTGCTCGGCAAACATCGCCAGCACTTCCTGCTCCAGCTCGGAATCGCCGAGCGTCATGCGTGAGAGATGATCGAGGTCGAGCGGGCTTTCGATCGGTGCAAGCGGGGGCGAGGGCATCCAGTCCATCCGTTGCAGTTCAGGCGTCATGGCGCAGGCCCCGGCATCGCGCGATGTCCGCCGGTCCGGCGGTCAAGTTCCCTCCACCCAAGCATGGAAATGGTTAACGAAATGTTCTGGCCGTTTTGCGCAAATCTGCCTGCTTATTGACGAAAAGTTGCCGCAATCCGGCGAGTCCGGTGGAGAATTGCATTTATTGCTAAGGCGTTACGGCACGATCCTGTTAACGATGATTAAGATTGTCTTAATCGCGGGCATTTCATTCGCGACGCTCTGCCAATAGGATGTTGGAGAAATTGGCGGACAAGCCGTCCGGGTGGGATGGCTCGGAGATCCGCGCAAGCGGCATGATCCGGACTGTGGGCTTGCGTAGCGCGCAGAGCTCGCGGGGGGACGCGTACAAGTAACGAGGGCTCGGACTGAACATGGCAAACACTCCGAAAAAGGTCAAAGACCCCACAGAAGATGCGCTTTCTGCAATCCAGGAAGCCCTGAACATCAGCGACACGGCCGCGGACACCAGCCGCAACGCCTCGATGCGCAGCGAAACGTCGCCCCCGGTCGCGCCACCAGCTCCCCCGATGTTCGACGAACCGAGCTTCGACGCGCGCCCTGCCGCGAACGAACGCGCGGTGTTCGACCAGATCGAGGAGCCGCGCTCCTCGCGCCGCGCCGCCAATGACGACCGTGCGACCATCGGCCAGCTCTTGCAGACGTTGCAGACGGGACGCCCGACCCGCAACATCTACACGGGCGCGACAATCTTCACCGTCATCTGGCTGGCCGCCTGCGCCGCACTGACGGTCGGCTTCCTGCCATCGATCCAGGCCGCGATGGGCCAGAGCGGCGGCGTCTTGGCCATTGCCGGCCTCGTCACGATGTTCTTCGCGCCGATCATGCTGTTCTTCTTCCTGGCGAGCCTCGTCTGGCGCGGCCAGCAAATGAGCTCGGTCGCGCAGGCGATGGCCCAGGTTGCGATCCGCTTCTCCGAGCCGGAAGGCTCGGCTTCGGATTCCATGGTGACCGTCGGCCAGGCCATCCGCCGCGAGGTTGCGGCGATGGGCGACGGCATCGAGCGCGCCATCGCGCGCGCCGGCGAGCTCGAGACGCTGGTCGCCAACGAGGTCGCGGCGCTCGAACGCGCCTATTCCGACAACGAAGTGCGCATCCGCGCCCTGCTCCAGGACATCGCGCATCAGCGCGACAATCTGGTCGGCCAGGCCGAGCAGGTCCGCAGCGCCATCTCCGGCGTGCAGATCGATTTGCGCCATGACATCGCGCTGATCTCGGACGCGATCGCCTCGCGCGTCGACGAGGTCGCCAAGTCCATCACCGGCGCACTCGAAGAGCGCGGCGCCCACATCACCGGTGCGCTCAGCAACGCCGGCGACAACATGATCCTCGCGCTCGGCGAGCGCGGCGGCGACCTGCTCGACCGCCTCGAGGAGGCCAGCAACGAGACCACCCGCGCCGTGCTCGACGCCAGCGAGCGGCTGACCACCAGCCTCAATTTCAAGACCGGCCACGTTCACGACGAGTTCGTCGACCTGGCCGACCGCGTCCACGAAATGCTGAACGAGCGCATCGACCGCATCACCGGCGAGTTCGAGCAGCGCTCCGCCGCGATCGTCGACGGCATCTCCGAGCGCACCGAGCAGGTCCACGACAGCCTGAAGAATTCGTCGGACTCGCTGCTGCTCGAGCTCGAGCTGCGCTCCAACGACCTCTCCGCCAAGATCGACGACGCCGGCAACCGCCTCGCCGGCCAAATCATGACCTCCGGCGACAAGGCCAGCGAAGCACTCGACGCCACCGTCAACACGCTGGTCGCCAAGGTCGTCAGCCAGACCGAGACCGCGCACGACTCGCTGTCGCTCCAGATGAGCGCCTTCGACGAGCTGGTGAAGAACCAGGGTACCGAGCTGGTCGAGAAGTTCGCCCGCGACTCCGGCACGCTGGGCGCGCTGATCACCCGCCACATCTCCGAGTTCGACCGCACCGTGAAGACCTTCGGCGGCGAGATCGTCGATCGGATGGGCCAGCGCACGCAGGACATCCATGAGTCGCTGAAGAGCTATGTCGACAATTTCGACACCCGCTTCACCGCCAATGGCGGCGCGATCACGGCTGTGCTCGACCAGCGCCTGGTGCAGTTCGAGACCACGATCGGCGAACGTGTCAGCAACCTCGATGCCTCGCTGAACGGCAAGATCTCGAGCCTCGACTCCACGATCGACGGTCACATCAAGACCTTCGACGAACAGCTCGTCGGCCGCGTCGCCGCGCTCGAACAGTCGTTCGATACCCGTGCGAAGTCGGTCACCGAGACCATCGACGGACGGCTCAACACCCTCGCCTCGTCGCTGACCGACGGCGCCGCGCAGGCGATCCAGTCGATCGACTCCCGCCTCACCCATCTCACGACGTCGCTGACCGACGGCGCGTCTCAGGCTGTCGAGACCATCGACAACCGCCTCAACCACCTCGCGACCTCGCTGACCGATGGCGCGTCGCAGACCATCCAGACGATCGACACGCGCCTCACGCATCTGACGACCACCCTCACCGGCGGCGCGTCGCAGGCGCTCGAATCCATCGACACGCGCCTCACCTACCTGACCAGCGCGGTGACGAACGGCGCCTCGCAGGCCGTGCAGTCGATCGATTCCCGCCTCACCCTGCTGACCTCGACACTCACGGACGGCACCGCGCAGGCGATCGAGGCGATCGATCGCCGCATCACCGGCGTTGCCGAGATCATCGATGGCCGCAGCATGCACCTGACCGACACGGTCACGGCGCGCTTCCAGGACATCCAGCAGGCCATCGAGACCAAGGTCGGCGCGGTCGCCAGCGACATCGACGTGCGCGTGGCGCAGTTCGAGGACCTGCTCGGCTCGCGCGTCGAGGCCGTCGCCGGCCGCATCGAGAGCAGCGGACGCCAGGCCAGCGAGGACATGATGTCCCGCGCCGAGATGATATCGACCGCGATCCGCTCGCATGTCGAGGACGCCGAGCGCTCGCTCACCAACCTCGTGGTCAACACCAGCGAGACCATCCAGACCGGTGCGCGCACCGCGCAGCAGTCGCTGATGACGGTCTCCTCCGACGTCAATGCCCAGCTCAAGATGACCTCCGCCGAGGTCGAGCGCGCGCTGACCGCCGTCGGCACCGGTGCCGCGAACTCGATCCTGACCAGCGCCCGCGAAGCCCAGTCGACGCTGGTCGCCGCGTCGGGCGATGCCTCCAACCAGATCAAGGGGCTCGCGGCCGACGTCGAACGCACGCTGTCGTCGGCAGGCTCGGCGACCGCCGCCTCGATCCTGGCCGGTGCCCGCGAGGTGCAGACCACGCTCGTGACGGCGTCCTCGGATGCGGCCAACCACGTCAAGACTCTCACCGCCGACGTCGAACGCACGCTGTCGTCAGCAGGCTCGGCGACCGCCGCCTCGATCCTGGCCGGTGCCCGCGAGGTACAGACCACGCTCGTCACGGCGTCCTCGGACGCCGCCAACCACGTCAAGACCCTCACCGCCGACGTGCAGCGCTCGCTGTCGATGGCCGGCACCACAACGGCGGAATCGATCACCGCCGGCGCCCGCGATGCGCAGAGCGCGCTGATCGCGGCCTCGAGCGAGACCGCCAACCAGATCAAGGCGCTGTCCTCGGACGTGCAGCGCTCGCTCTCGATGGCGGGAACCGCGACGGCAGAGACCATCATGACCGGCGCCCGCGAAGCCCAGAGCACGCTCGTCAGCGCGTCCTCGGATGCGGCGAGCCAGGTCAAGTCTCTCGCCGCCGAAGTGCATCGCTCGCTCTCGCAGGTCGGCCAGTCGACCGCCGAGACGATCACGACCAGCGCCCGCGATGCCCAGAGCACCCTGCTGGCGGTCTCCGCCGAACAGACCGGCCAGGTTCGTTCGCTGGCGGCCGAGATGCAGCGCGCGCTGGCGACCGCCGGCGGGGCCACCATCGAGGCGCTCACCAGCGGCGTACGCGAGGCCCAGGGCACGCTGATCTCCGCCTCGACGGACGCTGCGAGCCAGATCAAGTCGCTGACCATAGACATCGAGCGCACGCTGACCTCGGTCGGCGCCGACACCGCCTCGACCATCCTCAACAGCGCGCGTGAGGCGCAGACCTCGCTGACCTCGACCTCGGCGGATGCCGCAAGCCAGATCCGCACGATCTCGAGCGAGATCGAGCGTACGCTGAGCACGGCCACCGCGAACGCGACCAACGACATCCAGACCAGCGCGCTCAACGCCCAGAACGCGTTGATCAACGCCTCCAACGAGGCGAGCTCGCGGGTCAAGTCGAGTTCGGCCGACGTCGAGCGCTCGGTGCTCGCCGCCAGCAGCAGCTTCGGCCAGGCCATGACCGGCAAGACCGACGAGATCGTCACCTACGTGCAGCAGCAGTCCGACCGTCTCGCCAACATGATCGACGCCAAGCGCGGCTCGCTCGTGGACGCGATCGGCTCCAAGACCAGCCAGCTCACGCTCGACATCGACCGCGTCACATCCGACGCGCTGAAGTCGATCGAGACGCGCGGACATGCGTTCTCGCAGACCATGATGGGCAACGGCTCCGAGGTGGCGCGAACCATCAACTCGGCGAGCGAGATGGCGACGGGTGCCGTCAACAAGTCGCTCAAGGACCTCGAGCAGGCCTCCCGCGCGGCAATCGACCAGTCGCGCCAGGTCTCGATCGCGGCCGTCACCGAGATGCAGGAGACCAGCAAGATCCTGCGCACCGACACGGTCGCCCTGTTCGAGCGCCTGCGCGAAGGCAACATCCTGCTCCAGGAGGTGCTGACCGGTGCGCACGATAACCTCAACTCGCTCGAGCGGGCGCTGGTGACGCGCGTCGCCGACTTCGTCTCGGCGATGAACGACGTCACCTCGCGCAACGGCGCTGCGACGCAGAACCTGGAAGACCAGCTCAACGTCTTCAACAGCAAGACCACCCGGGCGCTCCAGGATCTCGGCGAGCTGTCGACCCAGTTCGACGCGCACGGCAAGGCACTCGTCGAGGCCGCGCAGGTGGTGGAACAGAGCAACAAGAACACCACCGCCTCGCTCGCCGAACGCAAGGAGGCGCTGGAATCGCTCGTCACCACGATCGACCTGCGCACGGCCGATCTCGACCAGCGCCTGTCGCGCTTCACCGGCCTGCTCGACGAATCGCTGGCGGCCGCCGAAGAGCGTGCCCGCGACATCGCCCGCGTCGTCGCGGAGACCGCCGGCGCCGGTTCC
>NZ_JADPJF010000022.1:58791-87916 GCF_023073295.1 Bradyrhizobium sp. 23 | reverse complement strand
CGATCACCCGCCAGTTCGAAGCGGTGCGGTCGGCCTCCGAAGAGGAGCACCGGCAGACCGTCGAGGCCATGCACGACATCTACCGCCAGACCACCGACGAGGCGGACGCGATGTTCAAGCAGTCGACCGAGAAGTTCACCAATCTCGTCTCCAGCATGAAGCAGATGGCCTTCGAGATGCACAACGAGCTCGAAGCCACCCGCAACGAGCTGCGCCGCGGCGTGCTCGAGATGCCGCAGGAGGCCGCCGAGAGCACTGCGCAGATGCGCAAGGTGATCGTCGACCAGATCGAGGCCCTCGCCGAGCTCAACCGCATCGTGGCCCAGCACGGCCGCGGCCTCGACGTCTCCACGACGGGCCGCGCCAGCGTGCAACGCCAGGAAGAGCCGATGCTGGCGGCCGTCGGCGCGCGCAGCACCGAGACGCGCATGCGCGAGAGCGCCAGCGCCTCGACGCTGCCGCCGCCGGACCTCGGCATGCCCGCCTCCTCGCGCCGCACCGAAGCTCCCCCGGTGGCGCCGGCCGGCAATGACCAGGGCCGTGACGGCTGGTTGTCCGACCTGCTGAGCCGCACGGACGCCAACCAGGGCGCGCCCACCGGACGTGAGCCCCAGCGCGGCCGCCAGGCTGCACCGGTTCCGCAGCCGCAGGCTCCGCAAGGTGGCGGCAATCCGCTGGAATCCTTGTCGCTCGACATCGGCCGGCTGATGGACCGCAACCTCGCCTCCGAGATGTGGGACCGCTACCAGCGCGGCGAGAACAAGGCCTTCACCAAGCGCCTCTACACGCCCGCCGGCCAGAAGGCCTTTGACGAGGTCGCTCGCAAGTATCGCTCCGACCGCAACTTCAAGGCCACGGTCGACCGCTATGTCGCCGAGTTCGAACGCCTCCTCGACGAAGTCGCCCGCGACGGCCGCGGCCCGCAGGAGCTGCGCAACCACCTGACCTCCGAGACAGGCCTGGTGTACACGCTGCTCGCTCACGCAGCGGGCCGGCTGGGATAAGCGGTCAATCGCCAAGACGCATGACGAATGAAAACGGAGGCCTCACGGCCTCCGTTTTGTTTTGGGGAGGTTGTTGCCTCCACAAACTCGTCATTGCGAGGAGCTCTTGCGACGACGCAATCCAGACTGCTTGTGCGGAGACGGTCTGGATTGCTTCGCTTCGCTCGCAATGACGAGGTGGGAGACGAGTGCAACGTCGCTACTGCCGCCTGCGCTCGGGCGCCGCGGCTGGCTTCGGCGGCTCTGGCGGCGCGGCTGGCGGTGCGTTGTTGCTGGCGCCGAACAGGACGCGGGTCGGGTTGCGGTCGAAATTGTTGACGGCGCGGCTGATGTCGCCGAGCGTGCGGCGGCCGTCGGTCATCAATGCGCCGGAGCGCTTGTCGAAATCGTCGGCCAGTTCGCGGATCGACTTCACCGCCAGAAACAGCTCGCCGCCGTCCTTGCCGCCGGCGAGCGTGTTGAGGCCGAGCATGAGGCTATCGGCCTTGAGCATCACGCCGTCGACCTTGGCCATCACGCCGTCGATCTTCTCCGAGTTGCGGGCGAGCGAGTTGGTGAAGGTCTCGAGATTCTTCAGCGAGTTCTTCACCGACTCCTGATTGTCGGCGACGATCTTGTTGATGTTCTGGAGCGTCCCGCGGATCGCCTCGGTGACGTCCTGGAGCTTGTTGGGATCGGCCGTCAGCGTCGGAATGCCGTCCTCGTCCAGCGGCGGCGACGGCGCCGCCTCTTCGCCGCCCTTGAGCGAGATCGCGGCGACGCCGGTCAGGCCCTGAAATTCGAGGCCGACCAGGGTGTCCTTGCGGATCGGGGCGTTGTTCTCGACCATGGCAAGTGCGACAACCCGCCGCGGGTTGTCGAGCTTCACCGAGACCACCTCGCCCACCCGGATACCGTTGAAATTGACGCTGCCGCCGTTGCGCAGGCCCGCGGCCGGGCCCTCGAACACGACGCGCAGGGGGCTACGCTGCTTGGTGGTGTGCAGCGACTGAAACCACAGCACGAAGCCGATCGCGGCGGCGATCACCGCCAGCGTGAACGACCCGATCAGCACGTAATTTGCCCGCGTTTCCATCAGCTACTCCGGCATCTCAGCCCATCACCGCGCGAGCGCGCTTGCCATGGAAATATTGCCTCAGCCAGGGATGCTGCGAGGCCTGCATGTCGGCGATCGACCCTGCCGCAATGATCTTACCGTTGCCTAAAACGGCGATGCGGTCACATGCTGTGTAAAGGCTATCGAGGTCGTGGGTTACCATGAAAACGGTCAGCCCCAAAGTACGCTGCAAGGTCCTGACCAGCTCGTCGAAGTCGCCGGCGCCGATCGGGTCCAGGCCCGAGGTCGGCTCGTCCAGGAAGACGAGATCCGGGTCGAGCGACAGCGCGCGCGCCAGCGCCACGCGCTTGATCATGCCGCCCGACAGTTCCGAGGGAAAGCGATCGGCGACTTCAGGCTTGAGACCCACCATGGTGAGCTTGGCGATGGTGATCTCGTCCATCAGCCGTTGCGACACCCGCAGATATTCGCGCATCGGAAACTGGATGTTCTGCCGCACCGTGAGCGAGGAGAACAGCGCGCCCTGCTGGAACAGCACGCCCCAGCGCCGCTCCACGTTGCGACGCTGCGACGTATTGGAGGCATCCAGATCGACTCCGAACACCTCGATGCTCCCTGCGAGCTTCGGCACGAGGCCGATGATCGTGCGTGTCAGCACGGACTTGCCCGCGCCGGAAGGGCCAACGAAGCCCAAAATCTCGCCGCGCTTGACGTCGAGGTCGAGGCCGTCGAGCACGCGCGTCGCGCCGAACTGCACGGTGATGTCGCGGACGCGGATGATGGGGTTCTGGATCTCGCCTGCCATCCTCACATCCCGATCGAGGCGAAGAAGATGGCGAACACGCCGTCCATGACGATGACGAAGAAGATGCCCTTCACCACCGACGCGGTCGTGTGCTGGCCGAGCGATTCCGCACTGCCCTGCACGGCGAGGCCCTCGACGCAGGCAACGATGCCGATCACCGCAGCCATCACCGGCGCCTTGACGATGCCGACGATGAAATGGTCGATCGAGATGGCGTCGCGCAGGCGCAGCAGGAAGGCTTCGGGATCGACGCCGCCGTAGAGCCAGGCGACAAGACCACCGCCATAGAGTGCGGCCATCGCGCCGAGGAAGGCCAGGATCGGCAGCGCCAGCACCAGCGCCAGCATGCGCGGCAGCACCAGCACCTCGATCGGATCGAAGCCCATGGTGCGCAGCGCGTCGATCTCCTCGCGCATCTTCATCGAGCCGAGCTCGGCCGTATAGGCGCTGCCCGAGCGGCCGGCGACCATGATCGCGACCAGCAGCACGCCGATTTCGCGCAACACCAGCACGCCGAGCATGTCGACGACGAAGATGTCGGCGCCGAACCTGCGGAAATGGAAGATGCCCTGCTGGGCAATGATGCAGCCGATCAGGAAGGTGATCAGCACCACGATCGGCACCGCGCGCCAGCAGACCTGCTCGAGATGATGCACGGTCGAGGTCAGGCGGAACGAGCGCGGATGAATCAGGGTACGCGCGCCCGCCGCGAGCACCGCGCCGAGCATGTCGATCAGGCCTGCCACGGTGCCGGCAACCCCAGCCACGGTCTGGCCGATCTGCTCCAGCATGCCGGTGATGGTGATCGTGCTGGTGTCGACGACAGGCGTCGCCCTGACCCGCCGCACCTCGTCCACGAGGCTCGAATAATTGGCGGAGAGGCCGGCGATCTGCGCCTCGACGGCGCCCTGCGTCAGGCTGCGGCGCAGCCGCTCGATCAGCCACGCGCCAAAGGTGTCGAGCTTGGCAACCTCGGACACGTCGATAAAGATGCTTTGTGGGCCGCCGGCGAGCTTCTCGGCGTCAGCCACCATCCGCTCCAGGACCGGCGCGAAGCTCGCGGTCCAGGTTCCAGTGGCGCAGAGTGCCAGCGCATTGCCCTTTGCAATCCGTTCCAGCTTCGGATCGCCGTTCAAGATGTCCGCTCCCGTGCCGGGGCGCGAGAAACGGTTGAAATCAGATGGTTGCGCACGCGCCCTTACCCGGAGAAGGTATCCCCAACTGGTTAACCTTAGTTGCTAGAGGTAACCAGCAGGTTCAGATTTCGCCAGAGTTCAAAATGACTTCCAGCAAAGTTCCTGCCCTCGGCGCGCGAATCGAGCGCTTTCCCATCGCCGGCAGTTTCACCATCAGCCGTGGCGCCAAGACCGAGGCCGTTACCGTCGTGGCCGAGGTCCGCCGGAAGGGCCTGACCGGCCGCGGCGAATGCGTGCCCTATCCCCGCTATGGCGAGACGCCAGAGGCGACCCTTGCCGCCATCCAGGCCATGCAGGACGCCGTGGCCGGCGGCCTCACCCGCCAGGCCCTGCAAGCCGCCATGCCGCCCGGGGCGGCCCGCAATGCCCTGGATTGTGCCCTGATCGATCTGGAAGCCAAGGCGGCGGGCCTGCGGGCCTGGAGCCTGCTCGACCGCCCGGCGCCGGGCGAACGCACCACGGCCTACACCATCTCGCTGGACACGCCCGAGGCCATGGCGGCGGCGACTGCCAAGGCGGCGCACCGGCCGCTGCTCAAGATCAAGCTCGGCGGCGACGGCGACGGGGAGCGGATCGCCGCGGTGCGCAACGCCGCACCCGAATCCGAGCTGATCGTGGATGCCAACGAGGCCTGGACCGAAGCCAATCTGGAGCAGAATCTCGCGGCCTGCGAGGCCGTCGGCGTCACCTTGGTCGAGCAGCCGCTGCCCGCGGGCCAAGACGACGCGCTGGCGCGGATCAAGCGGCCGCTGGTGGTTTGCGCCGACGAGAGCGTGCACGACCGCACTTCGCTGGCGTCACTCCGCGAGCGCTACGACGCCGTGAACATCAAGCTCGACAAGACTGGCGGCCTCACCGAGGCGCTGGCGATGGCCGATGCCGCGCAGGCGCTCGGCTTCGAGATCATGATCGGCTGCATGGTCGCGACCTCGCTGTCGATGGCGCCTGCGATGCTGGTGACGCCGCAGGCGCGCTTCGTCGATCTCGACGGCCCGCTGCTGCTGACGCGCGACCGCGATCATGGCCTGCGTTATGATGACAGCCTGGTCTACCCGCCGGACGCGTCGCTCTGGGGATGAGCTTTCAGCCGGTGCCGCGCCGACCAGATCACAAGCGCACCCACACCGGCCATCGCGGCCATGACGTAATACAGGCCGTCGCCGATGCGGGCGTAGATCGCGCCCGACGCGATCGAGGTGGTCGCACCCAGCAGCCCGTTGCACGCGGCGTAATAGCCCTGCCCGCGCGCGATCTGATGCGACGGCACGCGCTGCACCAGCAGACTCATCGTGCCGAGAATGGTCATCCCGAAGGTGAGGCCGTGGCCGAGCTGCACGACCGCGAGCAGCGCGAGCGGCGGGTCGTATGCGGTGACGACCCAGCGCACGACCGCGCTCGCGCCCCCGATCGCCATGAGCGAGGACGGGTGCAGCGAGAAGCGCGGCGACAGCGCGAACACGACGATTTCGGCGATCACCCCTAACGTCCAGAGCCCCGCGATCGTCAGCCCGCCGAGGCCGTGGGCCTGCCAGTTGATGGCCGAGAACGTATAATACGCGACATGACTGCCCTGAATCAGCGCGGCCGAAACGATGATGGCCCAGAAGCCGGCATCGCGCAGCAGCGCCTTGCTGGCGGGCACCGCCGTCGTCCTTCGCCTGACATCGTCGAGCGGCTGCAGCAGCATGCCGGCGGCGACCCCAACCACGGCCCAGGCGACGATGATCCAAATCAGATCGCGCGCCGCGATATGGTCTACGAGATAGCCGCAGGCGAGCGAGCCGGCGGCGAACGCTGCCGAGCCCCACAGCCGCACCGGCCCGTAATCGAGCCCGTAGCGGGCGACGCCACGCAGCGCATAGGCGTCGGTCAGCGGCATGGTCGGCGTCCACATCATGCAGGTCAGCGCATAGATCAGGAACAGCGCCAGCGGCTGCTGCTGCAAGCCGACCGCCGTGAACCCGATCGCCGTCGCCAGCACCGACACCATCATGCCGGCGCGAATCGCATGTCGCTTTTCGGCAAAGGCGGTGATCTGCGGCAGCGTGGTGAAGCGTGTGATCGCCGGCAGCGCGTTGATGAGGCCGATCCAGGCCGCGTCGATGCCGATCGCCTTCAGCCAGAGCGGAAAGAACGGCAGATGCGTTCCCGACACCGCGAACACGGCCGAGTAGAACAGCGCGAGGCTCACGGCGAATCGCCGCTTCTGAGCTGCTGCGATGGGGATTTGTGATTCGCCTGCCATTAAACCAATTGCGATTCGGTCGATATCGTGATGATCGTTACTGTAACGCGCGGTGATTTGCGCGACGAGATTGACATGGCCAACGAAGCATTCGCCCTCTCGCCTATGTCTGCCCGTGCGGCCGAGCCGAACGAGCAGGATTACGACGCGATCCGCGAAGCCTTCATGGAGACCGCGCGCGGCCGCTGGTTCCTCGGCGAATACGCCAAGCGCAACCGCAATGCCGATACCCGCATGGTGCTCGACGCGGTCGCGAAAATCGAAGAAGCCCTTGCGGCACAGCGCCAACCCGTCGTCGAGGACCGCCTCCCCGAGGCGCTGGTCGCGATCCGGCACGCGATCCGCGAAGCCGAGACGATTGCGATCGCGGCGTTCGATCCCGCGGCGATCGAGGCGAGCCTCGCGCCGATTCCGCGCGGCCTGCGCATCATCAAGGAGATCTCCTGGCGCTGGCGCGAGATCGGCGCCGACGGGCGAATCTGCGACCTGATTGATTCGCAGCTCGCGTCGATCGAGGCGGCCTGCGCGCAGGTTGCCACCATCGACCCTCGCGCCGACCTCAAGGCCGCATTCGATCTGCTCAAGGACCGGATCGACCAGACCGACGCTGACGCAATGCCGCAGGCCGCGCGCCCCTCGCCGGCTCCGGTGCAGGAGGCACCCTCGCCCGTTGCGGAAGCTCCGCTGCCGGAGGCCGCGCCTGCGGCGATGGCCAGCGAAGCACCCGTGGCTCTTACGGAGGCGCCGCAGGGCATCGCAGAGGCGATCGAGCCCGAAGCCGCCATGGAAGCGGCCGGAATCGTCGCCGAGGCCTTCTCCGTTGCAGAGCAGGCGACGGACGTCGCGCTCGAGCCGGAGACCGTCGCCGAGAGCCGGATCGCGCCTGAAGACACCGCTTTTGAAGAGCCAGCCACTGAGGCCTTCGCGGAGGTGACGGACGAATTTTCGCTCGATGCCGCCGCCGAAGCCGAGGACGAAGCCATCCTCGAGGCCATCGCGCTGGAGATGGCCGCGCCAGACCCGGAATTCGACGAGATCATCGAACCGGTCGAGATGGAAGCGACGGTTCCGGAGCCGGTGGTTGCGGAGGCCGCAGCGCCCATCGCAGCCGAGATACCGGAGCCGATCGCACCCGAGCCGTTCGCACCAGAGCCAGTCGCCGCTGCAGCGATGGTGGAGGAGCCCGTAGAGGAAGCGCCGATCGCGATGGAATCGCTGGCGCGCCTCACCAACGCCATTGCAGAAGCCGCCGCCGAAGTGATGGAGCAGCCAGCGCCCGTCATGGCAGCATCCGCGACATTCGGCGCGGCGCAGGCCACGACGCTCCCGATGACGTCGCCGGTTCCGGAAGCTTCGCTTGGCGCCACCATCCTCGCCAGCGGCATCCTGCAAAAGCCCCGCGCCGCCGCCAACGATCCCATGGCGCCCATCCGCCGCATGACGCAGGCCGAGAAGATCGCGTTCTTCTCGTAAGGGGATGCGGCCTGCTCCGTCTCGTGTCCCGGACAAGCGAAGCACAGATCCGGGACCCACGAGCCACAGCTTCCGTCGCCACATGGCCCCGGCTCTGCAGCGCACCGTCGAAGAGACGCCACGCTGCGTCCGCGGCACGAGAGCGGAATGAGGAAACACTCTCTCAACGTCATTGCGAGCGCAGCGCGCTCCGCTCGCAATGACGGATGCTCAGCCGATCACCCGCAATTCCACACCGCACCGATCGGCGTCCGCGTCCAGCACGGCCCAAAACTGCCGCCATTGTAGCGGCCGCCGCCGAAGCCGGGCCGGCCGAAATAGCGCCACTCACCATCCCAGCCGTAATATTGCGGAACCGGATCGATGTACCAATGGCGCCGGTCGCTAGGCGACATCCGCCGCATCGCTTCCTTCTGCTTGTAGAGGGGAATGCTGTTGCTCAGCGGCTGGCGATAGCCCGGCAGGAAGCCGTAGCCATGCCAGGCTTGCTTGGGACGCTTTTGGATTGAAGCAGCCGGCGCGACAGCCGGCAGCAGCGATAGGACGATAGCGACAGATAGACATAAAAAGCGTGACATGGATGGACGATAGACGGCCGCCTGCGGAATGACCATTCAATTTCGAGTGCCAAGTAACAAAGCCCTCACGGAACCGAATAGCAGATCGAGCGGCAGGAATCCTATCGATTAAGGTGTAGAAATATGATTGGTGAAGTGATTGTCATTGGCGATCTACAATTGCGTAACGGCGCCTCTGTCGACGAACACGACCGACTCGGCGCGCGCATGTACGACATCGTCAGCCGTCTTCCCGGCTTTGTATCGGTCAAGTCGTTCAAGGCCGACGACGGCGAGGAGCTCACCGTGTTCCGTTTTGCCTCTGAGGAAGCGCTCGAAGCCTGGCGCACCCATCCCGAACATGTCGAGACGATGAAGCGAGGACATGCCGAATTCTACGCCAGCGGCTTCCTGCAGATCTGCAAGGTGATCCGCGAGGTCGGACCATTCGAGCACGCGTGACGCCGTCCCGCATCGTTCGATCGTGCGCTGCTAGCTGATCACACCCTTCCTGATCAGGAAGCATCCGTAACTGCTGCTGTCGCCGACCTGTACGACGCCAAAGCTCGCCGCCGCCGCGCGATAAAAATCCGGCCGCGAGAGTTTTCCGGGCGTGACGGGCCGGCCGGCGGCACGCTCGATCTCCGCGAGCACCGCGCGCTGCACGTCGGAGACGCGGTCGGGATCGTCGACCGGCATCATCACGCGGACCGGATCGGGATCGAAATCGTCGAGCGGATAGACCGACATGATGGCGCGAATCGCGGTCTCCATGCTCATGCCCGGCAACTGGATCAGGCGCTGCGAATGCGTGCTCTGCGCGATGCGCGCCGAGGGGTGATTGGCATCGACGAAAGCAAGATCGTCGCCATGGCCCATGGAAGCCAGTAGCCAAAGCAGGTCGGGCGTGAGGATCGGATCGATCGATTTCAGCATGTGACGGACTGTCCTCCCATTGGGCGCCCACCTCGGCAGGTTCCAAGCGTGATTCAGATCACGCAGCCTACCATGGTGATGGGGATCACGGACATCAAACTCGAACGCGGCCAAGTTTGCCGGCAACCAATCTCGTATCGAGATCAGTGCCAAAGGAGCACGCCATGTTCCGCCTAAAACCTTTCCTGATGACGGCTAGCCTGCTGGGGAGCCTGTTCGGCTTTGCCTGCGGCCCAGTTTCCGCGCAAGTCGCCCCGGTCGAGCCGGCCCCCACCGCGCTGCAAGGCCCGGAACAGCGTGTCGCGCTGGTGATCGGCAATTCGAACTATCAGAACGCGCCGCAGCTCGCCAACCCCGACAATGACGCGGAGTCCATGGCGAAGTTCCTGAACTCCGCCGGGTTCGAAGTGGTCGCCGCGACCGACCTCACCCAGAACGACATGCTCCGCGCCGTCCAGGACTTCTCCGCCAAAGTGTCAGCGCGCGGTCCGAACACGGTGGCGATGGTCTACTATGCCGGTCACGGCGTGCAGCTCGCCGGCGAGAACTACCTCGTTCCTGTCGACGCCAAGGTCTCGAGCCAGACCGAACTCGTCAACAACTCCGTCCGCCTGGTCGACGTGATGTCGACGCTGGAGACGATCCCGAGCCGTATGCGCATCGTCATCCTCGATGCCTGCCGCAATAACCCGTTCCCGAACGTGAACGATGCCGGCCGCGGCCTGGCCATCGTCGATGCCCCGAACGGCTCGATCGTCGGCTACTCGACCGCGCCGGGCGCCGAAGCGCAGGACGGCACCGGCGGCCACAGCCCCTACACGCAGGCCTTCCTGAACGTCGCCCGCGAGCCCAATGTGCCGATCGAGCAGCTGTTCAAGCGCGTGCGCCTCAAAGTGAACCAGACCACCAGCGGCGCGCAGATCCCGTGGGAGAGCTCGTCGCTGACGTCTGACTTCACCTTCTTCGGCGACACCGCCGTTGCCGCCAGCCGCGCACCGGTGAATGCGCCTGTGGTGCAGATGGCCGCCAATCTGCCGAGCCGCTCGACCCGCCAAGCCTATGACTACGTCGTGTCCGAGGCTCGGCCGGAGTACTATCAGGAATTCATCACGATGTATCCCCACGACCCGCTGTGCGATCACGTCCGCTGGCTGCTCAACAACCTGCTGCTCACGCAGGCCTGGCACAAGACGGTGCTCGCGAACTCGCCGGTCGCCTACAAGAACTTCTACGACAACTACGGCAACACGCCCTATGCGCAGGTCGCACTGAAGCTCCAGATGCAGCCGAAGCAGATCCCCTTGATGCAGGCGACCAAGTTCCTGGCGCCGCAGAATATCGCCCCGACCTTCAAGATCGGCGATCTCGGCCAGCCCAAATACATGCCGCAGCAGCAGGGTAATGGCGGCGCGCAAGTGAACGGCAATTTGCCGATCGTGCAGAAGTCGGGCGACAATAACGGCATCGGCAAGCTCGGCAATGGCGGCCAGATCGTCAACCTGCCCGCGGGCAACAACCAGCAGAACGGCACGCCGTCGCAGACCCCGGGCAAGATCGTGACCCTGCCTGCGCCGACCAACACCACCAACAACAATGGCGGCATCGGCAAGATCGTGACGCTGCCTGCGACCAACAAGACGCCGAACGGCGGCAGCAATGCCGGCACGGCCAACGGCACAAGCAACGGCACTCCCGGCAAGATCGTGAGCATGCCGGTCAATGTCGGCAAGGGCGGCACGACCATCGATACGAAGCCCGTCAATGTTCAGACGCAGAACAACCCGATCCGCATCAACAACGGGGCGAAGATCAGCAACAACCCCGTGAACAAGGTGCAGGTGCAGAACAACAACCACCCGCAGTTCAATGAGACCAACCGGAACGTCAACAGTGGCAGCAACAACTTCCGGCAGTCGATGAACCTGAGCCAGGGTGGCAATGGCGGCAACAACCACCGCGGCTTCATGCACTGATCGCGGTCGGCCACACACGACAAAGGGCAGAGCGGAGACGCTCTGCCCTTCTTCATGTCAGAAGATTAGAATATCAGGCCACCAGCTCGGCAAACAGATCGGCGTCGACATTGCCGCCGGAGAGCACGATGATGACGTTCTTGCCGGCAACATCAAGTCGTCCCGCAAGCAGCGCGGCCAGGCCGACCGCTCCGCCCGGTTCGACCACGAGCTTCAGCTCGCGATAGGCAAACGCGACGGCCGCGCCGACTTCCTTGTCCGAGGCGGTGACGCCGCGCGCGAGCAGCTTGCTGTTGATCGCAAACGTCATCTCGCCGGGGATCAGGGCCATCAGCGCATCGCATATGGTGCGGCCGGCGGGTGCGTGCGGCTCGCGGTGGCCCGCGGTCAGCGACAGGCCGTGATCGTCGAACGCGTCGGGCTCGGCCACCACGATCTCGGCCAGCGGAAAACGCGCCTTCACAGCCGTTGCAACGCCGGCGATCAGGCCGCCACCGGAGGCTGGCGCCACCACGATGTCGGGGCTGAGGCCGAGCGCCGCCATGTCCTCGGCGATTTCGCGGCCGGCGGTGCCTTGGCCGGCGATCACGAAGGGATCGTCATAGGGCCTGACCAGCGTCGCGCCGCGCTTCTCCGCGATGCCGCGCGAGATCGCCTCGCGGTCGTCGCGGTCGCGGTCGTACAGCACGACCTCGGCACCGTAGGATTTGGTGCGCTCGCGCTTCGACAACGGCGCATCCGCGGGCATCACGATGGTCGCCTGCATGTCGAGGATCTTTGCCGCCGCCGCCACGCCCTGGGCATGGTTGCCGGAGGAGAACGCGACCACGCCGCCGGCGCGCTTGTCCTGCGGGATCGAGGCGACCTTGTTGAAGGCGCCGCGAAACTTGAACGAGCCGGTGCGCTGGAGCATCTCCGGCTTGAGATAGACCTTTGCACCGACACGCTCGTTGAGCACGGGAAAGGACAACAGCGGGGTACGGACGGCGAAAGGTGCGATCACGCGTGCTGCGGCGTCGATATCGGCAGGGCCGATCGGGAGAAGCTGTTCTGTCATGCCTGATGTTATCGCGCCGGATGAGGCGCGGGCAAGGCATCTCCGCGCGAGGGGCTTCTTCCCCTCAGGCGACGAATCGCGCCGGTTCTGCCCCGTTCCGGCCGGGCATCACGGCGCCGACCGCCAAAATGCTGCCGATAAAAGCCCGGGCCGAGGCCTCCCAGGTGTAGGTGGCGGCGAATTCCACGCAGTCCTGCCGGGAGATGTCGAGCGCGGCAAAGCAGGCGCTGCGCAGATCGTGATCGAGCGCGCCAACCGGCGCATCGCCGATCACGTCGCGGGGGCCCTTCACCGGGAAAGCCGCGACCGGCAGGCCGCTCGCCAGCGCTTCGAGCAGGACCAGGCCGAACGTGTCGGTCTCGCTCGGAAATACGAAGACGTCGGCCGCAGCATAGATGTCCGCCAGCTCCTCGCCGTGCTTTTCGCCGAGGAAGATCGCGTCCGGATAGGCCTCCTCCAGCGCGACACGCGCCGGGCCGTCACCGACGATCACCTTGGTGCCGGGCAGCTCGAGGTCGAGGAACGCCTCGAGATTCTTCTCCACGGCAACGCGGCCGACCGAGAGGAACACCGGCGCCGGCAGGCAGAGATCAATCGCGCGGGGATGGAACAGATGGGGGTCGACGCCGCGCGGCCACAGCACGACATTGTCGAAGCCGCGCTCGGTCAGCTCACTGGCGAGCGCCGGCGTCGCCGCCATCACGGCGCGGCTGGGGCTATGGAATCGGCGCAGCGCCCGCCAGATCAGCGAGCCCGGCACCGGCACGCGGGCGCGGACATATTCGGGAAAGCGGGTGTGGAAGCTGGTCGTGAAGGGCAGCTTGCGCTGCCGGCAATAGCGGCGGACCATCAGGCCGATCGGCCCCTCCGTCGCGATGTGGATGCTGTCCGGGCGCGCCTCTTCGATCAGCTTCGCGATTCTGCCCGGGCGCGGCATGGCCACCCGCACGTCCCGATAGCTCGGCATCGCAAAGGTGCGGAACGATTGTGGCGTCAGGAACGAGAATTCGACGTCGAGACTTTTGGCGGCGTCGGCAAGTTTGGTCAGCGTCCGAACCACACCGTTGACTTGCGGGTGCCAGGCGTCGGTCGCGACCAGGATGCGCATCAGGCTGCCTTTGTCATGCAGCTCTGGCTGCGACCTGCGGGACCTGTGCCGGCTTCTCGGCCTGGTCCGCCCAAATGATGATCTCGAAATGGCCGTCGTCGTGCTCGACCAGCGCCGTACAGCTCTCGACCCAGTCGCCGCAATTCATGTAGCGGATTCCGCCCTCGTCGCGGATCACCGCGTAATGGATGTGACCGCAGATCACGCCGTCGGCGTCGTGGCGCCGTGCCTCGGCAGCGAGTGCCTGCTCGAATGCGCCGATATAGTTGACGGCGTTCTTGACCTTCTGCTTGGCCCATTGCGACAGCGACCAATACGGCACCTTGAACATGCGCCGGAAGAAGTTGACGAAGCGATTGAGCTGAATCGCGAAATCGTAGGCCTTGTCGCCGAGATGGGCGAGCCAGCGTGCGTTCTGCACCACGAGGTCGAAGATGTCACCGTGGATGACGAGATAACGCCTGCCGTCCGCGCCGATGTGGACGGTGTTCTCGACCACGTCGATGCCGCCGAAATGCGTGCCGTAATAGTTGCGCAGGAACTCGTCGTGATTGCCGGGGATATAGATGACCTTGGCGCCCTTGCGCGCCTTGCGCAAAAGCTTCTGCACGAGGTCGTTGTGCGATTGGGGCCAATGCCAGCTCGATTTCAGCGCCCAGCCGTCGACGATATCGCCGACGAGATAGATCGTGTCGGCATCATGGAAACGCAGGAAATCGAGCAGAAGGTCGGCTTGAGAACCGCGGGCTCCGAGATGAACGTCGGAGATGAACAACGTGCGAAAGCGCCGCTCCGGGCTCTCGTCACTCACATCGTAGCTTCCCATGCGCCAGCCTGTAACAATGTCCCGTGACAGGGGGATGACCAATTGAACCCTTGAGGCACCCTCGGATACGAATCGCGCTTGCCTCGCCCACCCCGCGAATATCAGTCGCATGCGACAATCAGGCGACATGGCGTCGCAGCGGCCTCCGCAAGAACCCGGAGCTGCATAGCGGGAGGACTAGTGGCGGCGCGCTCGCGAGCGGCGTTCAGTAAAATTTGTGGAAATGATGGATCGGGCCGTGTCCGTGGCCGACGCTGAAGCGGTCGGCGGCCGCGATCGCCGCGCTGATCCAGGTCTTGGCGTTGCGCACGGCACGCTCGAGATCCTCGCCCCTGGCGAGCCCGGCGGCGACCGCCGAGGACAGCGAGCAGCCGGTGCCATGGGTGTTGCGAGTGGCAACGCGCGGCGCGGCGAGCGCGATCGTCGTCCTGGCATTGACGAGATAGTCGATGCTCTCGGCGCCCTCGCCGTGCCCGCCCTTGATCAGGACCGCCCGGCAGCCGAGCGCCAGCAGCCGGCGCCCTTGGCTCTCGATCTCGGCCTCGCTGGCCGCGACCGGTTCGCCGAGCAGAGCCGCGGCCTCGGGCAGATTGGGTGTGATCACCGAGGCCAGCGGCATCAGTTTGATGCGCAGGGCGTCGACCGCTTCGGACGCGAGCAGGCGATCACCCGATGTCGCCACCATCACGGGATCGAGCACGATATGCCGGGGCACCCAGCGCGACAGCGCGGCCGCAATCGCATCGATGCTGGTCGCTTGCGCCACCATGCCGATCTTGACCGCGCCGACCTCGAGATCGGAAAACACCGCGTCGATCTGCGCGGTGACGAATTCGGCGGGCACCGCGTGAATGCCGGTGACGCCACGGGTGTTCTGCGCCGTCAGCGCCGTGATGGCGGACGCGCCAAAAACGCCGAGCGCGGCGAAGGTCTTCAGGTCGGCCTGGATGCCGGCGCCGCCGCTCGAATCGGAGCCGGCAATGGTCAGCGCGACAGGCGTCATCATGGGGCGACTTTCAGCGTTCTCAAAGCCATGGCCCGTCCTAGCGCGCCTGCCTCAACCCAGCAAGTTCGCTTGCTAAATCCGGTCGGGTTTGGCCTATTAGCCGTCAGATATGCTTTCGGAGTGACCGCGATGGTTCCCTTTTTCGTCCAGATCAAATGCAAGCTCGGCCAGTCCTATGTGGTCGCCAATGCGCTTGCCGAGGCCGAGATCGCCTCCGAGATCTATTCCACGGCCGGTCAATACGATCTGCTGGTGAAGTTCTACGTCGACAACGACACCGATATCGGCCACTTCGTCAACGAGAAGGTGCAGGTGCTACCCGGCATCCAGGACACCCTCACCATCATCACCTTCAAGGCGTTTGGCGCGAGTTGACCGTCGGAAAAGGGGGCCCGATTAGGCGCCGCCCTCCTTGCGCTTGGGGCGGGGCGGACCGTCCACCGGCGGCAGCGATTTGAGATAGTCCGCCATCGCCGCGAGATCGTCGTCCGGCAATTGCGAGGTGTTCTTGATCACCCGCGTCATCGCGCCGCCAACGCTGTCGCCGTCGGGCAATTCGCCGGTCTTCAGGACATAGGCAATATCCTTCGCGCTCCACTCGCCGAGGCCCTTCTGGGTGATGTTAGGCACCCATCCCTCGCCTTCCGGATTGGGACCGCCGGCGAAGCGTTGTGCGGCGGTGATGCCGCCAAGCCCGTTGCGCGGGCTGTGGCATTCCGCGCAATGGCCAAAACTGTTGACGAGATAGGCGCCACGATTCCACTGCGGTGACTTCGCGCTGTCGGCGACGAAGGGCTTGCCATCCAGAAATAAGAATTTCCAGATGCCGACGTTGCGCCGGATGTTGAACGGAAAGGGCACGTCGTGGTCGCGCACCTTGCCTGCGACGGCCGGCAGCGTTTTCAGGTACGCAAAGAGATCGAGCACGTCCTCGCGCCTGGCGTGCTGATAGGACGTGTAAGGAAAGGCCGGAAAATAATGCTGTCCGTCGGGCGAGACTCCGTGCATCACCGCATTGACGAATTCGGCCTCGCTCCATTTGCCGATGCCATCGGTCGGATCGGAGGAGATGTTCGGCGCATAGAACGTTCCGAACGGGGACTTGATCGCGACGCCGCCGCCGAGCCTGAGACGATCGGGCTGGTCGGGGACGGCATGGCATGAGGCGCAGCCGCCGGCGTTGAACATCACCTGGCCATTGACAAGATCAGGGACGCGGGCAGGCGCGGTGCCGGCGGCCGCCCCCACCGGCGCGCTGAGCCACCAATAGACGCCGGCCGCGGCGAGTGCGGCGAGCAGCGCCACGGGGATTGTTCGTCGCAACATGCGGTCCTTTCGTCGTCGCGGCGAAGCTTATGACCGATGTCCTCGCGGCTCCAGCCACGAAGAATTTAGCCCACCGCGGCTTGAAACGGGAATAAACTGCAATGCCGGCTGTTGGAAGTTTGGCAGCCCAAACGGGTTCAGCAGGGAGAAAAATCATGAACAAGATCGTCATCGCCATGTCAGTGCTTGGCGCCGTTGCTTTTGCGGGTTCGGCCAGCGCGGAAAAGCTGAAAGCAACGCTCGACGCCAAATCCGAGGTCCCCGCAACGACCAGCAGCGGCACCGGAACGGCCGATCTGGATTACGACGCCGCCAGCAAGAAGCTGTCCTGGAAGGTCACCTATTCCGGCCTGTCCGGCCCCGCCACCGCCGCCCATTTCCATGGACCTGCCGAGCCCGGCAAGAACGCCGGCGTTGCGATCCCGATCCCAGGCGCTGCCACCAGCCCGGCCGAGGGCTCGGCGACACTGACCGACGCGCAGGCCGCCGATCTGCTCGGCGGCAAGCTCTACGTCAACATCCACACCGCGGCCAATCCGGGCGGCGAGATCCGCGGTCAGGTGACGAAGTAAGCTTCGCACAGACCAACAAAAAGGGCGGCTGCCATCGCAGCCACCCTTTTCGATTCCGCGTAGCGCTGGCGCAGGCGTCACACCTCAGGTTCGGCTGCGTTCAGCGCCTGCGCGAGGTCGGCGATCAAATCCGACGGGTGTTCGATGCCGATCGACAGCCGGATCGTGGAATCGAGCACGCCGATCTTCCGGCGGATGTCGGCGGGAACGCCGGAATGAGTCATGGTGGCAGGCAGGCTCGCAAGCGACTCCGTTCCACCAAGGCTCACCGCCAGCTTGAGGATCTGCAGCGCGTTGAGGAACTTCATCGCCGCGGCCTTGCCGCCGACGATGTCGAACGAGAACGTGGACCCTGCCCCCGAGCATTGCCGCGCAAATACAAGTCCATCCGGCGACGCCGCGTCGTGATGACCGAGATAGTGCACCTTGGCCACTTTGGGATGATCGCGCAGATAGTCCGCCACGAGGCGCGCATTCGCATCCGCCTTTTCCATGCGCAGGCTCAGCGTCTCGAGCGAGCGGTTGATCATCCAGCAGGAATGCGGATCGAGCTGGGTGCCGATGGCGCCCCGCAGCGCCTTGATCCCTTTCACCACCGCCTTCGCGCCGAGCGCGGCGCCCGCGATCAGATCTGAATGACCGCCGACATATTTCGTGAGCGAGTACAGGGAAATATCGGCGCCGTGTTCGATCGGTCGCTGAAACACCGGCCCGAGCAGCGTATTGTCGCAGGCGATGATCGGAACGTGTCCTTGCGTCTTTCCGATGGTCTCGGCAACGCGCCGCATCATCGCGATGTCCACCAGCCCGTTGGTCGGGTTGGCCGGAGTTTCGATCAGGATCATCGAAACCCGGCCCTTGCGCATGGCCTCCTCCGCGGCTTGGCTGACCACGGCTTCATCGACGCCATCGGCGAAGCCGACGGCGCCGATCGACAGACGCGCAAACGTATTCGTCAGCAGCGTTTCCGTGCCGCCATAGAGCGGCTGCGAGTGTAGAATGACGTCGCCGGGGCGGACGAACGCCAGGGTCGTGGTCGCGATCGCCGCCATGCCGGACGAGAACAGCGCACAGCTCTCGGTGCGCTCGTAGATCGCGAGCCTGTCCTCGACGATTTCGCTGTTGGGGTGATTGAAGCGTGAATAGACCAGGCCCGCGCCCATCCCTTCCGGCGGCTCGCGCCGGCCGGAGACGAAATCGAAAAAGTCCTGTCCGTCCTCGGCCGTCTTGAACACGAAGGTCGAGGTCAGGAACACCGGCGGCTTGACGGCGCCTTCCGACAATTGCGGATCGTAGCCATAGGTCAGCATCAGCGTTTCCGGATGCAGCATATGGTTGCCGATGTGCGTCTTCGACGGGAACGGTTTTACCATGGCTTGTCTCGCTGTTGCTGATTGAGGCACTCGCCGTGGGTTGGAACTCCTGATGTCGTGACGCAGTCAGGAGCGAGATGCGTCAGGGTCAAAAGCTCACGCCAATGCCGCGGCGGCTGGAGCAAAGATAGCTGCTCCGGCAGCGATCCGTCAGGCCTTGCGGATAGAATTTCCCGAAAAGGCGGCTGCTTTCGCAACCGCCCTTTCTCGACTCAACAGTAGCGCGGATGGAGCGAAGCGCAATCCGACCGCTACTTCAACTTGACCCGATAAGTCTCATGGCAGTCGTTGCAGCGCTCGTTGATAGCCGTGTAGGCGGCCTTCAGGCTCGCCACATCGCTGATCTTGCCCTTGACGTCGGCGATCGCCTTCTGCACCGGCGGAATCTTGGAGTCGAAATCGGCCTTGTTCTGCCAGACTTTTGCTGAAGCACCGTAGGTGGCGTTCACCACGTCCTGCTTGGGATTGACCTCGAAGGTCTTTGCGATCTTGGCGACGTCGGCCTCGATGCTGGCAATGGCCTGATCGACGGCCTTCTGATCGTAGGGGATATCGCCCTTCGTCATCTTCTGGATGATGCCATACTGGTTCTTGGCGATCGAGCGCATGAGATTGTCCTGCTGCACGGCAATCTCCTGCTGCGCCATCACGGCGCCCGCACCCAGCGAGAGGATGCCCACAACAATCATCATCCGTTTCATCGGTTTGTTTCTCCGCTCGTAGAGTTTGGGGTGCGCCATCATGGATAGAACCCGGCGACGGGCGTTTATTCCCGCCGTGGGAGGTCGCAGCTTAGAGGCTGTGACGGCGATGGTGCTCGTTGATGGCGATCCACACCCGTTCCGGAGTCGCCGGCATGTCGATGTGGTCGATTTTGTATTCGCGCCAGAGCCCGTCGACGATGGCGTTGACGACGGCCGGGCAGGATCCGATCGCGCCGGCCTCGCCCGCCCCCTTCACCCCCAGCGGATTGGTCTTGCACGGAACGTTGGCGGTCTCGAACACGAAGGCCGGCCCGTCCGCCGCGCGCGGCAGCGCGTAGTCCATGAAGGTCGCGGTGACGAGCTGGCCGTCGCCCGCGCCATAGACCACCTGCTCCATCAGCGCCTGGCCAATGCCCTGCATGGCGCCGCCATGGACCTGGCCGGCCAGCAGCAGCGGATTGAGCGTCATGCCGAAATCGTCGACGATCACGTAGTTGACGATTTTGATGATGCCGGTGGCCGGATCGATCTCGACCTCCGCGACATGGGTGCCGTTGGGATAGGTGCCGTCGGCGCTGGTGAAGGTCGCGCTCGCGTTCAGCTTCGAGAGATCCGCGCCGGGTCGCTTGGCGAGATCGGCGAACGAGATCGAGCGGTCGGTGCCGGCGATGCGCACAATGCCGTCGGTGATCTCGAGGTCGCCGGCGCTGGCTTCCAGCGCCTGGGCCGCGATTTCCTTCAGCTTCTGCCCGAGCTCGCGGGTCGCGCGCTCGACGCTGACACCGCCCGACGGGATCGAAGCCGAGCCGCCGGTGCCGAGCCCCGTGGCGATCATATCGGTGTCGCCCTGGTGGACGTGCACGCGCTCGGGCGCCACGCCGAACTGCTCGGCAACGATCTGCGCATAGGCCGTCTGATGGCCCTGCCCGCTCGACTGGGTGCCGATCAGGACCGTGATATCGCCATTGGGGTCCATCCGCACATTGGCGGTCTCCTCGCCCATGGTGCCGCAGACCTCGACATAGCTCGCAAGTCCGATGCCGCGGATCAGGCCGTTCTTCTTGGCCGCCTTGGCACGCTTGCCAAAATCCTTCCACTCGGCGATCTCCATCGCGCGCTTCAGATGCGCGGCAAAGTCGCCGGAATCGTAGACCTTGCCGGTCGCGGTCTTGTAGGGCAGCGCCTTCGGCTGGATGAAATTCTTGCGGCGGATGGCATCCACCGTCATGTCGAGTTTTCGCGCGCAGGCGTCCACGAGGCGTTCGATGACGTAAGCAGCCTCAGGCCGCCCGGCGCCGCGATAGGCATCGACCGGCACGCTGTTGGTGAAGATGGTGCGCACCCGGCAGTGGAACGCCTGGATGTCGTAGAGGCCCGGCAGCATGCCGGCGCCGCCATGCGGGATATAGGGCCCGAAGGTCGACAGATACGCGCCCATGTCGCCCATCAGGTCGCAATCCATCGCGAGGAACTTGCCGTCCTCGGCCAGCGCCATCTTCGCGGTGGTGACGTTGTCGCGGCCCTGCGCGTCGCCCATGAAATGCTCTGTGCGGTCGGCCGCCCATTTCACCGCCTTCTTCAGCTTTCGCGCGGCGACTGCCAACAGGGCGTATTCCCGATAGGGAAACAGCTTGGTGCCGAAGCCGCCGCCGACGTCGGGGCAGATCACCCGCATCTTGTCGGTCGGAATGTTGAGCACGTTCTGGCAGAGGATATCGCGCAGGCGATGGCTGCCCTGGCTGCCGACCGTCAGCGTCAGATGGTCGCGCTTGGCGTCGTATTCGCACACCGCCGCGCGCGTCTCCATGAAGTTCGCGACCACGCGCGGATTGACGATCGAGATCTCGGCCACCGCATGCGCTTTTGCAAAGGCAGCTTCGGTCGCTTTCTTGTCACCGATCGAGACGTCGAACAGCACGTTGCCGGGCTTGTCCGGCCAGACCTGCGGCGCGCCCTTCTTCACGGCGTTGACGACGCCGGTCACTGCCGGCAGCGGGCTCCATTTGACCTCGATCGCCTCGATCGCGTCGCGGGCCTGGTCGATGGTCTCGGCGACCACGAAGGCGATGGAATCGCCGACATGGCGCACCTCGTCCTTGGCGAGGATCGGGTAAGGCGGGCCGGTGAAGGGATCTGTCTCGAGATTGAACAGGCAGGGCAGATTGCCGAGATCCCCAACGTCATCGGCGGTCAGGATCAGCGCGACGCCGGGAAGGGTGCGGGCGCGGCTCGCATCGATGGTGTATTTGGCATGCGCATGCGGCGAGCGCAGCATCAGGGCGTGAAGCACGGCCTGCGGCGCATAATCGTCGGTATAGCGACCCTTGCCGCGGATGAGCGCGTCATCCTCCTTGCGCAACACGCTTTGGCCAACGCCAAACTTGATGGGAGCCGCCATTTTTCTCGTCCCGTTTCTCATGGTTGTTTTGCCGGCATATTGCCGTGGAAAAACTGGCAAGGCAAACGGGTTTAGCCATGCGAAAACCGTCCAGCGCCCTCACCTGTCAGAGCAGGATGGAACGGGAGCGCCGCAACTCGGTCATTTCGCCGTGAGGAACGGTCCGCTTGATGGCATGATAGTTGCCGAACCCGCCCGCAGTGCACGCCTGAGAACAAGCAGCCGTGCTGACGGCTGCTTGCTCACAAAGCGCATGTCCGCTTCGGATGGCTCATCATTTACATCACACCACGGCCCCACGGCTGCGACGCGCGATCTCTCAGCGCATCGATAGCCCGTTCCGGCGTAAAGTAGTCGATCTCGCCGCGCGTCAGGCCGATATCCATCAGCTCCCGGTCACTCAGGTCCCGCAAGGCGATTTGTGGGCCGTGCCGCCAGCGCCAGTCCTGGAGCGCACGCCAGTATCGCGCGAGCAAGCCTGGGATGCTCCACGTCGAGGCAAGCTCGAGGGGGAGCCTCTCCGTCTCGGATGTCATGATCGTCTGTTGGGGTGGCATCGGACGCTCCTGCTGTTGTGCCGGCAGGGAAGCGTGGCCAAACAAAAGGCCCCGTCCGATGCCGGCGGGGCCTGGTGAAAAGATGTCGTCGTCGAATTTCTAGCGCGCGACTCCTTCCACGGCCCGGCCGAAGCGGGTCATGTGGTTGCGGTTGAGTTTGCGCACTGATTTGATCATGCGACGCGATTACCACAACAATCGCGCAAAATCAAGAGATGTGTTGACGTCGGTTGCATCTTTGGGGCGAGCACCCTGCTCTGGCACTCTTTTCCCCTCTAAACGCCTTCACGACTTCGTCTGCTTCGCTTCCAGGTATCGTGCGAAGTTGTCGAGGATTGCCTGCCAACCGCCTTGCTGCTGCTCGACCGAATGCGTCAATTCGCCATCGAAGACCACGCGCACCAGAATGCCCTTCGGGCCGGGCACAAACTCGACTTCGGCTTTTCGCTCGCCGAACGCGTATTCGATACGCTTGTGCTCGACGATTTTCGTGTAGGTACCGGCGAAGTCAAAGCCCATGCTGCCGTCCTTGGCCTCCATGCGCGATGAGAAGACACCGCCTTCTCGCAGGTCGACGGTCGCCTTGGTCGTATGCCAGTCGTCGGACGCGGCGTTCCACTTCATGATGTCGGCAGGCGTCGTATAAGCGCGCCAGACCTGATCGATGGGGGCTGCTACGTTGGTTTCGACGGTGATCCTCATAAACAGTGCTCCTGGTTCGAATTTTGCGGGCTCGAGGTGACGGCATCACGTCAATTGTGCAGGGTCCATCCGCCGCACTTCCGAGATGTGTCCATCCAAGGACGATCGAGACTGGCCCGTGCCGACAAGGTCGAGCCGTCAATGCGTTGAAAACATGAAAAATTTAACCCCGCACCAGTGAGACCAGCCAGCGGCGCCCGAACAGCGCAAGGATGGCGAGCGCATAGACGATCGTACCTCCGACGGCCAGCAGAAGCAGCGTCAATTCGTCCCGGAAGTGCATCGAGCCCAACGAAGGACTGCTGAAGCGCGCGATGAGCCAGAAGGCGGCGGCCAGGATAATCCCGGTCAGCAGGAATTTGAAGAGCGACAACAGCCAGGCGCGGTCCGGCACGAGAAAGCCTCGCCGCACCGCGAAGAACAGTACCAGCAGCAGGTTGGTCCACACGCCGACGGCAGTAGCCAGCGCAAGCCCGATCTGGGCCAGCGATCCCATCAAGGCAATTTTCAAGGCGACGTTGACCGCGATGCCGGTCAGCGATGCCCGTACCGGCGTCGCCGTGTCCTTGCGTGCGTAGAAGGTCGCGACCGCGCTGCGGATCAGTACGAAAGGAATGAGGCCGATGGCATAGGCCGCGAGCGTGGCGCCGGCAGCGGCGGCATCGGCTTTCGAGAACGCACCGCGGGCGAACAGCGCGCGCATGATCGCGTCGGGCACGGTGAGGAAGGCGGCGACGAACGGCACCGAGAACAGCAGCGTGAAATCGAACGCGCGGCGCTGCGCCTTCATCGCGCCGTCATGATCGTTGGCCGTGATCCGCCGCGACATCTCCGGCAGCAGCACCGTGCCGATGGCAATGCCGATCACGCCGATCGGGAGCTGGTTGAGACGGTCGGCGTAATACAGCGCCGACAGCGCGCCCGCCGGCAGGAAAGTCGCGATGATGGTGTCGGCAAACAGCGCGAGCTGCGTGCCCATCGAGCCCAGCGTCGCCGGCCCGAGTGCTTTAAAGAATGCGCGGACGTCTTCGTCGAGCTTGAGCGGCGCAAAGCGCGGCAGGCCGCCATGGCGGGCGAGATCGCCGGCGAGCAGGAAATACTGCAAAAAACCCGAGATCAGGACGCCCCAGGCGGCGGCGTGGCCCGCGCCGGGAAACCAGGCGGCAAGCGCCAGCGTCATCATCATCGAGATGTTGAGGAAGATCGAGGCGGCTGCGGCGCTCGCGAAGCGTTGCATCACGTTGAGCATGCCGCCATAGAGCGTCACCAGCGTGATCAGCAGCAGATAGGGAAAGGTGATCCGGGTCAGCTCGATCGCGAGCTTGCGCTGCTCGGCGTCCTCGGAGAAGCCGGGCGCCAGAATGCTCATGGCTTGCGGCATGAACAGCCAGGCGACGATCAGCAGCACCACCTGCGAGGCCAGCAGCAGCGTGAAGATGCGGTCGGCGAACAATCTTGCCGCCCCCTCCCCGCGCTCACCGTGCACGTGCGCATAGGCCGGCACCCAGGCGGCGTTGAAGGCGCCCTCGGCGAAGATCGCACGGAAATGGTTGGGCAGCCGCAGCGCCACGAAAAAGGCGTCGGCCACGGGGCCGGCGCCGAGAATCGCCGCAAGCATGATGTCGCGGGCAAACCCCGTCAGCCGCGAGAGCAGCGTGTAACCACCAACCGTGAAGATACGTCCGAGCATCGTTCCCTTCTAAAGGAAGAGCTCGCGCAGCAAAACGGCGAATTCAGGTTGAAAGCGCGCCGCGCACGGCCGCGATGATTCGCTCCTGATCGGCTTCGGTCAAATAGGCATGCATCGGCAGGCTGATGACGTCCTGCGACAGGCTCTCGCAGCCCGGCAGACCGCCCTCTGCGACCGGGTACTGCTTGTAGGCCGTCTGCTGATGCATCGACTTGCCATAATAGATAGCCGTCGGCACGCCCTGGGCCTTCAGCGCGGCGGCAAAGCCGTCGCGGTCGGTGCCCTCAGGAAGGCGGATCGTGTACTGCGCCCAGACCGACGTATTGCCGGGCGCCACGCGCGGCACGGTGACCACATTACCGAGACCGCGCGCGTAGCGCTCGGCGACCTTGTTGCGGGCGGCGATCTCGTCGTCGAAGATCTTCAGCTTCTCGATCAGGATCGCGGCCTGCATGGTGTCGAGCCGGCCGGTCAGGCCGAGGCGGACGTTGTCGTATTTGTCGACGCCCTGCCCGTGCACACGGATGCTGCGCAGCGTCGCCGCGAGCTCGTCGTCATCGGTGAAGATCGCGCCGCCGTCACCGAAGCAGCCGAGCGGCTTTGCCGGGAAGAAGCTGGTCGCGGTGGCGAGTGCCAACGTGCCGAGCTTGCGGCCCTTGTAGCTCGCGCCAAAGCCTTGGGCTGCGTCATCGAGCACGAACAGGCCTTCGGCCTTGGCGATCTCCGCGATGGCATCGTGATCGGCGGGCTGGCCGAACAAATCGACCGGAATCACCGCGACCGGCTTGAGGCCGGCTTTGCGGGCGGTCGCGATGCCGCGCTTGAGCGATTCCGGACTCATGTTGAAGGTCGCTTCGTCAACATCGACATAAACCGGCGTCGCGCCGGTCCGCGCCACCGGCGAAGCGGTCGCGATGAAGGTGAAGGACGGACACAGGACGGCGTCGCCAGGCCCGACATTCTTCGCCATCATCACCATCAGGATCGCGTCGGTGCCGCTGGCGCAGCCGATGACGTGTTTGGCGCCGCAATAGGCCGCAAGCTGCTTCTCGAGCTCGGCGACTTCAGGGCCGTTGACGAACTGACAATGATCGAGAACGCGCTTCACGGCGGCATCGAGCGAGTCGCCGAGCCGGCGGCGCTGCGAGGCGACGTCGATGAAGGGAATGGGTTCGGAACGCAGATGCTGGTTCATGGCGCCTTGCGGGTTTTGATCGGTCAACATGGAATGGGATCAGCCGGCGACGCGGCGCGGGCCCTTGAGGGCGGACGACTTGGCGGCGGGCCGCGACGGCGTTTCCAGGCACTGCGTCGCGATCTCGAGGCTGGCGACGCCCTCGTCACCGGTGACCGCCGGCGTCTCGCCGTTGCGCACGGCCTTGAGGAACGCGATCAGTTCGGCGCGGAGCGGCTCGTCATGGCCGACCGGAAGATGCCGCATCGAATAGCTGCCGTCAGGCTTGAAGCCGAAACATTCGGTGACCTGGCGCGTCAGGAGATCGCCCATCACGTATTTGCCGCGGGTCGCGACCGTGACGCTGCGCGCCTTGAACGGCGTCAGCCAGTTGGTGTTGATGTGGGCGAGCACGCCGTTGGCGGTGCGGAATTGGAGCAGCGCGATGTCCTCGCGCTCGGCGACCGCACTCGACAATTGCGGCTGCACCTCGACGATGTCGGATTCAGTGAACCAGCGGATCAGATCGATGTCGTGCACGGCAAGATCGATGACGACGCCGACATTGGACATGCGCGGCGGGAATGGGCCGACGCGCGTGATCGCGATCGACAGAATATCCTCGCCCGCGATCGCCTGCTTGACGGCGGCAACGGCTGGATTGAAGCGCTCGACATGGCCGACCATCAGCGTCACGCCGGCCTTTTGCGCAGCCGTGACGATCTCGCGGCCTTCCGCGACCGTGGACGCAATCGGCTTCTCGACCATCACGTGGATGTTCTTGGCGATGCAGGCGAGCGAGACCTCGTGATGCAGATGGGTCGGCGCCGCAATGGTGACGGCATCGACGCCTTCGACCAGCAGCTGGTCGAGCGTCTCAAAGCTCGCGCAATTGGCAAGCTCCATCGCCCGCGTGCGATGTGCCGGCGAAGGATCGACGACGCCGACCAGGCTGACGCCGGGAAGACCCGCGAGCACGCGCGCGTGGTTGCTGCCCATCACGCCGGCGCCAATGACGCCGACGCGCAAGCCGGCCTTTGCCGGTGCAGATCCTGTGGAACTCATTTGAGTAAACCCCGATTCAACGCAAATCCCCGGGGCGCTTCTAGCACGGACGCCACATTTGTGGCGAATGCGGAGCTAGCGGTCCGGACACGATTTGATTCAAAAAGTTACACGTTTCCCGGGCCTTAAGCCTCTGGAAGAGACCACTCTTTTGGCCCGGGTCGCGTGATTCGGAGTGTGCTGGTTAGGACCTTTGATAGTCGTCTTCAATCCGGATGATGTCGTCTTCCCCGAGATAGCTTCCCGTCTGGACCTCGATCAGCTCCAGCATGATTTTACCGGGGTTCTCCATCCGGTGCACCGCGCCCATCGGGATGTAGATGGACTCGTTCTCGTGCACGCTTTTGACGGTGTCGTTGACGGTGACGCGGGCGGTGCCGCGGACCACGATCCAGTGCTCGGCGCGATGATGGTGTTTCTGCAGCGACAGACGCCCGCCCGGCTTCACCACGATGCGCTTGACCTGGTGGCGCTCGCCATTGTCGACCGACTGGTAACTGCCCCAGGGCCGATGCACCTTGAGGTGCTCCTCGGTGACCTTCGGCGCGACCGCCTTGAGTTTCGTGACCAGCCGCTTCAGCCCGTTGGCATCCTTCTGACGCGAGACCAGCACTGCGTCCGCGGTCGCCACCACGATGAGATCGTCGACACCTTCGAGCGCGACCAGCGCAGAGTCGGTGGTGACGTTGCAGTTGCGGGAATCCTCGAACACCGCACTGCCATGCGAAGCATTGCCTTGCGCGTCCTTGTCCGACAATTCCCACACCGCGTGCCAGGAGCCGACGTCGGACCAGCCGCAAGACACCGGCACGACCGCGGCGCGCGCGGTCTTCTCCATCACCGCATAGTCGATCGAGATCGCCTTGGCCGCGCCGAACGCCTCGGGCTCCAGCGTCACGAAGCCGAGATCTCGGCCGGCATTGGTCACGGCATTGGAAATCGCCTCCACGCTCGCCGCATCGACCTTGCGGTATTCGTCCAGCAATACGCTGGCCGGGAACATGAAGTTGCCGCTGTTCCAGAGATAGCCGGAATTGAGGTAGTCGGCCGCCTTCACGGCATCCGGCTTCTCGACGAAGCGCGCGACCGCGTGCACCTCGCCGGAGATGACCTCGCCCGGGCTGATATAGCCGTATTCGGTCGCCGGCCGCTCCGGCTTGACGCCGAACGTGACGATGCGCCCGGCGCCTGCGGCAGTGAGGCCCTGGCGGCACGCCGCGACGAACGCGGCATTGTCCTGCACCACGTGGTCGGCGGCGAGCGCGAGCACGATCGCCTCACTGGCGCGGTTCTGCGCGAACACCGCGCCGGCGGCGATCGCAGGACCGGAATCGCGCCGCATCGGCTCGAGGATCACATCGGCCTCGATGCCGATTTCGGCGAGCTGCTCCAGCACCATGAAGCGATAGGAGGCATTGGTGATGACGATCGGGCGATCGAACAGCGAAGCCTCCGAGACGCGCAACAGCGTGTCCTGGAAGGTCGAGCGCGTGCCGAACAGCGGCAGGAACTGCTTGGGGCGCACCTCGCGCGAAGCCGGCCACAGCCGCGTTCCGGCACCGCCGCACATGATCAGGGGGATAATGCGTTTGTCCATCGTCATTTCAAACCTTGAAGTCGTTCCGATACCAGGTGGCAAAATTACGAACTCCGTGTGCGATCGGCGTTGACGGTGCAAAGCCGGTATCGCGCATCAGATCCTCGACATCCGCGAACGTTTCCAAAAGGTCTCTCGGCAGCAATTCTTTGATCGCCGTCCGACCCAGCTCCGGCTCCAGAACTCCGACGACGTGCATCAGCTCTTCCGGGTGGTGATTGCCGACATTGTAGACCTTAGACGGCGCATTTGCGGCAGCCGGACGATCTGCGGTGATCCCTCATCCTGTTCCCAAGGACCGCTTCGCCCGATCCGTCGCTCGATCTTTCGCCCGCGGCGCCTCTTTAGCCTCCACATCGACGGGGCCGCAATAGCCCCGCCGCCCTGCATACGGGCTCCTGATCACCGCTATTGCAAGATCGGCGCCAAAACCATACCAAAGCGGCCGAATTCGGCGCCTTGCGTCGGGTTGCTTCAAACTCCTTGTTCATGCGGGCGAAATGCGCCGAATCCTGCTGTCGACGGCCAAGATCCTGATTTCCGGAGCGCTGCTGTACCTGGCGCTGCGCAAGGTCGATCTGTCCGAACTGTTTTCGCGCTTCACCGTGACCAGCCTGTTCTGGATCGGCCTGGCGATCGCCGTCACGTTCCTGCAAATCTTCGTCGGCGTGTTGCGTTGGCGCGAGATCAGCGCCGCATGCGGCGCCCCGCTCGAGCTCGGCCG
>NZ_JADPJF010000022.1:57713-58713 GCF_023073295.1 Bradyrhizobium sp. 23 | reverse complement strand
TGCGCTACAACGTGATCGGATCGTTCTTCAACCAGACCTTGCCCTCGGCGATCGGCGGCGATGCGGTCCGGCTGTGGCTCGTCGCGCGCGCCGGCGCCGGCTGGCGCGCTGCGACCTACTCGATCTTCGTCGACCGCGCGATCGGTTTGATCGCGCTCGCGATCATGATCGTCGCGAGCCTGCCCTGGAGCTACGGCCTCATCGCTGATCCGCACGGGCGCTCGGCGCTGCTGCTCGTCGACCTCGCGGCGCTCGCGGGTGGCCTCGGCTTTCTGGTCTTCGGCGCGCTGAAATGGCACTGGCTGAAAACCTGGTGGGCCACGCATCACATCCACGCCTGTGCCGTGATCGCCAACCGAGTGATCTTCAGCCGCTCGCGCGGACCGGCCGTCGTGATCCTGTCGCTCGCCGTGCATGTGCTGGCCGTCGTGGTCGCCTGGTGCGTCGTGCAGTCGATCGCCGCGCCGGTCGGATTCAGCGACGTCTTTATGCTCGTGCCGCCGGTGATGCTGATCACGATGATGCCGATCTCGATCGCCGGCTGGGGCGTGCGGGAAGCCACCATGGGCCTCGCGTTCGGCTTCGCGGGCCTGGCCGCAAACGAGGGGGTCAACGTCTCGCTGCTGTTCGGCGCCGTGTACTTCATCGTCGGCGCGATCGGCGGTCTGGTCTGGATCCTCAGCGCCGAGAAAGCCGCGCAGGGATCGGCGCCCCTCGGAGTGCCGGAGTGAGCGCGGCCATCGATGCGCTCGGCGCCGTCCCCTCGCTGCTTGCCGTTGCGATTGCCGCGCTGGTGTCGGGCGTCATCACCTGGACCAGCCGCCCCCTGCTCCAGCGTTACGCATTGGCGCGGCCCAACGCGCGGTCCTCTCATCGCATCCCGACCCCGCAGGGTGCGGGCATTGCCGTGATATCAGCGACGCTGCTGGTCGCATCAGCCTGGGCAGTCTGGGCGAACGTCGCGATTCCGCCGGCGTTGATCGCTGCGACGGTCTTGATC
>NZ_JADPJF010000022.1:56909-57621 GCF_023073295.1 Bradyrhizobium sp. 23 | reverse complement strand
GCCGACGACATCAAGTCGCTGCCGGTGCTGGTACGGCTCGTGCTGCAGGCCGCAGCCGTCGGCGCCGTCGTGTTCACCACGCCCGAGACCGCGCGCATCGTGCCGGCGCTGCCGCTCGCGCTGGAGCGCGGACTGATCCTGCTGGCGGGTGTGTGGTTCGTGAACCTCGTCAACTTCATGGACGGGCTCGACCTGATGACGGTGGCGGAAGTGGTGCCGGTCACCGCGGCGCTGCTGCTGCTGGGACTGCTCGGCGATCTGTCGTGGCCGGCCGCGCTGATCGCCGCGGCGCTGTGCGGCGCCATGCTCGGCTTTGCGCCGTTCAACAAGCCGGTCGCAAAAGTCTTCCTGGGCGATGTTGGCAGCCTGCCGATCGGCCTTTTGCTCGGCTGGTGCCTGCTCGAGCTCGCCTGGCGCGGGCAGCCCGCCGCGGCGCTGTTGCTGCCGGCCTATTACCTCGTGGATTCCACCATCACGCTGTTCCGGCGCATCGCCAGGCGCGAGCAATTCTGGTCGGCACATCGCTCGCATTTTTACCAGCGCGCCACCGACAATGGTTTCACGGTCCGGCGGGTGATTGGCGAGGTCTTCGCCCTCAATCTCGTGCTTGCGCTGCTTGCTGTCGTCACCATTCGTGCCGGTGCGACGGCGATCACGATCCTCGCGCTGCTGGCAGGCGCCGTCGCAGTCGGATTCGTGCTGCGACGGTTCT
>NZ_JADPJF010000022.1:52215-56820 GCF_023073295.1 Bradyrhizobium sp. 23 | reverse complement strand
TCAGCTGTCCTGAGCCAACAGCGCAAGCCGCAAGCCCTTGTCCAGAGTGACTTGTGGCTGCCACCCGGTCGCGATCGCCTTGGAGACGTTGAGCTCGAGCGAGCCGATCAGGCTGTCATGCGTTTCCTGCCGCCCCATCACGATGAGAAGCTTGCTGAGCAGGTCGGGCGGCATGCCGAACAGCCGGGGGTTCTTGCCGGATGCATGGGCCAGGCGCTCGATGAACTCGGGCGTCGAGACCTGTTCCCTGTCAGCCACCAGGAAGACCTCGAAATTGCTGGCGGGGTCGGGATGGGCGAGCCGGCGCTGGATGAACGACGACAGATTCTGCACGGCGAGGAAGGCGCGGTGATTGCGGATGGCGGCAAAGGGCAGCGGCAACCCCAAACTCACCGCACGCGTCAGCAGCGCGAAATTGCCCTTGGCGCCCGCACCATAGACCAGCGGCGGCCTGATCACCGAGATCTTCATGGCGCTGTCGCGCGCCAGCGTCTTCAAGCCCGCTTCGGCCGCGGCCTTGGACATGCCGTAGAGACCGCGCGGCGTCAGGACGTCGTCCTCGCTGAACGGCGCGCGGCCGTCATTGGTGCGACCGTGCACGAGAACGGTGCTGATGAAGATGAACTGGCGCACCCCGGCCGTCGCCGCGCTACCCGCCAGGTGCAGCGTGCCGGCAATGTTGACGTTGCGATAGAGCTGGACCGCGTGCTCCTCGTGCTTGTGATGCACCCGCGCGGCGAGATGAATGACGGCGTCGACGCCTTCAAGCGCGGCCTGCCAGTCGGTTTCGGGGCCGATCGTTTCGATCACGACCTCGTCGTCGATGCCTTCCGGCCAAGCGCGCCGCGCGGCGGATCGACCAGCCCTCGCGCGCCAGCGCGGGCACGACATGACGGCCGACGAAACCGCTCGCCCCGTCACCAGCACGACTGGCTTGCGCTCGTTCATCGTTGCTCCGGCAGTTCGGGGTTGCGCAACAATTCGTCGGCCAGGGCGGCATAGGCGTTCATCGCGGTGGCGCGATCGAACTTCGCCGCCGCCTTCACCGCACGCTCCGCAAAGGCGACACCGTCGGAGCGAGACGCCGCGCGGATCGCCTCGGCCAGTTGATCGGCACGGCCCGGCGTCACGACCCAGCCCAGCCCGTTCTCCACCACGGTCAACGCGGCCTCGGCCTCCGGTTCGGAGACCAGCACCACGGGACGGCCGACCGCCAGCAGATTGTAGAACCGGCTCGGCACCGACACCCCCGCAACGTCCTTCCGGTACGGAATGATCCAGAGATTGGCAGCCGCCAGGAATGGTTCGAGCTCGGCATCCTCGACCCGTCCCACGAAGGAGACATTGGGCAAGTTCGCCTCAGTCTGCAACTGCTTCAACCGCTCGAATCCGATGCCCCAGCCAGAGAGCAGGAAATGGATGCCAGGCTCGGCCCTTAAAAGGCGCGCCGCCTCGAACACGATCTCCGGATCATGGGTGAAGCCAAGATTGCCCGACAGGCCGACAACGAAATCCGCCGAGAGCGCTTTGCGGAACGGATTATCCGCCGTCACCGGCCGGGGTGCGGCCACGAGCGTCGCCCAGTTCGGGATGAAGCGGATCTTGTTTCGCGTCATGCCGGAATAGCTCAGCAGCGGCCGTTCCGCATCGCGGCCGATGGTGATGACGGCATTGAGCGCGCGGAACATCAGACTGTTGGCGACACGCATCGTCATGGCCACGATCGAACCGGGCTTCAGCAGGCCCGCCATCACCAGCACGTCCGGGAAGAGGTCGTGCATGATCAGCGCCGAACGCGCACCCTTCAGCCTCGCCGCCGCCGCGACCGCGTAAGGCAGCATGAACGGTGCGGTGACGGTGAGCACGACGTCGCCTCGCCTCAGCTCCCGTGTCAACGCCAGGAACGTGCGCACCGCGAACAGCAGCTCGGAGGCGCCGCGCCGCACCAGCGCCGCCTTGCCCGCCATCCGGTTCTTGACGGCGACGACCCGCGGCTTGCCCGGGCCGGTCTGCGAGGCCGGCAACGCGCCCGGTGAGCCCGACAGCACCACGACCTCGTGATCCCCGGCGATGCGGCAGGCGATCTCGGCCATGATCGCCGCGGTCGTGCTCGGATCAGGCGGGTAATGCTGGCTCGCCACGACGATCTTGCCTCGAGGCTGCATGATCAGGCCGCGGTCGACCCGAATTCCGGAATCGCGTCCTTCAGGATGGTCCTGATGGTGGCCCGATCGTCGCGCGCGATCGCCTGCTCCAGCGCCGCAATCCATTTGCGCAGCGTCTGCATCGGCGGCTCGTTCGGCTGCGCGGCCATGATGCCGGCGACGCCGATCTCGCGGGTCGGCTCCTCGGAGGCGAACAGGATTTCGTGCAGGCGTTCGCCGGGCCGCATGCCCGTGAACACGATTTCGATGTCGTAGCCGGGTTGCAGGCCCGAGAGACGGATCATGCGCTCGGCGAGATCGACGATCTTCACCGGCTGGCCCATGTTGAGCACGTAGACGGACACGTCCGAGCGCTGCGTTCCGAGCGCATGCGTTGCCGCCGTGATGACGAGATCGCAGGCCTCGCGGATGGTCATGAAGTAGCGGACCATGTCGGGGTGCGTGACCGTCACGGGACCGCCGGCATCGATCTGGGCCTTGAACTTCGGCACCACCGAGCCGTTCGACGCGAGTACGTTACCGAACCGGACCGAGATCAGCCGCATCGACCGCCTGGCGCCGCCGTGACCCGCCGCAAGATCATGGTCGAGCGCCTGGCAATACATCTCGGCGAAGCGCTTGGTCAGGCCGAGCATCGACACCGGCTCGATCGCCTTGTCGGTCGAGATCATCACCATGGCTTCGGCGCCGGCGCTGTGCGCGGCATCGGCAACGTTGATCGAGCCGAAGATGTTGGTCTTGACGCCCTCGCTCCAGTCGCGCTCGAGGATCGGCACGTGCTTGAGCGCGGCGGCATGGAACACGATGTCCGGCTTGAACTCGGCCATCAGGCGCATGATGCGCTCACGGTCGCGGATGTCAGCGATCCGCCCTTCGATCGAAGCAGCAGTGCCGAGCGCCGCGAGCGTCTCCGTGATCGCGTAGAGCGCCGGCTCGGAATTTTCCACGATCAGAAGGCGCGCGGCGCCGAACGCGACGACACGCTCGCAGATCTCGGAACCGATCGAGCCGCCTCCACCGGTGACGATCACCGCCTTGCCCTCGATCAGGGCCTCGAGCCGCGCATAGTCGATCTTTTCGCTCGGCCGCAGCAGCAGGTCCTCGACGGCGACGGCCGTGAGCCGTGGCGTATCGCCGCTCTCGAGCGAGGGCATGCGGCTCACGATCACGCCGAGCTTGCGCGCCCGCATCAGGATCGATTCGGGATGGGCCTCCGGCTCGAATGCCGTCGGCGTCATCACGACGCGCGCGATCCCCTTGCCGCGCTTCGTGAAGTCGGCGATGACATCCTCGATGTCGTCGACGCCGCCCAGAACCGGGACGTTGCGGATGAACTGGCCGCGATCGGAACTCGACGGCGACAGCACGCCGACCGGCCAGATGCGCTTGATCGCCCCGCTCTCGATTCCGCGCAACAGCACCTCGGCATCCGCGGCGCGGCCGATCAGCAGCGTCGGCGCGGCATCTCCGGTGCGGGCGTGACGCCGAACCCGCGTATAGCGGAAATAGCGGTAGGCCATGCGCAACGCGCTGAGGAAGGAGATCTCGAGGAACCAATAGAGGACGATGGTCACCTTGCCGAGGAAGAAGGCGCCACGGACGTTGGGGGCGACGAAGATGTAGTCGAGCGCCAGGAGCGCAACCGTCAGCACGGTCGCGACGCGGATGATGTTCAGCGCGTCGGGCAGCGAGATGAAGCGCCATTTCGTCGTGGTCAAGTTGAAGACGAAGAACACGACCACGCTGAAGGCGAGAAAATAGGGCAGGATCTGAATCAGCAGCGGCAGGCGGTCGAAGAAGCCGTCGCCGCCCTCGAAGCGCAAATAGAAGGCGGCGAACAGCGCCGCGGCGGTCGCCAGCAGGTCGTGGAGCGCGATCATGAAATTGCGCAAGGTGAGATGCGAAAGACGCGTCATCCGCTGACCGAAAATCCAGTTAGATGCAACCTGATCGCGCTGATAACCCATCTCGGCCGGACATGCCAGTCAAGGCTTGTCAGTCAAGGTTTGCCATCCGGCCGGCCGTTCAGGAACCTGCTTCCGCCGCTTTCGCCCCGGCCTGCTGGGCCCGGATCACCATGCCGCCGGCAACGCCGACGCCGATGACGTACATCCAGCCCTCGTGGAAGTCGAACAGATGGGAGTTGAACAGCGAGGTGAAGACGTTCTGGACCACGACCAGGAGGCCGACCCAGTTTGCGAGCCCGTCGCCGCGAAACAACAGCAGATGCAGGATCCAGATGGCGTAGAGAGCGGCGACCCCGATGATGCCCCATTGCACGGCCACGTTCAGCGTCTGGTTATGCGGGTTGCCGATCACCTCGGCGGACGCCTGATACTGAGCATCCCCCGGCGTCGCGGCACGTTCGAACAATCCGCGCGTCGAGCCCGTGCCGTGCCCCTTGACCGGCGCCTCCGCGAAGAAGCCGAGGGATTTTCGC